>DAITNB010000027.1:0-30485 GCA_036834845.1 bacterium | reverse complement strand
AAGGGTGTTTCGCTCTAAACAAAGATGGAATTTGAATTCGAGAACGCCCATTCGACAATGATAACATAAGTTTCACTCGATTAATACCATCTACCAAATCTGGTCAGTAAGACCGTCAGTATACCCATAGAATTTGTTCCGATTACCTGCAATTCACCCCTTCGAGCCCCCAATCGTGAGTGCCGAAATATCCGAACCGAGGTCCAAAACTGAGGTGCATCTGAGGTCGTTGCTCGAGGATCTTCATCACGTTCATCCGTGCCGACCTAACGAACTTGTATCCGGTTGACTTTGGGTACGATCCGTGGATCACCGTGGATGCCACACCGCGGTGTTCCCGGACGCGCACATACTTGTACGTCGGGTGTTCCCAGATTGCTTTGGGTCTATTGGCGGGCACGGCTCGGATCTACGCCTTGCGGCGTTCGATCACAACGCCGAGATCCCGAAAAACCTTCGTCATTGCCTCGGATTCGTCGATCGTCAGCTGGGTTCCTCGGCCGACTTTCTGCGCTATGGCTGAAGCAGAGAGCCCTGCAAGTTCAGCCAGCTTCTTGATCTTGACAAGACCTTTCACGCGGTCGAGGTCTTCCACTCGCAAATGGAAGATGCAGGTCGATACAGTCTGCTTAAAAGAGTTGAGCAGTGGATCTCGTTCACTGGGTGGTAAAACAGCCAACCGAAACAATTCTTGGATAGCCGCCTGCTGAGCTTCTTCTATCGTGGAGAAGTGACTGAGGATCTTTGGAATTGCAAACCTGGGACGGATGACAAAGTATTTACCGCCATCGGGTGTTTGCCCCTGGCTTACGCTTGCGCCTGTGTCTTGTCCCTCAATAAAGAGGTTCAAGTACCCCCGTCGATGAGTTGGCGCCACTCTATGGAAAGACTTTCTTTTTGCGACATGGTCTACCTCATAAGATATGGGGAGGGTTACCCCTCCCCTTTGTGATCAGATTTCGTATCCGATGAACGTGCTATCTCTTTCCCAGATCTTCATTGGGCGGCCGTCGAAGCCATATCCTTCCTGGACGTCGTTACTCAGGAAGTCTTCTCGGAGTGGAACAATGGCGCGGAGTACCGTGTTCTCGTTTGTGTCTATCGCGTGGTCCCGGAGCATCCCGTAGAGATCTTCGAACGATTCGAAGGTCGTTGGGAATCCGTCGGGCTTGATTTAGTAAAACATGACAGAATCCAGCAGAATCGTTTGGCCGTCCCGAGACTCGCTTCTAAACCGGAGCATTAACCGGGTGGCACTTGTTTTGCCGTTGTTCTGGATGTAATATCCGGATATTTGTTGTCAATGTTAGAAAAAATGTGTCAATCGTGAAAAAATATATTCAACATCTGTTGAGCTCTTTTGGACGATAAATCTGGGGCGATGCGATCTGATGATGCGCAAGGCAGCCGTCTCCCCTAGGAATCATTGTTCCAGACGGAGTGTTCGATCCGGTCTCTGTCAATAGGCTGCGGCTGCGAGATCTTGCTGTTCTTGTGAAAGCATAGCCTCCGATTCGTAGCGTACGAACTGCGGCGTGATCATTGACGGAGGGACACGATCGTCAACGTTACTCTTTTGCTCGTCCCGCAAGAAGAATTCGTAAGCACTCAAAAACAAGATCTTGATCAAGAAATACGTTGCTTTAAAGCCGAACACCGACATTGCGAAAACTGGCGAGACTAGGATAACGTGTACGATGGTGCGAATATGAACGTGCTCAAGTACGGACTCGTAGTAGTCCGGCGTCTTGCTTGCTTTAACGGCATTTGAAAACTCTTGCGCGTAACTCTCTGCTATCGACCTACCGGACTCGTCTCCATTGCGACGAAGCTTGATCACGATGTAGTCTGTAAAATAGAATCTGTGCGCAAATCGAATGAGAAGGTTTATGCGCTTTCTAAGCAGGCGATAGGCTTCGTCGTTGCGATTTATGACTTTGTGGAAGTGCGCATCGTCGTACACTTGATCTCGAATCTTGTATAGGGATTGCCGAAACACGTCTACACGATGAGCGCGATATACTCGCCAAAATGCATAGAGTGGAATTGCAGATACACACAAGAGAGCTAATGCCGGCAGTGCCATTAAAGATCTCCTTTATTTGTCCCACCATTTCGTTGAACTCGACTGGAATCTCGATGGGGGTCGCGTTCCTCTTCGAGGAACCTATTCCTTGACGCAAGATATTCTTTTTTGTTGGCTCCGAAGCTAATTCTTACTAGAGTTATCAGCCCAACAGGAATCCATTCTGCGCCCCAATTGCGGAGAACCCAAGAAAGAATTTCTTTCCACCACTCCCATTGTTGAGCGTTTTCAACAAGCCAACGATGATCTCGGCAACCATATACGGATTCAATGACCTCGGCCGCGAACCATAAAACACCGAGTAGCACGGCTACGTTGAAAAGATAGCGCACGACGTTTGAAATGGTTAACTCTCTTCGGCGTAGAGTCTCTGATTGGTTCTTTTCTGCGCGAGCGAGATCGTGCGAAGGAGATCTGCGTCGTTTTTGCTTTTTCTGATTCTTCCCAGCCATTTACAGCCCTCTGTGGTGGTGTCTGCGCAGTCAGAATTAGATGAATCAATCTCTTTTGCTTGCTACTGATGCGAATGATCAATAGATGGCTATCTGTTACCGCTTGTCTTCCCACTCCACTAGCACCCCTTCGTCAAACTTCAAGATGAGCCCAAACTGAGTCTTCGTCTTCTGTGCGTACTTGTAAGTGAGAGTCGCCTTCTTCGCAGTTTGCTTGGTGTCGATGTCGGCCGGCTTTCCGAACATCTCTATGATGATGTCTTCTGTATCGCCGATCATCGGTACCCTTTCTGCGATCCGTTTAGCGGTCTCTACACCGTACTTGTTGATCAGTGCCTGAGCGTACTCGATTCTTCTTTGCCTATCTCTTTCCTCTTCCTCCTGCCGGCGCTGTTCTGCCTCAAGACGCAAAGTCAACTCCATCTCTGCTTGTGCAAGTTTGGCGGCCTTCTTTTTCTTTGAGGCACGGACGATTAGCCAAATGATCCACACCCAAAAGGCTAAAGGTAGGGCGATTGTCAAGAAAGCGATGATGAATGATCCCATGGATTTATCAGTTCTTTATAAGTTGATGTGTTGTTGTTACGACCAGAGCGTTACTGGATAGTCAATCCAAAGTGAGCACCTAACTCCAGGTCAAAGTGAGCAGTAAAAAATGGGTGTAATGCGGGTGCAGAAAATCATACAGTTTTCATGCATTTGTTGTGTGAGAAAATAGTGAATTGTTAGATGTTTTCTGCGTTTGTTTGTTCATTGCGTTTGCGCATCGAGTAGCCCTGGATTTCCAGCCGGTGCGCACTGTGGATAATGCCGTCAAGGATGGCGTCGGCAATGGTTTGTTCGCTGATGATCTCGTACCAGTTACTTACAAGCACCTCGGAAGTAACAATATTTGGTCGCTTTCCGTGGCGGTCCTCGATAATCTCCATCAGAATAGCGCTGCTTTGTTGGTCAAGCGGTTGAATTACGTAGCGAGGTTTATCGCCGATAGCATCGATACACATCTTATCACTGGCCTCTTGCTCAACGTGCATATCGGGCGCGTGCCGCTTCCTCCAGACTCTGTGGTATTTATAGAAGAACGATGAGATGCGATATCCCTCGGCATGCGCTTTGCGATACTGGCCTAACTGCGTAATATACTTGGTTACCGTGTTGCCAGACAACCCGGTAAGCTGGCTGATCTGGAGTTTGCATTGTTCCCCTGAAATGGAGCTTCAGGACCTGGCGGAGGTTACTCATAGAAATCGGTTGGTTTGCCATGACGAGCTATCGATGAATCGGCCAACGGTGTTGCCCAAATCTGCTCATCACGAATACCGAAATCCGTACGTATCTACTCCCCAATACACCTGCTCACTTTGCCCCGGAATCCACTGCTCACTTTGAGTGGGTTTTCCACCCTGTTCATCGTCTAGTGAACACAACCAACCCGTCAGACACCCGAATTCCCATGCCCAGACAATGCTTCTTATTAATCAATAACGCCAGTAGAAACGCCAGTGTCAAATCGCGACATTACACTAACCTTCATACATGCATAGCTGTTAGAACTTCTCTTCCAACACCCGTACGGTGTACAGCACAAAGGCCTCATCGGAAGACGAGGCCTTTTTTGTTTACCGTTGGTATTGTGGGCTGGATGTTTATCGCAGCACCATTACTGGCACCGAGCATGTGTGTGCCCCACACGTTACACGCACAAGGTAGCTGCCGGGCTGCGCAGTTGTTGCATCCCAATACACGTTGGACCATCCGTGTGCAGATGCAGTTGCTTCGAACAATGCCACAGTACAGCCGAGAAGATCGGTTACATGTATGTGTGCGGTGGAGCTTTGGGCTACATCTACACGAAGGCCAATCTCTGTGTAACCGCTGGTGGGGTTTGGTGCCAAGCGCACTTCAAGTCCGGAACCACCGCGCACAAATCCTGTGTAATCAGCATCATCTACGCCGGTTGTAATCTCCAAGGCCTCGGTTGCGCATCCGCGCGCCCCCTGCCTATCGAATGCAGTTATGGAGATACGTTTTGTTGTGTGGTTTTCTATGGTAAGCTCCACGGAGCGGTCTTCCGCATACGCACGCGCATAGAGCGAGTCTGTGCCGTCTTCGTTGCGCACGTTTACCAAGAAGCCATTTACTGCACTTCCGGGCTCCATGCGCCAGGATACTACCGTGCGACCCAACAGGTTGGATGTTGCGCGCACTTCGGCAGGTTGCGGAACACCCGTGCCGGGGGTGCTAATTGGCTCGTTTGCATAGGCACTGATAAGGGGCTGGCCAGATACAAATCTGGTTGCGTAAACCCGATAGCTGCATTCGGTCATGTCGGTAGGCATCTCGAAGGAATAGCTTCCGGTACTCTCGAACGCTTTGCCTACATACGACCCATCGAAGCCTCTGTTGTCAATGTCCACAAAGATTCGAACATCGTCCGATTGGGAGCTGTGCGCTGTAGGGTCCCACTCTACTGTTACGGTACGTCCGTTTTGTGTTGCGCGTACCTCGAAGGGCGTGGCCTTTCTGTTAACCAGTATATCCACTTCGTCTCCCTCTGCAGGGGAATCAAGGGCCAGCGTCCAATCTCCTTCTTCCGGACTGACGATTGTCCAAGACGTCATCTCATTTCCCGGCGTTGCAAATAGGATTACAGAAGAGTCTGCGCTAGTGCCATCGTATGTGGTTCCAGACGGAGAGGTAATGCGAGATACAGGCGCCGTATTGGCACCAGAGATAAGCACGAACACTCGTTCTACTGTACCATCAACAGCAATGGTGTGAAGCGGCTGGGCCGCCCCCTGCGCATCCTCAATATCCTTGCGTGTTACGCGGATCGATCCCAATGTGTCTGCCTTTGATGTAACACTAAGTGTATCCTTGTACTGAACATCGAGAGACAACCGACCGAAATGCCGGATGTATGCGATCGGATGTTGGCGTACGTCTACGCTAGCGGTAATTCGGAATCCGTCGTCTTCGCTCACCAATGCGTTAACGCTGCCGGTTCCGAAGGTTTGTGGAATAAATCCGGAAAGCGACATAAACCGCAGAATTGGACCCGCAACCGGAAGACGTAGCACATCGGGACCTGGAGCAGGTATACGCACCGTGTAGCTACCGGCACATGATAGAGATAGCGTTGGCGTCCACGAAAAGTTAATGCCTCCGGTGCCCGACAAGAAGTAATCATCTAATCCAAGGTGACCAAACTTAATCTCGCCATAGAGACCAACGCTGCGGTTTAAGTCGGCCTGAATTGTTGTGCCCGACTCATATTGCCACGGCTTCGACTTTGAAAGTTTAGGAAGCTTAAGTGCTCGGGCAACACCCGTAAGAGAAAAGATGAGCGGGTGTCGGTATTCACCTGTTGCTTCAAACTCGAAGATTTCCGGTGCGTCGAAGTATTGCTTAACCCATGCCGATTTTGCGAGAATAATCTGCTCCAGGGAGTTGAAAGTAGCCGATACACGCACCGCCCTACCTGCAGCCGTTGCACTAGACCAACCGCTGGTGGAAAACGATAGTGCTTTAAAGCAAAGTGGGGTTTGCGGTACGGGTTTACAATCTCCAATGTCGAGCGATGCAGACAAACTATCAAAATGGAGCTTGTTATCTGGGTTAGACGGATTGTTTTTGAACAGCACACTGCCTCCCAAGGAAATATCCCTTCCTTTCACAGGGAAGGTGAGCTTGCCAGCCAGACTGTATACTCTGTTTACAAAGTCTGCATTCACAGAAAACTCATTCACACATAATGCGTGCGTTAGCGCAATGTTCTCTGCATCTATGCTCAACTTTTCCCACCCGGCAGTGGTGATTGCTACGCCTACGCTAACGCCAATTCTCTCGCCGAGAGAAAGGTCGAAACCGCCACTGGTATCTACTGGCGAATCGCAACCAGCGCGGGCCTGACCCAATGTAATCTTGCCTTTCATGTCGATGCCTTTTGCATCGGCTCGGTTGATGATCTTCAATGATTTTAGGGAAAGCTCTATTCCGCCGGGCAGTTTCTTTGTAAGCTTCTTCGTGAGTGCCTGACTTGCGGGGTCGAGTGCAAGTGAGATTATCCCGTCGCAGTCCGGCAGAGGAATAAGGCCGGGATCGAAAACATTGGTGAGCTCTAAATCGCCACGGTCATCAGGGGCAAACTGTACGTCGGGCATAACTATGCGCGTTCCAGGGTTGGGCATAATTCGCACCTGCCCTGCAGTAGTATTGATGCGGAGTGGACCCTCTACACGGATCACACCGTTTATCATTACGGGTCCACCTGTGGTAATAATAGCCGAGCCCTGAGACTCGGGCTTCCATTCCTTGCCTTCTCCTGCGTCGAATTCCAACACATTAATGCCTGCACACTTGTAGTGCCAGTATCGGTTACCCCAGAATACGGTTACCTTACTTGTGTCGCTCTTCCGCACATCGGTTTTCTCGGCATAGAAGGAGATTTCGTAATTACCTTCCGGGGTGTTCTTTTTGAATGGGAAGTTGTAGTTCAACACTCCGGCTGCATCAGTTCTTCCGGCTAGCGTAAAGGTTGGTCCATTTTCTTCGAGTTTATTGTTGACGAAGATGGACGCCCCCTCAACGGGAGTGGTGCCCAACTTGGCGGTGATGGTAATTCGAAGTGTTGTGTCTGCTTGAACGGTTTTTAGTACAAGCGAATCCTTGGGATTGAGCTCTAGTGCAATCTTCGGTGCACCCACATCGAATATGCCGTTGCGGATGCGGTAGTTAATTTCTGTACCGCTTACGTTTGAAACACACTTCCAGTTAAATGTGCCCGATATCTCCTTCTTCACAGAGTCGTACTTGGTAATGTTCACGTCGTTCACCATGTGGTCGAAACACGCGCATTTCTCAGTGGTTGAGAAGTTCTCCCAATACGTGGTGGAGCCGGATACGGGATTATAGTTCTTAACGCCGGTAAAATTGGGAATAGTAATCTGCAGTCGGCGGGTTGGTCTGCCACGAAACGCCTCTCGCAGCTCGAAGCGTAGAGTAAGCACACCACCCTCTAATGAGTACGTAACAGAGTCTGTGGTATGTGTGCTAAGCTTAAAAAGGTCTGCATCTCTCCATACCTCCCATGTGGCGGAGTTCTGGGCGTACAAACCCGAGATGGAGAATGAAACCAAGCAAAGAAGGAGTAGTAGTGCCTTCATGTGCGCCTCCAAAGTATTCGGGCGGAAAAATAGCATAGGAGCCGAAACCACACACCCCCAATTTTATGGAGATATGGAGATGGTGCCGGGTATCTCTTAGGTGCCGGGTACGTTATAACCGGCTAGTTCGCAATCAACACCACAAATGCCGTATTTCCGCGCACGAGTGTGTAAAGTCCACACTCGAGGTCGATAGCCGGCACCACGCGTCCACGCAGGTCGCGGATAACCGGAGCTGATGTACCTATCCATTCCAGGAACATCTCTCTGGACAAGGAAAGCGCTTGAGTCTGTACAACTCTAGTGCGAGATTCTTCTTCGTTATCAACGCTGGTTGGGCCCTCTGCCGTAAAGACCGCCGAGGCCGACCATCCCGATACCGTGCCATCTGCCTTGATAAAACGCACGCGCCAGGTATGTGCACCGGCCGCAACATTCTGAAGTGTTAACTGTGGTTCGGCGCTGGAAGATAATCTGCCCTCGGGCATCAGTTCTGTTTCGTACCGCACGGCCCCATCCATAGCATTCCATGCAAGAGTAACTGTGCCCGGACGCACAATGCCACGGTGTTGTGGGCGGAGCTTTCGGAATGATGCATCGGTTGTTTGTAGCCAACTACCACTAAGAACAATTGAACCATCGCGAGCTTGGTGGAAGGATTCGTCGTTCAACGAGCTTCTGAAATCGGCATCACGCATGGTGTAACCGTCGTTGAACTTCTCCCATCCTCCATCGTCGCGTTGGCGATGCATTGGTGTGGCGTTATCAGACACAAGCCATGCACCATCTCTGTCTGTAAACATTCTTCCAACGCCACCGGGCGGCCGCAGATCTAGCGGCATAAGAGGCCACGTTTTGCCGTCGCGAGATGTCCGCAATCCCTCCGGATGTTGGGAGTGTTCGTATATCGCCAACTCTCCACCTCGCAGTCGAATCAACCCTTGGTACCCAACGGCATTCTCATCGCTTGTAGAAAGACTGTTTGGAGAAAGTGCTGCGAATGTATTGGTTGTTACGTTGTACAGTTGCAGTCCACCAAGCATGCTATATCCCTGTGGAGGCGGTGCTTGGTTTAACCTATATCCCAGCGCAAAAAGCACATTCCCATCGGGGTCAAATGATACACCAGATATGCCCCCGAAAAAATCATGCAGAACCTTCCACGTCCTGCCATCATCGGTACTCCGTACTGCTGCCGAGCCCACCGCTCCATACAGCTCTACTGCCGAAGAGTTAACATGGTTTGGCAATGGTGCATTTCGTACCACCTCTGTAGTGCCAGTTAGAACGTCCACGTCCAATGTTCGCTGAGCTGTAGACACTAGCAGACGCCCCTTCGGCGATTCCCACAATCGTTGCAAAACATCACTGCCAGGAATAACGCCAATACTATCCCATGATGCACCGCCATCAACGGAGGTTGTTATTCTGCGAGAAAGGGGAAAGATCCGCACAATGGTACCGTTCATCAAGATGGTGGCAAGGGGCGGCTTTGTTGCTTTTGGCTCGTTATCACCCAAATAGGAAAAGAACGCCAACGTTCCTGTCCGCCACGTCCAAACATCCGACCATGCAGACCACTCCTGAGTAGACGACTGCCGCCATGCATACCTCCAGTGATAGGTGGTGCTTCCCGCTGCTTGGGAAAAAAGCACATGCCTGGTTGCCGAAACAGTATCGAGCACAACGTTGGTCATGCCCGCATTTGTGGATAGTTGAAGTCGGATCTCACCGATTATTGGGGCTGGACAAATCATTGTTTGTGCCCACGAGCGGTTGCTGTCTGCATCCGCTGGCCACCGAAGAGCTTGAGACATCGTGGGAGTAGGAATAGCACGGTAGATCTCTCCCGAAGGTTCGGCAGTAAAATAGTAGGACGAACATCCTACGGACGATGTAGTGTTAATGGGCTCGCGATTGTCGTCTACATCGCTTGCCTGCCAGGTGCGCCCCATGTCGGACGACGTAGCACACTGCCAGTGTTTATAACCCAGGTTGGATGTATGTTTAGCGATGTGACAAACAAATGTGCCATTTTCAATCGTGCGATAGCCAAATCGCTCTACGTGGTCCTTACTCGTCGGATGTGATTCCCACGTACGGGCATTATCATCACCATGAAACCTCCCATGGAACACCAAACCCAAGGACTGCGAATAGAACGGTTCACCCCGTATTCCATCTGTTTCAGATTTCAGGAGCACATAGTTAACGTCTGGTATTGTTCGCCCCTTTAACATCCTCCACCCTGCTCCAAACTGCGTTTCATCGTCAAGAGCACCCAAAAATTTTGGAGCAGGAACTTCTTGTAATGTTCTGCCATCATCTTCTGATGTAAAGTAGCCAATGGGAGATTGGTCACTCCGATTGGACGTCATAATCACGAAAAACGGCTTACCATCTCTAAACTTCGGGACGCCAACAGCGGCGCCAGGGGCGGCCTTGAAATTCTCTTCCCACCTATCTGTTTCTCTGTTGTACCGAAGATGGTTTGCCGTGTAGCCCACCATCACGTCCCCACCGGGCGAATACGTTACATACATCAGGGGTTCCGTATTAAACGATGGGAAGCCCGTGAAGACGCCAATCTTGCTCCATGTGGCGCCGGAATCACGAGATTCCAGAATGATACACTCATTGTAATATTCAGACTTTGCAGAATCAAAGTACGTTCTGCGTCCAGAAATAACATATCGTTCGTCCTTCCATACGGCCGAGTTCCATGGCAAAGGGTATATCTCCCGAGATTCCACTCGGTGTGGAAGGAACGCCCTGAACGGGTCTGCAACGAGTTCCCAATGGTCTACTTGGGCAGAAGCCACTGTAGCAAGCAGGGCGAGGGGGAGGAGGCAATGTTTCATTGGCGAATATAGGCGAAACAACAGTGACGGGTACATCCTTCGGTGCCGATCAATGTAGGGTTCTCAACGTGCCTCCGTGCGATCCCTTTAGAGAAACACCAAGCGTTCCCCGCGGTGGAGTTATCACGATGGCATTTCCTGCCTCGGTGTGTTCTGCATTAAACACTGCGAGCACCCTTCCACCCAGGTCGTAGCAGTAAACTGTGTAGTTGTCTGTTCTGCTTGGTAGTATTTCCAATGTTCCATCGGCACGATAACGTAGTACTGGAGCGTGCTCGCCATCTCCTGCTACTCCGTTCGCAACCGTAATATCGAACGCTATCGCATCTCTATTGTTTGCTGGATCAATATCCATCTGAGCACTCCGCGCAGTTACTGTGCGGTGATACGTTCCCACGCGCCTTGTCCCGCCCACTACGCGCATCGTAACAGACTCACCTCTGCCCAGTGTGGGTATGGTGGCAATCACGGTGCTGTCATACCGGTCTATGACGCCTTTCGAGATCTCCATCGTGTCGGCTGTAAACGCTACACCCAGGGAGTCGTGAACAACTACAGCCGTGGCAATGTCTATTCCTAGGTTGGTTATGGTTGCCCAAAGCTCCACTTTGCCGTCCGCACCAACCGTAGAGCGTGCAGTGTCGATGTCTACCGCAAGATCTATTACAAGGGGCTCATCTGGTGGCAACATTGGTTTGAGCGAAAACTGTGATGTTCCGTGTGTGCCTGTTGCCGTGGTGGTTACAATGGGATGTTTCGCCAAACGCGTATCTATATCAGCAACAGTAAGACTTGTATCGAACACAGCATATCCTTCATCGTTTGTTCGCACCGCGAACCACGCAACGGGATCGCAGCCCGAAATGGAGTACCACAGTGTGTCGGGCACTATTGTGTCTAGGGCTACATCAATGCGAAACGACTCGTTTGGTGTTGAATGAAGGTAGCCCGCAACACGCAGTTTACCATTGAGCGCAGCACCTACCCACAACCAGGGTGTATTCTGAAGATGGTTCGAACCTACATCTGCATCTGCACTGTCATAGGCATACTTTTGATAGTATACCCCAAAGGTGTCCAATGCAATGCCACCATAGGCGTTTTCACAGATTCGATTTGCAAGTATCTTAACATTATGGGCGTTGTAGCTACACTGCACTCCGTACCAGTTGTTATACCCGATAATGTTGTAGTCAATGCCGTCTACGGCGTCTCCGATCATCACATCCTTGGCACCGTCGATATAGATTCCAGACCGTCCATTCGAGAACGATGCGCTGTCCGTCTCAATAGCTCCAATCACATTGCGACGAATCTTCACGAGGCGTGTGCTGTCATTCGCAATCTGTATTCCGTTGTGATTACATCCTGATATCTCGTTGTCTTCAATAAATATGCTGTCTGCATTAAGAACGGAAATGCCATTGAGACCATGATGCATCACGGAATCTGAATCGTAGGCAAGTCCAATGAGGTTTCTGCGGACCGTAATGTTGTGTGGACGCTGATACATTGGCGCGCGATTAGGGTCGAGGAATATCACAACATTGCGCTCAATGTGTATTCCGTTTTGCCAGTTCGATGCGATATAGTTGTTTTCGATAACGATATTGGACGCATCATAACGCACTAGGATTCCGTTTCCACCATTGGCTTTTGCTGAATCCATGTTCCAGTTAGAGCCGATGAGGTTGCGGGTGACTCTCACATTCGTCATTCCAGCAGAACCCAACACGATTCCAGAACCACCATTCGCAGAGATAACGTTCCAATCTCCAAGACTGTCTGCTGGACCAATCACAGCGTCGCTTAGGAACGTGGCATGAATCCCATTGCCACCATTGCCAACAGCTATGGAGCGCGAAGAGTCCAAACCAACAATGTTGCCTTCAATAACAGTTGTGTTCGCCGATGTCGAGATACCATTCCCATCGTTCCCGCTTACCACATTAAACTTTACTATGTGATCAGCACCATTCAATTGGATACCTGCCAAATTCGGCAGAACCTTCCTCGTACTGCGATCTACCCCAACAATGTTACTCGCAATGGTGATACGCCTACACGTTGCATCAGCAACAAAAATGCCATTACCCCTGTTGCCACCAACGATGTTGTTTCTGATCGTATCATCGGATGACTTTGTGATTGTAATACCACTGCCAAGATTTGGGATGGTGTCGCTCACAGACTCCGTAACGCCAACGAGGTTGCTATAAATCCTTGTAAATAGTGCCCGCCCCCTGCCATCTACATATATGCCTCCATACTCGTTTCCACTTACTACGTTATGGTGAATGTTCAGGCCAGCATCTTCGGCAAATATTCCGTAGCGAGAGTTCGGACGTTTGGCATACGTTTCATCTATGCCAATAGCATTGTACTGTACTTCGTTGTCGGAGCTGCCAACGATAAACGACAATCCGTGTCCGCCAGTACCCGTACAGCCATAGATATAGTTACTGTAATAGCCCTTGAGCGCGCCGCCCACCTTGTTACGCTTCGCTCCATTAAAGTTAATGCCGGGCCCATTACAGTTACGAACAACCACCATTTCGATTACTCCATCACTTGCCTGCCACACCAAACCGCTTCCATTGATGCGCTCAATCAGCAGGTTGCGTACTTCGGAGCCATCGCCTCGGACAATGAAGCCCATGTTCACTGCAACATTGTTATTGCCATCGAGCTGCACCCCTTTAGCATCAAATGTAATCTTTGGTATTGCACCCGGCAGAGTAGACGTTAGTGTAATCTTCTGATACTCTAGCGAAGGGTCTATCAATATAGTAGCGGCAATCCCGCGCTTGTTGATATTCTCGATGGCTGCTCGAAGAGTGCGAGGTGCGTATACCTCGTCCGTTAGGTCAGAATCCGGCAGGTCGGCCAGTGATGAAACTACATACTGCGCCGAAGCGCTTGTTACCGCAATCACGAACGCCGTGAGTGCGACAAGGAGTTTAGAGTAGCACATGGTGCCTCCATGGAGTGGGCGCTGCGCTCCAAACGTACAACTTTTCTGTTTTCTTACGCTATTTTTCACTCCTACAACAACTGGTCACACAAAGCGAGACACCTATGCATCCCTCACTTCGCCTTGTTCTGTTTGTTATCGTTGGTTTTATTGGTGGCTCCGTTGCCAACATGCTGGTTCTTCAGGTGGGTACGTTTATCGTACCACCGCCGCCCGGTACCAACGTAAACACCAGCGAGGGCCTCAATGCATCCATGGCGCTCATGGCTCCACTGAATTTTCTTTTCCCATTCCTCGCACATGCCGTGGGGACCCTAGTAGGTAGCTATGTAGCAACGCGATGGGGCAAACCGGGCTTTCTGCTTCCTGCAATGGTTGTTGCCACCCTGTTTCTGTTAGGGGGCATTATCATGGTAATGCTTGTACCTAACACACCCACATGGTTTGCCGCACTAGATCTTGTTTGTGCGTACCTACCAATGGGGTATCTGGCCTATGTAGTAGCAAAAAGGTAGTAGTAGGCCCGGATGTGCCGGGTACCTCTTAGGTGCCGGGTACTCATGCGTTGGGAACAATTTCGCAGGATCGCGACTATATTCGCCTTCACGTTCTTTCCAACACACACACAGAGGTCAGCATGAGATACCTTGCTGCTTTCACTGTTCTCGTACTGTCGGCCCTGGTTCTTAATGGGGCGTCGGTTGATTATTTCCTCAAGATTGAAGGAATAGATGGCGAGTCCCTCGCCAGTGGTCACGAAGGTTCCATAGAGTTGTACTCATTCAGTTGGGGAGTTTCCAATCCCAGCAGACGTGAGGCGGGGTCTGGCATAGCAACCGGGCGGCGGACATACGAACCGATACGATTTATCAAGCGTTATGATAAAGCTTCGCCCATTCTCGCTAAACACTGCGCTACTGGCAAACATATCGCCAAGGCAACGATTACGCTCCGCAGAGGCGGCTCAACTGGACGCGTTGAAGATTACTACACTATTCAGTTAGAAGACTGCTTTATAACATCTGTTGTAACAACAGACAGTGAAGACTTAGACAAAGATGGATTTCCTGATCTCGTAGAGGTGTGCACACTTAACTTCACAAAGATTACGTGGACGCATATCCCAAGTAAGACCACTGAATCCGATGCAGTTCGTTAAGGAGAGCACCACAATGAAACGTCTTCTACCTCTCTGCCTTGCGCTCCTTTTCTTTACTGTGATTGCCCCACAGCGCACATCGGCGCAGGTACCTGGTACAATAACGCTACAAGGACAATTGTTCCAGACCAACGGGGAGCCCGTGCCGGATGGCACCCGCTCGGTACGCGTAAGCTTTCATGCTGGCGCAAACACAGATGACTTTATCAGTGTTTGCGATAACTGCACCACTACGTTCGTATCCGGAGTGTTCACGCTGGTGTTAGGGGGCGATACAGCGCCTCTACCACCAATGACTCGTCCATATTGGGTAGAGCTTAGTATTGACGGTGCGCCATTGCAACCACGGCTACAAATTCACAGCGTGCCGTATGCACTGGGAGCACCGGGTTCGCCCCCTATCGGCTCCATCACCGCATTTGCTGGTAAAGCGTCCGCTGTACCAGACGGTTGGATGGCGTGTGATGGGACGGCACTAGATTCTAGGTCCTATGCCGGCATCTTCTCTGTACTTGGAACGATGTGGGGCGATGGATCGAATGATTCATCGGCAACGACAGACTTTAATCTTCCCGACCTTCGAGGCATGTTTATGCGCGGAGCAGACGATGGAGTGGTTGATGCCTATGCGAGTTATCGCCGTAACGGCGTGTCGCGCGAGGCATATACAACAGACCAAGCTGTAGGAACGTACCACGGCGATGAGTCCGGCTACGAAGGTTCTCCATCTGTAAAACTCAGTGGTGGAATGCCAAACCGGATCTCCATGAATGCCACAGCGGCAAATGATCGGCAGATTGCGTTGCGTATACCCAATGCAGCCGTTTTGTACATCATCCGCGTGAGGTAGCCCGTGAATACAACGAACTGTGGACGTGGCATTACCATGTTGTTTGTTACGGCTGCGTTGATGTTGTATACATACGCAGCCCACTCGCAATCGCTATCGAGGTGGTTGTTTGTATCTTCTGCAGACTACATCGAGAATGAGCGAGGCGCTCTATGGGTGTCTTGTGCACAGCCCCTTGCGGGAAGAGTATCAGGCGCGGCATTGGGGTGGATTGGTTTTTACCCAATAGCCCGCGCCATAGCTCCGGTTTCCGTTCCGTATGAAGCATCTACACCAAGCATCTGGCCGCAGCCTGCACGGTTGTGGGTACATGTGCGAACCGAAAGAGACACCCTTCACATTGTTGATCTGTACGGGCGTACCGTTACGGCAGGTGTTGAACGAGTCGGTGCCGGCCTAGTGCGAGTGGATGTCTCGTTACTGTCGAGTGGTGTTTACGCCATTGAGGGAGTAGGCATGTTACGTGTTTGGTAGAAGGACCAAGGTGCCGGGTACCTCTTAGGTGCCGGGTACCTCTTAGGTGCCGGGTACGCCGGCAACTTCTTATGTCTTCGTAACACTGTAGCCACCCATTGTAACGTGTAGCTCGTAGCTCGTAGCTTGAGGTCCTTCGTTGCTTCGCTCCTCAGGATGACAACCCTTCAGGTTGTCTCTTGTAGCTTAAACCAATTCTTCTTTCGCATTATGAGCATTGTTGACCGGTACCTAACTCTCTGGATTGTGCTTGCCATGGTGCTTGGGATAGCGCTTGGCTACGTATTTCCGTCCTTGCCTACCAGGTTGGAGGCAATGCAAACTGGCACAACGAACATCCCTCTTGCCATAGGCCTTATTCTCATGATGTACCCCCCACTGGCGAAGGTTCGCTACCAAGCAATGGGCGAGGCATTTCGAGATGCACGCGTACTCCTGCTGTCTCTTGTGCAGAACTGGCTGATTGGTCCGGCACTCATGTTTTTCCTGGCGGTGGTACTCTTGCCAGACAAGCCCGAGTACGTACAGGGACTTATCATGATTGGTCTTGCCAGGTGTATCGCCATGGTTATTGTGTGGAACGATCTTGCTTGCGGCAACAGGGAATATGCCGCTGGGCTGGTAGCGTTCAATAGTGTGTTCCAAGTGTTGTTCTACAGCGCTTACGCGTGGTTCTTCATCACTTGGCTACCGCCGGTGCTAGGACTCACTGGTGTGGAGGTAAACCTGCCCATGTCCTCCATAGCCGAAAGTGTTTTTATGTATTTGGGTATTCCTCTGATTGCCGGTTTTGTAACCCGTGTTGCGCTTACGAAGATTCGTGGCGAACAATGGTACGAGAATAGCTTCGCCCCACGTATTGGACGTGTTACGCTTGTTGCGCTGCTCAGTACAATTGTTCTGATGTTCAGCATGAAGGCGGGAACAATTGTTGCGCTACCGCTCGACGTGGTGCGTATTGCTATTCCTCTTGTCTTGTATTTTACAATCATGTTTCTTGTAAGCTGGTACCTAAGCAAGAGAATGGGTACAGATTACGAGCGCACCACAACGTTATCCTTCACGGCAGCGTCAAACAACTTTGAGTTGGCCATAGCGGTAGCGATAGCGGTGTTTGGCCTTGCATCAGCGCAGGCATTTGCCGCAGTGATTGGTCCGCTCATCGAAGTACCGGTCATGATTGCTCTCGTGCGATATGCGTTGCGCAAGCGTGCCGCTTTTTCGGGGCGTGTACCAGCTTGAACCCAAGTGCCGGGTATCTCTTAGGTGCCGGGTAACTCCTCACCTCTTCGTGTTTCCCTGGCCCTTCTCGCTGTCTTGAACCGCTGCTCCTCTATACACGGACACGCCAGCAAAGCCCCAGCCGGCCCCCTTCAATGCAGTAATGGTAATTGATACCACGTTCGACGTATTCAGCACTACGTCTTGATACGAATAGTTTCCTTCCGATGGAGTGTTTGCCCCCACAAGAAGTCCGTCTGCAAAAAGTACACCGTGTTCGCCCAAAGACGTGCCACACACAACCTTTGCGTTATAGTAGGCAGTTGATGCAGACAGACTGTATGGCTGTCCGTTAATCTTTACCGACGCCACATCATCTGTGTTCATGCCCCACACTCTAATAGATGGTGCGTCCTCTGGACGAGCAAACGTAATTGTTATCTCGCAGCACCCACCAGACATCCAATAGGTTGGATCTACGGGCTTGCAGCCGTAGCTCTGGAATGCGCCACCTCGATACGTAAACGCCACGGAGTCTGTGCGTTGTGCCGTTGCCGGTACAAAGTACCCCTTTGTGCGGGTTGCGTGCGCCTTGGGCTCCGTCTGTGCACAAGCCAGGGACCATGCAAACATGATGAGAGCAATCAAGATAGAATTCTTCACTTCGCCTGTGTTCCAATAGTATGAGTTGAGCTGAGGCCAGGATGTATCTCGTGAGCTAGGTGCACTATGCGTGGTACGTTCACTGCGGACTCTGTTACCCAGCAGGAAGCAGCCAGAATGTCTTCATCTCTCCCTTTCCCTTAATTGTTACGGTGCCGCGTTCCTCAATGGTAAAGGATCCGGTTCGAATTGCGCCGGCCATTGCTTCGCTAATCTGTATCCGGCCGGCAACACCGGTGCTCTCCATGCGCGAAGCTACATTTACGGTATCGCCCCACACATCATACTGCATTCGTTCTTTGCCAAGAATGCCGGCAACTACCGGACCACAATGTAGTCCAATACGTACCGGCACCCGTGCAATCCGTGTGAGAAGTTCGAGAGCGGCGCTGGCGGCCCTTTGTGGTGCATCGAATGCAACAGCCATGTAGCTGTCTCCAATCGTTTTGATTTTGAGTAACCCGTGGGTATTCACCACCGAATCACACGTACCAAACACATCTTCTAGAAGGGCAAGAACCTCGGATGGATCCATGTTCGCAGACATGTTCGTAAATCCATCGAGATCCAGAAACATTACTGCTACGTTATCGTGCTGATCATTGACTGTTTCACCTCTCGCTACTCTGTCGGCGATGTTCTTTGGTAACGCTGAGTGCAGGATTGCGAGGTGTTTTTCATGATTCTTACGTTCTTCCGCAATCTGGCGTTCCGACTCTTGAACCGCTACCCTCTGCGCGGTGTTCCTACCACTTATCTCTTCGGTAATTCGCAGATACTCATTGTTGTGCTCCACATATGCGCGAAAGTCCATCATTACCTCTGCGATATTGCGTAACAAGCGATGAATTTCCTGCAAACCCGCTTTGATGTGGTGCTTCCTGGCGGTGTGTGCTGCCGTAAGGAGCAGCCCCCTTGCCGCTTCATATTCGTTCTTTTGCGTGCAAAGTTTTGCCTTACCAATATCGCGGGCAAGACTCGTAAATGGATTCGTTAAGTCAACATTACTCAATTCGGAAAGTGCTTTATCCGCCTGTTCAATGTCGTTCATTTCTATGTAGAGATTGAACATAAGAACTTGTATATGCAATGCGGATGCCTGATTGCCAACAGTGATAGCAATGTTGTGTGCCTTTCGATAGAATGGAAGCGCGCTAGCGTAGTCCTTCTGCATTGAATACACATTTCCAATGTTTCCGTATATGTGCCCTAAGTCCGAGCACGGAGTTCCTTCCTGATAGTGCTCTAATGACTTTGTATAGGCGTCGAGCGCCTTATCATATTCCGATATGGATGAGTATACTATTCCGATGTTGCTCAGTATAGATCCCAACTGGGATGCATCTGATGTCGATCCAGCACTATCATATGCACGGTGAAGGAGTGCGAGTGCCTTGGGATAGTCTCCTGTGCGTTGGTAGAGTATTCCAAGCTTCATAGCTACCCTAGTAACGCCAGCCGCGTATGCGTTTAATGCATGCACCGAAATGGCTTTCTCAAAGAGAATCTCAGCCTCTCGATACTGTCCGCAACTAAGCAACACCCAACCTTCAACTTCATTCGCAGTAACTAGTGCCAGCTCCGAATGCATTAGGCGCAGTTCGTCCATACATTGCCGAAGCGAATCCATGTTGCTTTGTTCGGTGGCAGAACCAACATCGAGAAGTATTTCTTCTATTGTTCTCACTCTGCCAATTTCCCTTTATTTGCTGAAACCACCCATGCCACACCCACTACAACGGCAGCACCAATAACGTTTAGCCAGAGAAAACCTACAACATCAAAAACAAAACAAAACACAACAACACACTCTGCAAGGATGGCACCCAGAAATACGGCCTTGCCCCCTGCCTTCTTTACGTAGAACGCAACAAGGAATATGCCCAGGATAGTGCCGTAGAATAAACTGCCAAGCACGTTAACGGCCTCTATGAGCGACCCCATTCTTGTGGCTATCATACTAACGGCAATGCAGAACAATCCCCATCCAAGGGTATGCAGGCGCGCACGATCTACATTAACGCCGCTCGATACATCAACAACACTCGCTGTGGCAAGGGAGTGAAAGGCGGCACTGATACTGCCCCACGACGCAAGAATAACAACCGCAAAAATCAGTCCTACAAGTCCGGCAGGTAACATGGTGCGCACAAAGTGCAAGAACACATAGTTGGTATCGGTGCGCTCGGCAATACCGGCAGAGGCAACAACGCTCTTCATGTCTGCACGCACGCGCAGCATGTTGGAACGGGCTATTGTGAACTGTTCACGGTCTCCGGTTCTTAGCATAGTGTTTGTAGACTCAACCATAGCACTCTGCGCTGCCTGCCATTGTGCCTCGAGCGTGGCAACAGTATCTGCACGCTCTGCTCTAACGCGATGTAGCACGTTGGGGTTAAAGAATATTGGGCTGGGTAGCACGCTATAGAGAGCTACGAGCATGGCACCAATGAAGAGGATGCCGAACTGCATGGGAATCTTTACGAGTCCGTTTACAAGTAGTCCGCGTCTGCTCTCGGAAACATCCTTGCCACTAATGAAACGTCCAACCTGACTCTGATCTGTGCCAAAGTACGAGAGTGCCAGAAAGAAGCCCCCTATCAGTCCGCTCAACAGATTGTATCTGTCGTGGGGATCGGCAGAGAAGGTGATAACATTCAAACTTCCACTTGCACCGGCAATGGTAAGAGCGTCGGAGAAGGTAATGCCGTTCGGAAGAGACCTCAGGAGAACGAAGGCGGCGGTTACCATTGCAGCGAGAATTATTCCAAACATAATACTCTGGGTGTGGGCCACAGAACGGGCACCGCCACGCACAGTATAGAGCAACAGAAGTCCACCAACCAACACATTGGTGATGTAGATGTTCCAGCCCAACAAACTGCTTACAATAATGCTGGGTGCGTAAATGCTTATCCCTGTGCTAAGTCCGCGCGACAGCAGAAACAATATGCTCGTAAGAAGTCTGGTGCGACGGTCGAACCGCTTCTCGAGGTATTCGTAGGCGGTATACACGTTTAGCCGACGGAATATCGGCACAAACGTTACGCAGATAACTACCATTGCAATGGGCAAACCAAAGTAGTACTGCACAAATCGCATTCCATCTGTAAAGGCCTGACCTGGAGCAGAGAGAAAGGTAATGGCGCTTGCCTGCGTTGCCATAACTCCTAACACTACGGTGTACCACGGAAGGGAACGTCCGGCGCGGAGATAAGCATCTGCCGAGGTATTTCCTCTGCCTTTGTACACTCCGTAGCCAACAATACCGGCAAGTGCACCAATAAACACAATCCAGTCTATGGTACTCATCGCCACGCCTCGGCAAACCACCAATACGCCACAATCTGCAGCACAAGGAACAGAAGAACACCAATGTACCATCTGTTCCAGTAGGACTTTGGTGTTGCACTTGACATGTTATTTCGCGCTCACAAGGTTGGCAAACAAACGCATGGCTCCGCTTACTCCGGCAGGGAGCTGACGAAAGAGCGACAACGAACACGATATGTAGTGCCCCTTTCCAACCTTTGCATAGAGTAATGCTCCAGTAAGGGGCGTCTCGTTCTCGTCGTGCATTGATAGCAATGCTTCGTATCGTTTGTCGTATTCCACTGGATAATACAGTCCGCGCTCTTGCACCCAATGAGAGAAGTCTTCTGCCGTAATACGGTTTGGTCGTTGTAGCAGTGGGTGTTCCGGAGCAAGTATGGTTACGGGTGCATCTTCTTCTGTAACGCGCTTCGAAGAAAGGGTTAACGGATACGGACCAAGCTGCTTTGTGCTCATGTCCTGCAGTGTGTTGTACTGCATTACAAGTGTGCCACCCTGTTCAACGTATGACATAAGCGATGGCATTAGGTACAGCATAGACTTCCGTGTATTTATCGCACGAATGCCAACTACCACAGCGTTGTAGCGCAACAATTCTGCTGTGCGCAGAATGGTGGCATCGTCTATCTCGTCTACAACTACACCCAAACCTCTGAGGAACTCCGGAGCATACTCGCCGGCTCCTGCAATGTACGCCACTCGTTTTGCCGTAATCTGCACACCACGCGCGTCTGCGGTAGTCACTACTGCTGGCACGGTGTATTGCAGCGATGGCAAATGGTCGTACGCCACAACTTTTACCTGACGGTTGAACACAGCGTTGTCTATGCGCAGTTCGGCTGTAAGTGTCGAACCCGCATCTCTCGGTATTTGCACGGTTAGCAGTGTATCGGTGTTAGCCCCAAGACTTAGACCCGTAATGGTGGTTTCCTTGCCGCGCGCGTCGCGGAGAGAAAAGGTTCCGTTAGCAAAGGGGCGATATGCACGTAGACGAATCTGCGCACTGCCAGAAACTTCTACCGGACGCAGTGGTTCAACACTTACGTGTGGAACAATGCGCAGAGCTTCAATTACATCACCGCGCAATGGATCGAGTTTCTTGGAGCTAATGGGAACGCGCACAGAAAGTGTATCGGCGTCGAACACAATCTTCATGGTTGCATACAGCGCCGACGGCAAATCTGGTTTGTCGCGGTTGGCTAGTGGCGTGTTGTTGTACTGAAACAAGGTGCCTGTAGCATCCTCTGCAAGCCAATAAGGTTGTGTAACGGGGGTGTTTTCCGGAATCTGCATTGGCACATCGAGAACTGCCAGAGAGTCCGGCGCCACATCACTGATTGTACGTTGTGTTCCATCGGGCCACGTTACGTGAATGGAACGAACCGCCGTGCCACTCCGAGTGGTTACCCGTAGCGTTGTTCGCAGAGAATCTCCCGCTAAGGCCAGAGCAGCCGGGGTAGTGATGTCTGCATACAAGCCCATACACGATACTATCACGGCATCTATCTGTGCCAGCTTCTGTTGGCGCCAGTGAACATCTACAATACCGGAAATCATTCTGCGGATTCGGAGCAACGTGCCGAGTATTTGATGTGGCCGGTGAAACGAAAACGCTGTAATAGCGGAGTCGATGGCGGCACCTATATCTGATCTGCCAAGTCTGCTCCAGGTTGTGTCTATTCCATCGAACAAACTATTGCGGGGCTCGGGGCCGTAGATGGTACCAAAGTACTCGGGCTGAACACCCGGCGTACTGGGCGTGCCTGCCCCCTGACTTCTATGAATGCTCCTGCTAATGCCTGCAAGTTCTCCATAACCCATACCGATAAGCGGATCGTACTGGCCAACAGACAGCGCAAACATCCCCTCGCGTACGGTGGAGCGATTGCCAAAACGAAATGCATTGAACAACAGCGTTGTTGGCTTCCACTCGGTGGTTCCTTCGAGAAGCTGAGTTATGGTTTCGTGATCCGCTGCAGAAGCTTCGAGTGTGCCGTTGATGTACTCGAATGCGCGTTCGGTAAGTATAGCGGATGCGGAATGCTGTCCATGACCCGCCATGCTGTCCTTAGGGAACCTGCATATCACAACGTCGGGACGGAACTGACGTATTGTTCGAACAACATCCGCGATAAGCTGAAGCGAGTCCCACTGACGGAACGTTTCTCTGGGGTTCTTCGAAAAACCAAAGTCTATCGCCCGCGCAAAATACTGCTCAGCACCATCAAGCTTCCGCGCCTCCAACAACTCGTAGGTGCGAATCAGTCCAAGTGCCTTACCCTGTTCCGCGCCTATGATGTTCTGTCCGCCATCTCCTCTTGTTATGCTCAGGTATCCGGTGCGAATATTCTTGCCGGTTGCCAACCAACTTAGCAGACGTGTGTTCTCGTCATCGGGGTGCGCGGCTACATACAGTACACTCGTTACAGATCGCAGTTTTTGCAGTGCTCCATACACTTTTGCCGATGGAAGGGGGCGAACCGGTTGGGCACAAAGAGTTGTGGCAACACAAAGTGTTGCCACAACGCAATGCCATGTAGAGAGCAGGCTCATTTTAGAGTGTTTAGCAAGTCGGTTGCATACTTACCGTATTCGGCTTCACCTGGCGTACCCTTTGCTGTTTCCATTGCCTTGTTTGCTGCCTCGCGGGCAACATCTTTCTTACCAAGTTTTGCAGCGATTCGTGCCTTTAACATGTAAATCCAGTATGCTTTTGGATTTGCGTCCGATGCCTTTGTAGCATACTCCAGTGCTTTGTCGAGATTCTGATTCGTCTCGAAGTAGTAGGTAGCTGCCTGCTGGTATGGAATCGAGGGGTTATTAATCGCCTTTTCAATGTTGGCCTTTAGTCGCTCTTGATTATTTGCCTTCACCGCAACACTAATAGCGGTGCGCTCCCATGCCACATCGATGGTGCAGGAAGAGAAGGTAATGTTGCCGATACCAATTGTAAAGGTTTCTACGTTGTTCTGAAGTGTTGTTGGCTTAACGGTAAAGCGCGCTACGTCGTCCTTAGTATCGTAGCCCATTGCGCCCCAGTTTCCGGTGTTCTTGTTAATGATTACTTCCCACTCAGACTTACCAGGTACGGTATAGAAGGAATAGCTGCCGGGTTTAATCGTTACGCCACCAATCTCTACTTCTTCGCCAAACGTAATTTTTGTTGCAGCGTTAGCACCAGTGCGCCATACTGTGCCAAAGGGTACCAGATCGCCAAATACTGTTCTTCCACGCATGGAGGGTCTGCTGTATACAATCTCGATCTTGGACGTGGAGAAGTCCTGTGCAATGGTGGTGGTTGGGCTGAGTGATGGTAGCTTAAGCTCTTGTGCTTGTGTACTGAGGGAGGCAAGTGCCAGGCAAAGCGCGAAAAGAATTGTACGCATGATGTCCTACGGCGATAGTTGGTGGAAATATGTTGGAACACGAAGTTACGGAGTTACCATGGCAACTGCGATTGAATGGTGTATAATCGAGCGCGTGCGGCTGCCTCAACATAATGATGGTAGTTGGAACAACATTTATCACACGAATTTGCCGGCATTTGCGTCGGACGTGCCCGCTGAACATGCGCACCGCACGGTACCATATTGCCTACCTGACATCGATGGTGTTGCTACCATACCTGGTCATGATGTCAATAAACTCTCCGGAGGCGGCCTCACCATTTGAAAAGGTTGGCTCGGCGGCCAATACCGCTGACGTAAGCGTCATCGTTTTGCTCGATGATGTTGGAATCGACTTTGCAGCCGGAGACCATGATACCTCCAAGGAGGAGGACGCACCACAGATATCGATGGTCGGTGTTTACCTCGTGCCGGTTAGGGCAGACCTCCGCCCTCTTTCATGGCACATGAACGAAAGAATTCCCGATTATCGTGGCGTCACGTTCCAATCGCACTCTTTTGATGTCCTAACTCCGCCGCCAAACAATGTGAGTTCATAACACTCACATTGTTTCACAAATCGACGGACGACAATGCGTTTGCTTTTCGCGATCGCACTCGTGTGGGCTATGGCCGTTAACGTAGTGCTCGCACAGATTCAGGACTCCACGAGCCATCGTGCGCTGGACTCCCTCTTCATTGCCGAGGTTCAGGATTCCGAAGAACCAGACAAGGTTCTTCACGCGGAGCCATTGTACATAGATCTCATACGCGACCTCGGCGCTCGGCAAGGCGAGGCGGAATGGAACATTGCGTTTGATATGACCGATCAGCTCTTGTTTGACCGGTACCATATGCTTGTGGAGTACGAATGGGCACCGATCAATAGACTTGGACTCGAGATAGAGATACCAATCACACTCTACTCGCGCCTACCGAATGGGCGCGATGCTCTGCGCCCGTCGAATCGGGTAGAGAGTATCAAGACAGCCATACAGTGGTCGTTTCTTGTAAAGCAACGATCTGCTTTGAGTATGGCCATGGGATACATCAACCAGCTAGAGTTTTCCGATCTCGACCGGATCACGTCGGGGCCAATTTTTAGGGGTAATCTCTTCAACCCGTTCTTCGTGGTTGCGAAAAGATGGGGCGACAACATTCACACACTGCTCTACACCGGACCACGCATGTTTCTCGAGTTCCGTAATGCTGCCTGGGCATCAGAGTGGGAAGCGAATCTCAGTCTTCACTACATGATCTCTGGCACACGAAACTTCGTTGGTGTTGAGACTAACGCAATCGTGTGGCCCCATGTGAACGCTGTGATTAGACCTCAAATGCGCTTGGGCATTGCCCACAACCTACTGGTTGGTATCGGTGTAGGAATCCCATTAGAACGCAACTATGAGCGCTTTGGCATGTTTCTACGTTTGATCTGGGAGCCAGATTAACAACCAACAACTACCGAACAACATATACAACGGCTGTTTGACGTGCCGCCATGGATGAGACCGTGTATATTCCTGCTGGTAGATCGGCAACACTAAAACGCACCTCGCCCCCTGCCGCCGTTACTGTTCGCACCATACGTCCGTGCACGTCATATACGGTAAACTTGTCATGGCCAGAATTGCTTTCGGACATTCGCACTGTTACAATATCGGACGCTGGTTGAGGAAACACTTGAGTGCCCTCACGGATTGGTTCGGCCGAATCAACAGATGTAGTGGGGCGTGTCATCCGGTAATATCCATTTGCCGCCGCGGCTGCTCCAACACCATTGTGAAAAACCACAAGGTATTCACTTGTTAACGCCATGGCCCTGCGGGTAACGCCCGAGGAGTTGGGAAGGGGCTCTCCATACGTTGTCCACGTTGTGCCGCGGTCTGTTGATGTAACAACAAAGCTGGAACCGTCAAAGAGCTGCCCCACAGCATAGATTGTAGAGCCGTCGCCGCGGATGTCTCGAAGCCTTGCCTTTAGTGTAGCAAAGTCTGGCAATGTTTCAGACATGTCTTCCCATTTCTGTGTGGTTGTGTTCCAGCGATGTACCCCGCTGAGCGTGAGAAGGAACAGATCATCGTTCACAACTTCTATTTGCTGTGGTGCTGCGGGAAGAGCTTCGTTTGCGCCTTGTTTTGTCCACGTAATACCAACATTAGCAGTGTAGTATAGTCCCGACGTTGATAATACCCACATGCCGGAAGAGTGCAACGTACCATCCAGGGCAGAGCTAGCACCACCGGAAACATACGCGAACCGAATCCACTGCCCTCCTAGATCGAGTGAAATAAAAACTTCGTCTCTGTTTGATACGGCGTATATCACAGAACCGTCGAATACTAGTTCGTGAACGAATCCAATATTCGTAAAGGTAATTGTTCCTGTTTCCGTCCATGTTAGTCCGGCATCGGTGCTTGTAATAATTCGGGTGGACTTCATAGCATCGTCCATAATGGCGGCAACTGTCGCAAATCCAACATTCGCCATCGCTGTAATCGTGTGTGGTACTGCCTCGATGGTTGTCCACGTTGCACCACCATCTACCGACCGACGTAGCACATCGTCATAATGAAACAGAACATTCCCCGTGCTGTGAAGCTTGGCGGTGTTCTTCATTGTGGATGAGAGGAATACATCCCATTGTGCGGATGCTGTCACCGTTGTTAGAATGCAAGTAGCAAGCATTAATAGGCGTATCATGATCTGTCCCTTTGGTGCGCGTCTGTGTTTTGATTGATAGTTGCGAAACTACAATTCAACACCGAAGTGTATGGTGATCCATGACCAAATAATCCAACACCGTGTGGGCGAACGTTCATTGTAATGCGAAACGTGTACATAGTTCCGCGTTCTATGCTCGCGAATTCTACAAGGCACTGTTTATTGTGATGGACTGTTGGAAACCATCAATGAGGGTATGTCGCGCTCGAACAGCGGGTTACCGAGTAACGGTAATCAGTGTGCGTTCCAACCACGATGGTGCCGAACACGTGATCACATAGACGCCGCTCGATAGCGCTGTGGTGGGGATCACGAGCGAGGCGGCATCCACATCATACGTGGCGTGCACCACACCTCGCACATCGGTGATGGACACCATAACGGGCACAGAGTGTTCATCCACGGTAATCGTTATGATGTCGGTTGCAGGATTCGGAGCAACGTGGACTATTCTTGCCTCGCCCCTTGCATCGTTGACAGATGTGGACTGGTCCATCAGAAAGCGTGCAACGGCAGGATGTGGTCTGCCTCCAATGCTTTGGAACGTTCCCGCAGCATACAAGGTGTCATCGCCCACCGCCAGAATATCCAACACTACACCGTCGAGGTCGACGGTGAACGTCGGATCCAACGAGCCATCTTCCGCGCACCGCG
The DNA here is from genome assembly GCA_036834845.1 of bacterium. Taxonomy (GTDB): domain Bacteria; phylum Bacteroidota; class Ignavibacteria; order Kapaibacteriales; family Kapaibacteriaceae; genus UBA10438. Next base: position 2,483 of record DAITNB010000027.1, on the reverse strand, counting down.
CTATACCCTTTGTTTCACCGATGGTAAAATTGCCGGCAACGATCACTCGGTTCTTCGCGTCTATCACGATCTTGCTGATCGTTGTAAACGATCCGATGTCCGGGGCAAAGGTCAGATCGAGCGTACCGTTCGTCCGTAGGCGGGCCACGTTCGCATAAATACGTCCGTTTACATTGTCGAACCGTCCGGCAATGATGATGCGATCTTCCGAATCCACCGCGATATGATTGATGCCGGTAGTGGTACCGGGAACGCTACCAAGAGTTATATCCGTTGAGAACGATTCATCGAGTTCACCGTTTACTTTCAGCCGGATAAGCGTCTCAACGTTGGTACCGTTGTACGATGTGAGGTTGCCGGCCAGATACATACGCCCGTCAGGCAACACATGATGTCCGGTCACGGTACCCTCGATTCCCATGCCGGTGCTGAAGGTGGCATCGATCTGTCCATTCGCGTCGAGTCGTGCGAGGTGATGCTTCGCGGGAGCTCCGCTCATTCGTGTTGCCCAAACGATGTACGCTTGCCCATCATCCAACAAGCTCACATCGATGATCGATCCATTGATTTCGACGGGCGGACGATACGTGGTATCGCGTTCCCCATTTGGGAGAAGTCGGTATATCCACCCTTGACTGCCACGGTTGTTGTCGTATACGAGTAAACGTGCATCCTGCAGTTGCTGTACCTTGCGTGCCATCATGCTCCCTAGGTAGGGGGCAAGCAGTCCTCGCTGCCGGTACTCCGCGCGCAGTGCACCCTTACGATCAACAGCAATCGTTGGTCCCAGTGTGGTGGTGTCCACGTTCACGAGTGGACTGCCGAGTACAAGCGTTCCATCCTTGCAGCGTGTTATCGATGCCGCGTAGGGGTTCGCGGCGCAGGGCAGGTTATACTCGTGATCGATTCCACCACGCCCATCAAGTGCCATTAGGGACGGGTGGGATCGTCCGTCCACTACGCGGAAGTCGCCACCGAGAAACACCTTGGCGTTGTGGCTAACGACCTCGTTCAAATACCCGCCGATGTAGGGTGGTACGAACGTTGTGTCGATCTGACCGTCAACGTTGGCACGCTGAAGTGTGCTCTCGAAGTAATTGCCCACGATGAAGAATCCATCGGATCCGTCAGAGAATAGCTGGACGGGAGTATGTTTCGTGGTATCGTAAACAGCGAAGGTGGGATCAATTGTGCCATCTACCCGGTATCGACGTAGAAGGGGTCCACTGTCTGCATAGCCTGGACCCCGTCCGATGACAACCAAACCTTTCTCGGGTTGCAGAAACACGTCGATGATGTACTGACCACTGTCCAGCACAACATTGAACAACGGATCCACCTCGCCGTTCGGCAGCAATCGTACGAGTCCCGTTCTCCGGTATGTTCCCACCGTATCAAAGTTGCCCCCAAGGTAAACGCTTCCGTCGGCAGCCACGGCCATGGCACGGGCACCACTGCGATTGATCCGCGGCCGTGCCCACGTTGGATCCGCGGTGCCATTGGCAAGGATCTTTGCACAGCCGTAGGAAACGTTCGTTCCCGGCATCAAAAACCGCCCACCCACGAACACCGCGTCGTCCGGCCCAATGGAAGCGTCCCATATAAAGCCATTCAGCACTGAGTCTCGCGAGGACTCGGCCTGTAGCGTTCCGTCTACCCCCACCACAAAGCAGCCGATCACATTTGCGTTCTGCGAGGTGCGCGTTGTAAGCACACTGAGCAGTCCATCGGACCTTTGCAGTAGGTATTCTTCCGTGTTCCTCGCAAACCGTGCGTCGCGCACATACGTTGGTACGTAGCGTCCACGTGCGTCGAGAACAACGATCCTCAGCGAGGAATCGGCCTCGTTGTCTCGGAACGATCCCAAGACGATCACGTGGCCATCGGCCAGTGGAACGATGGTGTGAACGATCGTTGGTTGCAGATCTGTGCACCTGTCTGGCAGAACGGACCGGAATGTGGTGTCGTGAACAATGGACTGTGCTGCAGCGCCAACAGCAGCAAGGCCGCAGAGAACGGCAAGAACGAACAAACGCATGGGATACCCTCCGGTGTCTATTAACAATGTAAAGTTAGGTGTCACGACATACAATTCAATACCGAAAAGTATGTTGCGCTATGATCACATTTACCGATATGGAACGCGCGGTTCTCATCGCGAAGCTGCAATCGTACACGACCGCTGAACTCGATCTCGAACTCGGTCGGTTTGATGCAGAGTTTCTCCTGGACTTTATTATCAAGGAGTTCGGAGCTGCTTTCTATAACCGTGGCTTGTATGATGCACAAGCAGTACTAGCGAAAAGGATGGATGAGATGAACGAAGCTATCTACGCGCTTGAGAAGAGCACGTAGCTACTACCGAGATATCATTATCGGTATCCGCTCAATCGATGCGCCACTTCGCAGTTCGAGCATCGTCGGGCCCGTGGGAATGCCACCCACGTCTATCGACACAGACAAGGGGTCAGACGCGCCATTCG
>DAITNB010000026.1:0-32403 GCA_036834845.1 bacterium | reverse complement strand
TCTCCGTTGCTACTGTTCCACCGAGGCGGTAGGCACCGTTTGTAAACACAACACCCTCATCCGCGGAGCCCGGCAACGACGATCTACGAACTTCGCCCGTTGGCAGAATTGTTAGGAACTCTGTTGGAACGGCATCCACAACAAGACCGTTCATGACGATGTTGCCCGTGGCGGCAGCAGTGAGTGTTACGCCGCTTCCTGTTCCACCAACAACAAGCAACGGTGTTTCTGCTCCTGCGTTGGCAGTAAAGGCAAGGTCTGATCCATCTACATTTATGAACCGGTCAACAAGGAACGGATTGGCAACGTTTGTTTCGCCACCCAAGCGATAGGCATTGTTTGTAAACGTAATTCCCTCTTGTGCCAATCCAGCCACCGGAGCACGACGCAGGTTATTTGAAGCGTCGAGCGTGAGGAAGTCTGTTGTTGCTATTGCTACCGGTATGTTGTTAAACACAACGTTGCCCGTTGCCGATGGTGTTATTGTAATCGTATTGGCTGTGCCACCGGTTATACTCAGAGGACTGTTCGCACCACCGTTCGCGGTAACTGTCAGATCTGATGCATCAATGTTGATGAACCGGCTTACATCAAATGGGTTCTCGTTCGTTGCCGTGCCACCAAGACGATACGCACCATTGGTAAACACAACGCCTTCGTCTGCGGAGCCCGGCAACGACGATCTACGAACTTCGCCCGTTGGCAGAATTGTTAGGAACTCTGTTGGAACGGCATCCACAACAAGACCGTTCATGACGATGTTGCCCGTGGCGGCAGCAGTGAGTGTTACGCCGCTTCCTGTTCCACCAACAACAAGCAACGGTGTTTCTGCTCCTGCGTTGGCAGTAAAGGCAAGGTCCGATCCGTTGATGTTCACAAATCGGTCGGCAAGGAATGGATTCGTTGCCACATCAAGTGCACCTAAACGATATGCTCCGTTGTCGTACACCAAACCTTCTTGGGCGGTGCCAGACATTGGACTTCTGCGCACTTCGCCTGTTGGCAGGATCGTTACCAATGCCACCGGCGCTAGGTCTGTTGCCACGCCACCCAACACAATGTTCCCTGTGCCGGCCGCCGTAATACCAATGGTATTGTCCGCGCCACCAGTTATAGTCAATGGCGTGTTGGCGCCATTGTTTGCCGTAACGGTAAGACTCGACGCGTCTACATTGATATAGCGGTCTACAAGGAACGGATTCTCCGTTGTTGCCGTGCCACCCAAACGATATGCACCGTTTGTAAACACAACACCTTCGTCTGCAGAACCCGGCAACGACGATCTACGAACTTCGCCCGTTGGCAGAATTGTTAGGAACTCTGTTGGAACGGCATCCACAACAAGACCGTTCATGACGATGTTGCCCGTGGCGGCAGCAGTGAGTGTTACGCCGCTTCCTGTTCCACCAACAACAAGCAACGGTGTTTCTGCTCCTGCGTTGGCAGTAAAGGCAAGGTCCGATCCGTTGATGTTCACAAATCGGTCGGCAAGGAATGGATTCGTTGCCACATCAAGTGCACCTAAACGATATGCTCCGTTGTCGTACACCAAACCTTCTTGGGCGGTGCCAGACATTGTAGTCCTGCGAACTTCTCCAGAAGCGGTGATTGACAGCAGCTCTGTAGGGGTGTTATCCGCAACAACTCCACCCAGAATAATGTTGCCAGTTGCTCCCGCATTTAATGTCACGGTTGTTGAGCCAACTCCAACATTACCGATGGTAGTGTTTGCAGTTCCCGTGGTGTTAATCGCCGTTGTACCAGTAACATTGGTTGGCCCGAGGAGATCAATTGTTCCAGTGCCCGACGTTGTTACACCCAATCCTCCATCTGCTCCACCACGAATGGTCATTGTGGTGTTTGCGCCTGCTGCCGTTGTGAATGCAAGGTCTGAGCCATCAAGGTTGACAAAGCGATTTTGTAAGAATGGGTTATCACCAGTCGTGGGACCTCCCAAACGATAAGCACCATTGTCATAATAGATGCCTTCCTGCGCGGTACCGGAAATCACCCAACGTCTCACTTGATTTGAACCATTGATGGTTAGGAGTTCATTCGGAGCAACGTCTACGGCTACGTTGTTCATAACAATGTTGCCTGTGCCAATGGCAGACATTGTTACTCCTCCGTTTGCGCCACCAATGATGGCAAGGGGCTGTTGGGCGCCCGCCGCGGATGTAAAGGTGAGGGTATGGTCATCGAGGTTGACGAAACGATTCATCAGGAATGGATTGTCGGCTGGTGTTGGTCCACCCAACCGGTAAGAGATTCCGGAGTAGTAGATACCTTCCTGGGCAGATGCTGCAATTGGTGTTCGGCGAATCTGATTGGTTGGTGTAATGGTAATCCAATCTGTTGGAAGCAGATCGGAACCGATGTTGTTAAAGATGAGGTCGTTGGTAGGCACTCCAACGTCGAGCGTAAGGTTGTTCGCACCACTCGTACGAATGGATATTGCTCCGCCTGAAACAGTATTACCAATAGTTGTGTTCGACGAACCAGCTGCATTGACAGATGTTTCTCCAACGGCAGTGATGGCTCCGGTTCCGTTTGCAGAAATGTTCACACCGCTGTTTGCGCCACCAATGAGTTGCAGTGGAGTGTTACCGCCACCGTTTGCAGTGAAGGAAAGATCAAAGTCGTCGATATTCACAAACCGGTTTATCAGGAATGGATTATCGAGATTCGATGGGCCGCCAAGACGGTATGCGCCGTTAACATAGTACACACCTTCCTGTGCAGATCCAGAGAGAGAAGATCGGCGCACCTCGCCTGTAGGGAGAATGGTGAGATATTCAGTTGGTGAAGCATCCACAACAAGACCGTTCATCACAATGTTGCCGGTAGCGGCAGCAGTAAGTGTAACACCGCTACCTGCACCACCCACAATCTGCAATGGCGTGTTCGCGCCTGCATTCGCTGTAAATGCAAGGTCCGATCCGTTGATGTTTACAAACCGATCCACAAGGAATGGATTTGTTGCTGCGTCGAGAGCACCTAAACGATACGAGCCGTTGTCGTACACCAAACCTTCTTGGGCGGTGCCAGACATTGGACTTCTGCGCACTTCACCTGTAGGAAGGATCGTTACCAATAACGTTGGTGCGTTGTCTGTTGCCACACCACCCAACACAATGTTCCCTGCGCCTGCGGCTGTGAGAGACACGGAGTTGTCTATTCCACCGGTAATTGCCAGAGGTGTGTTGCCACCTGCGTTCGCCGTGATCGTCAGATTTGATGCGTCAATGTTGATAAACCGGCTTACATCAAATGGGTTCTCGTTCGTTGCTGTGCCACCAAGACGATACGCACCATTGGTAAACACAACACCTTCATCCGCGGAACCCGGCAACGACGATCTGCGCACTTCTCCCGTTGGCAGTATGGTTAGGAACTCCGTTGGAACAGCATCCACAACAAGACCGTTCATCACAATGTTGCCGGTAGCGGCAGCAGTAAGTGTTACACCGCTACCTGTGCCACCAACAACAAGCAGTGGTGTGTTGCCGCCGGCATTGGCAGTAAAGGCCAGGTCCGAAGCGTCAATGTTCACAAAGCGGTCGGTGGCAAATGGATTGTCCGCATTTGTTGGACCACCAAGACGATATGCACCGGCCGAATAATACACACCCTCTTGTGCCGTGCCCGACATTGGAGATCTGCGTACTTGGTTCAATCCGGTTATGGTGAGCATTTCCGTAGGCGCTGCATCCAACGCTACACCACCGAAAATGATGTTCCCTGTGCCGGCTGCCGTAATACCAATGGTATTGTCCGCGCCACCAGTTATTGTGAACGGTGTGTTGACCCCGTTGTTTGCCGTAACGGTTAAACTTGACGCGTCTACATTGATGTAGCGGTCTACAAGGAACGGATTCTCAGTTATTGCCGTGCCGCCCAAACGATACGCGCCGTTTGTAAACACCACACCCTCTTGAGCGGAACCAGGGAGTGACGACCTACGTACTTCGCCCGTTGGCAGAATTGTTAGGAACTCTGTTGGAACCGCATCCACAACAAGGCCGTTCATGACGATGTTGCCGGTAGCGGCAGCGGTAAGTGTTACACCGCTTCCTGCACCACCTACAATCTGCAGCGGTGTTTCTGCACCGGCATTGGCAGTAAAGGAAAGATTCGATGCGTTAATATTAACGTAGCGATCTACAAGAAATGGATTCTCGTTCGTTGCCGTACCACCCAGGCGGTATTGCGCGCCAGTGTACACAACGCCTTCGTTCGCAAAGCCGGTAATTGGCGATCTGCGAACCTCGTTTGTTCCGGTAATGGAAAGAAACTCTATAGGCGCATTGTCTATTGCTACGCCATTCATTACAATGTTGCCGGCACCTGCCGCAGAGATAAAGATGGAGTTGTCTGTTCCACCTGTTATCGCAAAAGGGCTGAGCGCCCCGCCGTTCGCAGTAAAGGTGAGAGAAGAGGCGTTGATGTTCACAAAACGGTCAACCGCCAATGGGTTGGTTACTGCATCCTCGGCACCTAATCGGTACGCACCGTTGGCGTATACAATCCCTTCTTGTGCCGTGCCAGTCATGAGTGAACGGCGTACCTCGCCTGCCGGTGTAATGGTAAGCAGCTCTATAGGCGTTGCGTCAGGAGTAACACCGCCGAGGATGATATTTCCCGATGTACCGGCGTTAAGTGTTACCGTTGTACCACCAACTCCCGTGTTACCGATAATGGTGTTGGCTGTGCCCGTTACGTTGATTGATGTTGCACCAGTAAGAGTTGTTGCACCATCTACCGTAAGTGAACCAACCAGACCCGTTGCAACGGGATCGGCAATAGAACCAACATCAAAGGTGCTATTGCTAAGAGAGATCCTGCGGTTTGCTGCAGCAACCGGACCTATGTAAAAATCAATGGTACCCGGTGTTGCGTTTGCTGAGGCAAGGTTAAGGGGCACTCCAGCAGAGGTAGGACCTAAGAAGTTTAGCGCAGTAGCGGGTGCATTACCATCTAGGCGCCAGAACAAGCCGTCATAGTTGGCCCACGACAAAACACCTGTTGGTGTACTTATCAAGAAGTTATCCGACGGATTCGTTGGATATGCTGCCGGCCACGTATAGATAAAACTTGTAGTGATACCATCTGGCGCACGGTGCTCGATGATGTTTACGTTGTTGTCCGAAACCAACTGCAAGCTCTGCGTACGCACAGGTAACTGTGCGCGCAGCTCGGCCCCTGCAAGTAGCAACAAGCAGAAGGCAACAAGGACACTATGGTTTCTGAACACGTTCATCATTCGATGTCGTCACTCAACGTCGGCGCGGTGCACATACCACCGCCCCGACGTCCGGGGGCCGCACCCCCGGGACGTAGAGAGATTGCTCCGGTTACGGGGCAATAGGAATCCAGAGCCAGGCAATCTTTTCCGAAGCCGTGAACGGACCGGAAGATTGCACGGTGATTGCAGCGGCTCCCACTCCCGTTACGGAGAGGATGTTACCGTTCGAACCACCAACGTCTGTTGATGTAACGAGAATTACATCATTCGAGTTGTCGGGCGTTCCAACAACTGTGATTGTTGCTGTAAATGCGCCAACAACAGGTGTATGCAAACCACGCTGAACACCGGCGAATGGGTTGTCTGACCAAACTGCTGTTCCGTCGATATTCGACAGAAGAATCTGATCATCAATCGTGGTGGACGGCACCGTGGTGGCAACGGGAACGAAGTACGTTGCTGCAGGTACTGCCGGGAGGGTGTACACAACATCGGTTGTTAACGTGGCCGTTTGAAGTGTACCTGTGTTCGTGCCGTTTGTAAACACGATCTCAGCCGTCGACCCAGCTTCGCCCATGGTGAGCGTGTTGTTCGTGGCATTCCACAGGAAGCCGGCTTCGCCGGTGATGGAGTTATCGTCTGCCCAGTAGGTAACCCTACCTGCCAAACCTGAACCAGCGTCGTTGTCAACAATGTCGCCGTTCACGTCGAACCAAGCGAGGTCTTGTTGCGTTGCGGTAGACCCGGCTGCAGCGTACAAGAACGACTTGTGGCCTGGTGCAACTACACTTGCCGATGCGGGCCATGTTACCCCGTAACTAGTAGTTGTTGCAGGTACATTCTGTGTAACTGTACCAGCAGTAGAACCGAGCAAAACGAGATTTCGCGTTCGCACCGGTAGCTGTGCGGCAGCTTCCGAGACGAAGAAGAAGAGGGCTGCTGTGAGCGCTAGCCCCTTCAGTGTGGAAGAGAACTTCATTGAAGTGCTCCCTAAAAAAGTGAAAGAATGGGGGTTTGTGATTCGAGAAATACATGTCTGAAGACATTGTCTGATGTTGCAGCACTCATAGATCATCATGGGTTTCGCACCAACCAGTTAATGGCCTCGCCGGGGTTGAGTCCACCCGGGAAGCTGATAGAGAACGTGGAAGCAGTGCGGGAACCGTTAATGATAAACGGAGTAGCAGAAACACTCGTAGAGGCTTCGGGCGTTAGTGTGATGGATGCTTGCGGGTCGAGTGTTGCACCTATTGGCAACGTAACAACCACGGTAAACTCAGGTACTCCCCCTGTGTTTGTATAGCGTCCACCATAAATCCCCAACATGCCGAGAATGATCGAGCGATCTTTCTTCTCCAACATGCCAGTGGCGTCGGCCACCACTATGCCGTCGTTAACTCCTATCGGTGCCGAGCTCGGTGCACCGGAGAGTGACGTCATGGTTACACTACCCGATCCTTGTGCTACCGTAACACGGGTGGTGCCGTTGGTAGCAAGCCGTAAGTCATAAGCGTCGCGGGTACCAACAAAAGCCGTTGCACCTACGCCATTGTTCCCGGTAAGGGACCAAAACGCAGCATCCTCTGGCTGTACCCATGAAGGTTGGCCTGCAGAGATTTGCAGAACCGACCCATTTATACCTGGCGCTAGCTGAGACGCACTGTTGGAGAGATCTCCAACATAGATGTGTGCGTAGTTGAGTGGGAGCTTGAGCGAATCAGTAACGCGCAGCTTGCGCAGCACGAGACTGTCTGTGTAGTATGGCGTAAGGCCCGGACCTCTCGTTACAAGAACAAAGCCATCCGTGCCGGCGGAACCGTTAAGAAGAAGCGGTACATCTGTACCGTCGAGATTAAACGCATTGCGCGCATCAATGCGGCTCGCTGCCGCATCAAGATACATTCGTGTTGTGCCTCCGGCGCGTATGTCTAAGTCGCGGTTGCCCGCACTCTGCATATTGCCGAGGATTGGATTTGGTACGGTGGTATTACCACCCATCACCCATGCCTTACCATCGATAAGGGCGTTAATGTCTGACCATACGGGTGTGCCCCCTTGAATAAGAAGTACTGTTGAGTCGGGTCCGGGTGGTAGTTGTGTAGCGAAGTTGGTGTTGTCACCAACGTAGATATTGCCACGGTTAAGGGGCAACTTGATGTTGCCATCAATCTGCAAGGAGTCTGTTACACGTAGTTTGCGCAGTACAAGGGAGTCTGTGTAGTACGGCGTTCTGCCCGGACCCCATGACACAAGCACAAAACCATCGGTTCCGGGGTTGCCGTTTAAGCGCAGTTCGCGGTTTGTACCATCGAGGTTCAGAGATGCGCGCACATCAATCGCTTCGCTCGCCCCCTGCAAATACAAGCGGGTTTGTCCGCCGGCACGTATATCCAAATCTGTAATGCCGCTTGTTTGTAGGTTACCGATGATGGGCGACACTACGTTGTCGTTACCGCCTTGAATCCACGCCTTGTCTCTAAGCAGACCCGACAGATTAAACCATGTTGGCGTTCCACCGATGATGGCAAGGAATGTAGAGTCTGCGCCGGGTGCAAACGGAGATGCTGTGTTTGTTGCATCACCAACATAGAGGTGGTGCTGCGGAAGACTAAGGATGGTGGACAAGTCGCGCTTAACGAGACGTCCGGTTGCATCGGCGCTTACGAATCCTTCGCTTGGCGCAAGTGGACCCGTTACGGTTGCTCCCGAGAGCGAGTTGATGGTTACGCTACCTGTTGCACTAATGGTCAATCGCAACTGATTGTCGGTGTTGATGCGCAGGTCATTGGCATCGCGTGTACCGAGGAAGGCTGTTGGTGGAATACCTTGGTTGCCTTGCAAGGACCAGAAGCCGCTGAGTGAAGGATCCAACCACTCCGGTGTTCCTGCAACAATTTGAAGAAGCGATCCTTCTACGCCCGGCGGTAGTTGCGTAGCAAAGTTGCTGTTATCGCCAACGTAGATGTTGCCACGGTTAAGGGGCAACTTGATGTTGCCATCAATCTGCAAGGAATCTGTTACACGCAGTTTGCGCAGCACCAACGAGTCTGTGTAGTACGGTGTTTTGCCCGGACCCCATGATACAAGCACAAAACCATCGGTGCCCGGGTTGCCGTTTAGACGCAGTTCGCGGTTTGTACCATCGAGGTTCAGTGATGCACGTACATCAACTGCTTCGCTTGCCCCCTGCAAATACAAACGCGTTTGTCCGCCGGCGCGTACATCAAGACCGTTCGTAAGGTTACCAATAATCTCGCTTGGGGGATTGGTGTTGCCGCCTACCGTCCATGCGCGACTATTCAGAACGCTGGCAAGATTGTACCACGTTGGAGTACCATTGAAGATTCCGAGGAATGTGCTATCGGCGCCCGGTGCAAACGCTTGCGCAATGTTGTTGCTGTCGCCAACGTAGATGTAATTGTGCGGGAGTTGCAACAGCGAAGACAAATCGCGCTTGATCAATCGTCCACCATTATCCGCAATCACAAATCCTTCGCCCAATGTAGGGGGCGATACAATTCCCGGACCCGATAACGTGTTCACCGTTACTTCGCCGTTTGTGCCGCTGATGCTCATCCGGAAGGTGTTGTTCGTTCCAAGGCGCAAGTCGTTGCCATCACGCGTACCAACAAAAGCCGATGGTGCAACACCGGTGTTACCAGAGAGCGTCCAGAATTCCGACTTATCGGGTTCTACCCACGTGGGCTGACCACCAACAACTTGGAGAAGCGAACCGTTGATTCCCGGCGCAAGTTCAGTTGCTTTGTTGCTGGCATTACCAACAAACATGTGTGCGTTGGTAAGAGGAAGATCGAACTTCGCATCTACGATGAGCGAGTCTGTTACGCGCAGTTTGCGCAGCACGAGTGAGTCTGTGTAATACGGTGTTCTGCCTGGACCCCATGATACAAGCACAAAACCATCGGTGCCCGGGTTGCCGTTTAGACGCAGTTCGCGGTTTGTACCATCGAGGTTCAGTGATGCACGTACATCAACTGCTTCGCTTGCCCCCTGCAAATACAAACGCGTTTGTCCGCCGGCGCGTACATCAAGACCGTTCGTAAGGTTACCAATAATCTCGCTTGGGGGATTGGTGTTGCCGCCTACCGTCCATGCGCGACTATTCAGAACGCTGGCAAGATTGTACCACGTTGGAGTACCATTGAAGATTCCGAGGAATGTGCTATCGGCGCCCGGTGCAAACGCTTGCGCAATGTTGTTGCTGTCGCCAACGTAGATGTAATTGTGCGGGAGTTGCAACAGCGAAGACAAATCGCGCTTGATCAATCGTCCACCATTATCCGCAATCACAAATCCTTCGCCCAATGTAGGGGGCGATACAATTCCCGGACCCGATAACGTGTTCACCGTTACTTCGCCGTTTGTGCCGCTGATGCTCATCCGGAAGGTGTTGTTCGTTCCAAGGCGCAAGTCGTTGCCATCACGCGTACCAACAAAAGCCGATGGTGCAACACCGGTGTTACCAGAGAGCGTCCAGAATTCCGACTTATCGGGTTCTACCCACGTGGGCTGACCACCAACAACTTGGAGAAGCGAACCGTTGATTCCCGGCGCAAGTTCAGTTGCTTTGTTGCTGGCATTACCAACAAACATGTGTGCGTTGGTAAGAGGAAGATCGAACTTCGCATCTACGATGAGCGAGTCTGTTACGCGCAGTTTGCGCAGCACGAGTGAGTCTGTGTAATACGGTGTTCTGCCCGGACCCCACGACACAAGCACAAAACCATCCGCGCCGGGATTGCCGTTCAAACGCAGTTCGCGGTTTGTACCATCGAGGTTCAGTGATGCACGCACATCAACTGCTTCACTTGCCCCCTGCAAGTACAAACGGGTTTGGCCGCCGGCGCGTATATCGAGTCCGTTTGTAAGGTTACCGATGATCTCGCTTGGCGGATTAACATTGCCACCTACGGTCCATGCGCGTGCGTTAAGCACAGTACCAAGATTGTACCACGTAGGTGTACCATTGAAGATGCCAAGGAATGTACTGTCTGCACCCGGTGCAAACGGTGTAGCAACATCGTTAGCATCGCCCACGAACAAGTTGTTCTGTGGCAGACGAAGAATTGCACCAATGTCTCGTTTTACCAGCCGACCTCCGGGGTCTGCAACAACAACACCCTCGCCTGGCGTAAGTGGTGCTGTGGTGCCGGCACCGGAGAGCGAGGACGCTGTTATCTCGCCGTTAGCACCAGAGATGGTTACGCGAAACGTGTTGTTGGTGCCCAGCCGTAAATCGTTTCCATCACGGGTTCCAACGTATGCAGATGGCGCAACACCGGTGTTGCCGGAGAGTGTCCAGTATTCTGTTTTGTCGGGATCTATCCACTGCGGCTGTCCCGCTACGATCTGAAGCAACGATCCATTAATTCCCGGTGCAAGTGGCGCAGCCCAATTGTCTGGACTTCCACTAAGCAGGTTTCCGTACTGCAGTGGAATCTTTGGGAACACGTTAAACTGTGCCGTGTCGTTAAAGGTGCTGCGCCCGTTCACGATAAGCGACTGGCTTACCGTGAGTGATCGTAGCCCAATACTATCTGTGTACGCGGGAGTGAATCCCGCACCACGAGAAATCAATACCATTCCGGCCGATCCGGCATCGCCATTGAGGGTAAGGGGCGTTGTATTCCCCTCAAGATTCAACGGAGCGCGAACAGACACGCCGGGAACAGCACCATTGAGGAAAATCATGGAACGGTTTCCGGCGTAGATGTCCAGGTCCTGTACTCCCGCCGTAGAAATATTTCCAAGGATTGGCGGGAAACCGGGATCGATGTTGCCACCAATAATCCACGGACGTTCCTTGAGTAACCGTGTGCCGTCTATCCACTGCGGCACACCGGCAAGGGTTGCCAAGAAGGACGAGTCCGATCCTGGTGGGAATGGCGAAGCAAGATCGTTCGCATCGCCCATGTAGATGTGGTATTCGGGTAGCTGCAGCAACGTTACCGACTCGCGCTTGAACATTCTTCCGCCAGCATCTACCATCACCAGACCTTCGCCGGGCGTAGGTGGCACGCTAGTACCGGCGCCCGCAAGACTGTTCACCGTTACGTCGCCGTTCGCCGCAGAAATGGAAACCCGAATGGTGTTGTTTGTTCCAAGGCGCAGATTAATTGCGTCGCGCGTACCCAAGAAGTGCGACGGTTGTGTGCCGGAGTTGCCAGTAAGTGTCCAGTATTCGGTTTTGTCGGGGTCTACCCACTGCGGTTGCCCGGCCACGATTTGCAGTAGCGATCCATTGATACCGGGGGCCAATGGTACCGCAATGTCTGAAGGTGAACCAACGAGGAGATTGCCAAACGTTAGTGGAATTGTAGGAAGGAGAGCAAATTGTGAACTGTCCCGAATGATGATAGGACGGTTTACAAATGTTCGCGCATCGAGAATAATTGCGGTATCCGCAATAACAAGATCAGTTGTCCATCTTGGCGTAAGTGTTGGACCCGACGATACAAACACGCCACCGCGGAACCCCGCCGTGCCATTCATCAATAGTGGTGTTTCGGCACTATCGAGATTGAGCGATCCGCGTATAGAAACTCTACCGGCAATGTTCACGTCGCCCGTTGGCGATAACACCATTCTCGTGGTGTTATTGCTCTTCAGCACAAGGGGCGCGTCGTTTATCGTGCCCAGAAACTCATTGGCTTGTACGGAGTCATTCCCACGCAGAGACCAGAAGATGCGGGGAGCAGAACCATTATCGTTGTTTCCGTTCCACAACATCGTTACCCACTGTGGCGCAGTTTTCGAACCGAAGTTGTATTGAAACGAACCCGTTGTGGTGTTGTAGATCAAGAGGCCTGCCGCGGGCTGCGAAAGAGCATCGCGCTCCTGCTGCGTCATTCGCGGTATCAACAAACCTTTCGTTGTGCTCTGTAATTCAAGGAGTGCCGAGTTATCGGGTGTTGCAGTACCAATACCAACGTTGTCGGTGGACTGTGCGTATGCAGAAAAGCCCGCTCCTAAGTAGATTAAGATCGGGATTACAGAAATTGTTACTCGCCACAACGTGGTTGCAAGGGTCATAGGCAGGCGACGATAGTTGCACCAATGCCTGCCCTGCTGCCGCGATATTTCAACGGCATCAAGCGATCTCCCCCGAGTTGCTTCATATACTTACAAACTTCCACACATTTTCCACGCTTACCACTACGTAGTTTTGCCATACTCTTTGATTTGTAGAGAGTTACGTAGTTTTCCCCACGAAGGGTAAGCTCGTGCATTTGGAGGCGATATGTGACGAAGCGTTTTGCCATCATACGTACGTGAAACTACGCAACCGCAAATCAATGGCAAGGTAAATCTTTGATGACTACTACGACATTTTCCCATCTCATCGTGGGCCTTGGAAATCCCGGAGCAGTTTACGCCCACACCCGCCATAACATAGGGTTCGACGTGGTGGTTGCTCTCGCAAATTCCGAGCCGAAAAAACAAGAGGAGTCTAAGAAGGAGTACGCGGGTTGGGCTGTTCGTCGTAATGGGACGTATCTCTATGTAATGCAACCACTTACGTATATGAACCTATCGGGTGTAGCCGTAGCAAAGTTTGCCCGGAAGCATTCAATTCCTCCGTCGAACATTGTGGTAGTGGTAGATGAATTCAACTTCCCGGTGGGGAAAATCCATCTTCGAAGGGGCGGGTCGGACGGTGGACACAATGGTCTCCGGTCTATCATCGAGGAGCTAGGAACGCCGGATTTTTGGCGTCTTCGATGCGGAATTGGACGCGATTTTGGTCCGGGAGGCATGGTTGACTACGTTTTGAGTGTGTTTCCACACACACAGGAACAAGCCGTTCACGACATGATACTCAAGGCGGTTGGTGCGATACAAATCATCCTAGACATTGGACCCGATCGCGCAATCGCTATTATCAATCGCGTTTGATTACCACGAGTGTTTTATCGTCCGAGTAGCGCGCACCATTCGAATACCGCTGTACATCTTCGAGAATTGCCAGAGCAATGGTCTCCGATGTTTCTCGTGCATATTCACGAACGATTTCGCGCAACCGTTCTTCACCGAAGAGTGTGCCTGTATGGTCTTGTGCTTCCGTAATTCCGTCCGTAAACATCACTAACACGTCTCCAGAATGCATGTTCACATTCTCCACTCGAAAGTTCTGTTCGGGAACAATTCCCAATATTCCGCCGGTGGGTTGCAATGAGGTAAATGTGGCTGTTCGTGCGTTGAGGTGAAGTGGTGGACAATGTCCGGCATTTGCATAAAGCACTAATCCGTTGGCAGACTGTGTAAGCTCACAGTAACATAGTGATACAAACCGCTCGTGCGGGAAGGTGTCGTAGATAAGGGTGTTGAGTCTGCTAACAAGTGTAGACATCTTTGTTTCAAAGCTTACGCCCATACGCATGGCACCACTTACAAACAGCGCTTGCACGGCAGCGGGAAGCCCCTTACTGGCCGCATCGCTAATTACCACACCCAACCGATCCGATTCCGACGTTGTTAGGTAGTCGAAGTAATCGCCCCCAACTATGCTATCGGGTAGCGACACACCAAAGAGATCGTAGTCTAAAAAACGCCGGGCATGTTCCGGTACAAGACCCTTTTGAATTTGCCACGCTTGGTCGAGATCCTTCTGTATGCGGCTTTCGCGTACAACTGCTTGCATGTTGCGCAACGCCGTTGTTGCAGCAGCACCAACAACCACAAGTGTTTCGCGAAACGTATCCGTTATGCCATGTGCGGTAAAGGCAAGCGCATAGCGGAACACGTTTCCATCGGGCCTGCGGATGGGATCGCCCACACCAGTTAGTGTGTACTCGCGATGGTCCGCAGAAAAATCGTCTGTTTCTTCGGCAACCACCCATGTGTGGTGGGTGCGCAGTTGGGCGAAGGGGCTATCGGGCTCTTGCAGCGAGCGCCGCGTACCGAGCGGTATGCGGCGGGTTTCGCCGTATTCGTAGCGAAGAACATACCCCTGCTCTTTTTCGTCGAATTCCCACACGCGTCCGCCGGTCATCACAAACCTGTCGCTATCTACAATGTCGCGAACAAGGGCAGAAAGTAGGTCGATCTGACTCTCGTACGTAAGCGAAAGAATGCGATCGATAATTTTATACGTTGTTCGCTGATCGAGCGCACTGTTCACGTTACCGCCCGAATGTATCCGTCGCTCTGTACAACGCGCTGTACGGCCTCCGCCTTGCGGATCATCGGCAACAGCTCGGAAAGGTGTGTGTAGAGCATTTCGAGTCGGGCATTCTCGGAGGACGACTCGAGAAGACGTTGTTTTTGATCGGTAGCTAATCCAGACTTCGGTGCCATCTCGAAGGACGGACGTAGTCCAAGATCGTCTGTCGTAAGTGTAGGTGCACCTGCGCCGTACACAAGGGAAACGATAGTGTTATACGTTTCCAAACACTTCTCTACGAGCAATGCATCGAGTGGCTCTTCATCGTCGAAGAGATTCTCTACAGAACCGGTGGCAAACGGACGGTCTTCACCAGTGAGTTCGATAAGTCGGAATCGCTGTGTTCCTTCTACGATAACATCAAGGCGTCCGTCCGGATACCTCTGTGTTACCTCAACAACTCTGGCTGCACATCCTACAGGGTGCATGTGACCATCTTCAACAAGGTTAATTCCAAACTCCGAACCTCGTTCAAGGCACTCGCGAACGAGCTCCTTGTACCGAGGTTCGAAGATGTGGAGTGGCACTCGAACATGGGGGAAGAGCACCAAATTCAGCGGGAATAAACCAAGGGTCACGATGAAAACTTCTTGAATCGTTCGTTAATTCTTCCCCAGTGAAGATTGTTGAGGAAGGCGGCAATGTACTTTGCTCTTCCCGGACCATCCTTGTGATAGTAGGCATGTTCAAACACGTCGCACGAGATAAGAGGAATACCACCCCAGATTGCACCGTAATGGTGCTCGTCTACAAGTACGTTGAGAAGTCTTCCTGAATAGAGGGCATCAATACACAACACGCCCCATCCAGAGAGTTTTGCGGCAGTGGCTGTTGCCGTAAAGTCTGCCTTCCATGCATCGAACGATCCAAACTCGCGCTCGATAGCGGCAAGCACTTCGGGTCCGGCAGCGGGATTACCATCGCCCCCTAACACTTCCCAATACACATCGTGCAATACTGTACCGGCATGGTTCCAGGTTTGTCTGCGCTTGAGTTCACCAAAGTCCGACCAGTTGCCGTTCGCTGCACCTTTGTCTGCATTAGGCAGAGCGGCTTCGATTTTGTTGAGGAAGGTAACGTACCCTTTGTGGTGGGTGTTATAGTGCCAGTCTGATGTTTCGGGAGAAACAACATCCTTCAGAAGTTCTTTTGCTTCGTCGTCGGAGTACGGACGTGGGTTGAATTTCCATTCGTATGCCATTTTGGTGCCTCTGTTATTCGGTTTGTGAATTACGCGCTAAAGCTGCTTCCGCAGCCACATGTTTTTGTTGCATTGGGGTTGTTAAAGGTAAAACCTTTGCCCATCAATCCATCGCTAAAGTCGAGAGTCATGCCCATCAAATAGAACATACTCTTCGAGTCGATAAACACTCGAACACCATCGGCATCGAGGATAAGATCGGCGTCGCGCGGAGCTGCATCGAAGCCAAGAGTGTAGGACATACCGGAGCAGCCGCCACCCTTAACGCCTAAGCGCAATCCGAACTCGTCGGAGATGTTGTTCGATGCCTTGATTTTTTTCACTTCCGAAATGGCTTTCGACGTGATGACGATGTTATCCGACTCGTCTGTGCCACTTACACCGGTTGGGATAGACAGTACGTCGGCTCCCAATATTGCTACACTCATGTTACCTCCAGTGAAACGAATTGTTGTGATGATGCAAGCTCTGCAACGCTCATCGAACGAAACGTGGCATTAATCCTCTCCTGAAGTATGGAAAGGGGCTCGCGTATTGTGCACGCCTGATGGGCAGTGCAAGAATGATGTTCGGATTCCTGACAGTCTACAATTGCTCCGGTAAATCCTTCGATGGCGCGGATTACACGCTCAATTGATATGTCGGTGGCAGGTATTGCTAGGGTATAGCCGCCATTGGCACCGGCGTAGGACTTAACAATGCCGTCGCGCACAAGCTGTTGGAGAACTTTCGCAACGAGGGACGGAGATATGGTATACCGGTCTGCTATGTCCTTGGCAGACACAACAACGGCAGTTTCTCTTGCCATGTGCTGCACGGCAAGCAGAGCATATTCCGATCTTTTGGAAAGCTTCAGCATGATTATTGGTCGTAGTCGGCAAACACGCCGTCGGAGGTTGGGTGGGCCTGACATGTAAGCACGTATCCATCGGCTATTTCGTCGTCCGATAGTGCTTCGCGTTCGTCCATACTTGCGGTACCATGTACCAACTTGGCGCGGCATGTACAACATGCGCCTATCTGGCACGCATACGGTGGGTCGAGTCCGGCACGCTGTGCAGCCGAGAGGATGGTTTCATCCGGCTCTACGTCGAATTCACTTTCTTGACCGTAGAGTTTGATCTTTACTCGTCGTTGCACAAGCGCGTTGCTTGCTGAATTGTCGGCCGACATGGCGGTAGAATCCGATGGTGATTGAGTTGGTGCTAAGGTAAAGTACTCGCGATGAATTCGCGTATCAGGCAATCCAACGCGGTGAAGATCGGCAATAATACCGTCCATCATCGCTTGGGGTCCGCATACAAATGCGTCTACAGCATCGAGTGATGGAGCATATTTCTGCAACAAGTCATCGAAAACTGCGGAGTCTATTCTGCCCCGCACGTGCTGGCGTCCATCACTCGCCCCCTGCTCCAGAATGTGAACAACTCTGCAGGTATTGGGGTGTGAGGCGGCAATTGCGGCAATGTCCTTGTCGAACATGATAGCGGCATCATTCTGATTCGCATAGAGCAACGTAACAACGCTGTTTGGTTCTATGCGCAGGATGGTCTTCATGATGGACAAGATTGGCGTAATTCCGCTGCCACCGGCAAACAGGAGGTAGTGCCGCGCATGATCGGGATGGAGCTCCTTCGTAAAGTTGCCCATTGGGGGATACACTTCGAGGGCTTGACCTGGAGACACATGTTCCTTGAGCCATGCCGATACTACGCCGGTGCTCACTTTCTTAACGGCAATGGTAAGGGGCTCATCCAACACGGGAGAGCTGCACAGGGAGTAGTTCCTGCGGTGGCTTACCCCATCGATGTCAATCTTGATGGTAATGTACTGTCCGTGCTGATAGAGAAACACGGGTTTCAGCTCTTCTGGAACGTCGAGAGAAATAGCAACGGTGTCCTGCGTGTCATGGTGGACATCGGAGATGGTGAGCGAATGAAACTGTACGGCCATGTGGTTTAAAACATTCCAATGGAAAAAAGAGCGGCCTCCGACATCATGGTTTTGTCCCATGGCGGATCGAATGTGATTTGTACCTCCACGGTTCCAACGCCATCAATGGACTCAACAGCACGCTGCACCTCTGCGGGCAAGGACTGTGCAGACGGACAGTTTGGTGTGGTTAAGGTCATCACCACTAGAACGTTCGATCCGTCAACAATCCGAACCTCGTAGATAAGACCTAACTCGAAGATGTCGATAGGAATTTCGGGATCGTAGATCGTGTGGATCATTTCGATTACACGATCGCGGAGCGAATCAGCACTTACAGGCACCTGTTCCATCATGCGGGTGTTACCATTCGAAAGGCCAACGCATACAGCTTAATCTGCTTAAGCATGTTCGCTAAGCCATTTGCGCGGTTTTGAGAAAGATGCTGATCGAGGCCAAGTCTGCCGATGAAGGCAGAATCGGTATCGAGAATTTCTTGAGGCGATCGGTTATTGAAGATGCGAAGAAGCAATGCAGCCAGACCCTTCACGATGAGCGCGTCGCTATCTGCTTCGAGCTGAACGCGACCATTTTCTGCTGACGCATGGAGCCACACGCGAGACTGACATCCCTTAACAAGCAGTGCATCGGTGCGATGCTCTTCGGGATACGGTGCAAGCCCCTTACCAAGCGCGATAATGTGTGAGTACCGTTCTTCCCAGTCGGTAAAAGTTGCCAGCTCTTCTTCAAGAGTGGTAAGTGTATCAGCTATGGTAGCGCTTGTATTCAACGGAGGATACGGATGGCTGAATGGAGGGCCCCAGCAAATGCTTCTATGTCGGCAGACGTGGTGTACAAGGCAATAGAGGCACGCACTGCAGACGATAGTCCCATTCTCCTCAAGAGTGGCATGGTGCAGTGATGACCGGTGCGAACAGCTACACCTTGTTCATCGAGCAGTGTTCCTATGTCGTGTGCATGCATCGAGTCTATGACGAATGATGCGATTCCGGCGTGTTTTCTGCCGGGACCAAGAATGGTTACCCCCGGCACGTCTCGGAGAACGCTGAGGAGTTCTTCTGTAATACGTTCTTCGTGCTCCACAATCGCGTCTCTACTAAACGCTTGTAGCCATCGAACAGCTTCGGCTAATCCGATTGCTCCGTCGAGGTTGGGGGTTCCCGCCTCGAATCGCAACGGTGGTGCGCCATACGTTGTACGTTCGAAGGTAACAGTGTCTATCATTGCGCCACCGGTTTGATACGGTGGGAGTTCGTCGAGAACACCCGGACGGGCTGCAAGCACTCCAATGCCGGTTGGTCCATAGAGTTTATGTCCGGA
The DNA here is from genome assembly GCA_036834845.1 of bacterium. Classification (GTDB taxonomy): domain Bacteria; phylum Bacteroidota; class Ignavibacteria; order Kapaibacteriales; family Kapaibacteriaceae; genus UBA10438. Next base: position 13,500 of record DAITNB010000026.1, on the reverse strand, counting down.
GAACACGTAGAAGTCGCACCCTATCGCAGACACGTCTATGGGGTAATGAACTATTGCCTGTGCACCGTCTATCACCGAAACAGCTCCAACCGATTGAGCAAGTGCGCAAAGTTCTGCAACGGGATTGGTTACGCCTAGGGTGTTCGACACATGCACGGCCGCTACCACAACTACGTTCTCTGTTACCATCTCGCACGCACTGTGCATGTCGAGCGTTCCATCGTTGTGGATGGGTATAACTCGCAGTGATGCACCGGTCTTCTCGCAGAACACCTGCCACGGCACAATGTTGGCGTGGTGCTCCATCTCGGTGATTACAACACTTTTTCCAGACAGATTTGCGCCGAATTTGCTGGCAAGAGCCGAGGCAACAAGGTTGATGCTTTCGGTTGTTCCGCGCGTAAACACAACACCATCTGGGGCTGCACCAATAAACGAGGCAACGTCTGTGCGCGCTGCTTCGAACAATGCAGTTGCTTCGGTTCCCAAGGCGTGTCCGCCACGGTGAACGTTTGCATTGGACGTTGCATAGAAGTTGGTTATCGCATCAATTACGCGCTGTGGCTTTTGAACGGTGGCCGCATTGTCTAGGTACACGAGTGGTGTACCGCCATGCACGGTGCGCCGGAGTATGGGAAACTCCTGCCGAACGGTTTCTACCGAGAAGTTGGCTAACGTTATGGTGTTGCCGGCGATCATTCAGCAAAAAGTGTAAAGCCAATCTTAGCGGCTAATCGCTGCTCCACATATTCGCGGAGCGACGACAGATTAATGTGTTGCGCAACATCGGCTAGGAATGCGTACGTTAAAAACGCCTTCGCATTCGCCTCATCCAGTCCACGCGAACGCATATAGAAAAGCGCCTCTTCATCAAGCTGACCAGTTGTTGCTCCGTGAGAACACTTTACGTCATCGGCCCATATCTCTAACTGCGGCTTGGCGTTCATCTGCGCGCGCTCACTAAGCAATATCGCCCGGCTCGACTGGTAGGCGGTTGTCTTCTGTGCTTGAGGGCGCACGTAGATCTTCCCGTTGAACACACCAATGGATGTTCCATCATACACACCTTTGTACAGCTCTTCGCTGTGGCAGTGAGGAGCTATATGATCTACAACGGTGTGGTTATCCGCATACTCCTGTCCGCCTAACGAAGACACTCCGTAGAGAAAGGCCTCGGCCGAGGGCTCGAGCAGCTTCACTGCCAGGTTGTTCCGAACAAACGCACCACCAAGGTTTACGCTGTGAGCGGTAAAGGTTCCGCCGCGATACACAGACGCACCGGTGTATCCTATGTGTCGTATAGCTACGCCATCGTCTACCAGTTTGTAATAGCGGATATGCGACGAGGGGGCGCCGTGAACTTCTGTTACGGTTACATCGAGCGCAGTATTGGGTCCGATGCTATGGTGCGATTCAATGATGTCTGCAGAGGAGTTTTCTCCTGCAACAACCATTATTCGTGGACATGATAGACGGTGTTCTGTTTGTACTGTGGTAACAACGGCAACGTGGAGTGGACGCGTTACCTGTGCTCCTGCACGCAAACGTATGAGAAGTCCACCACTCGTTACAGCCGTGTTCACGGCAGCAAACGGCGAGCTCTCCGCAGGGGCAAGCGTGCCGAACAATTCAGAGAAGTTCGCTACATCGGCGGCCGAGGCATCAGAGATAACAGAACACTCAACACCCGCTTCGGCGGAGGGAAGACACGAAAGGCTCGGCCGAAACACGCCATCAACAATCACGGCGTGCCAGCCCCCTTCGAGAACTTCGCCAAGTGGCGCGAACACTTCACGAATTGCGCTGGCGGTTACCGATTCATCGGCAGACGGCACAGTGCCGTACTCCAGTCCTATAAAAGGCGCTACGTTGGTATACTTCCACTCTTCACTTCGCGGCGTGGGAACACCGGTTGTGGCAAAGGCCTCTAAAGCTGCGCGACGGTGTGCGTGGAGTGGACCATTACTGAGTCCGTTCAACGTAGATGCAATACGATCTACAGCGTTGCGAACAAGTGATTCGAACGAGTGAGAAGCCATTATGCCTCCACCGCTGATTCGCTCTTTATCCAGTCGTAACCACGAGCTTCGAGTTCGAGTGCAAGATCCTTGCCACCGGAACGAACAATCTTTCCGTTCCACAACACATGCACAAAGTCTGGCACGATATGATCGAGCAAGCGCTGGTAGTGCGTGATAACGATAGTGGCATTGTCTTCAGAACGCAGAGCGTTAACGCCCGAAGCCACAATGCGCAGCGCATCGATGTCCAAACCGGAGTCGGTTTCATCTAATACCGATAAACGTGGCTGAAGCATAGCCATCTGGAACACTTCGTTCCGCTTCTTTTCGCCCCCTGAAAAACCTTCGTTCAGTGAACGTGAGAGGAACGATGGATCCATCTCTACCAACTTCATGCGTTCCTTCATCAGCGCAAGGAAAGCAGCGGGTTCGAGTGGTGCTTCGCCGCGATGTTTTCGTTGTTCGTTTACGGCTGTTTTCAGAAAGTTAGCAGTAGAAACTCCGGGGATTTCTACCGGATATTGAAACGCAAGAAAGAGTCCGGCGCGTGATCTATCTTCGGGCGACATTTCCAAGAGGTCTTCGCCACAAAACTCAACCGAGCCCCCTGTTACCGTATAGTCTTCCCTACCGGCTAACACAGAGGCGAGAGTAGACTTGCCTGATCCATTCGGACCCATAATCGCGTGCACTTCTCCTGGGTTAACCGTAAGAGTTACGCCGCGGAGAATCTCCCGTTCTTCGATTCCGGCGGTAAGATCTGTAATCTGCAGTAGTGGTGTCATCCAACGCTTCCTTCGAGTGAAATGGCCAGGAGTTTTTGCGCCTCAACGGCGAACTCCATGGGTAACTGGTTGAGTACTTCGCGGGCATAGCCGTTTACAATCAATGCAACGGCGGTTTCGGTGTCTATGCCTCGCTGATTACAGTAAAAGAGGATGTCTTCGCCAATCTTCGATGTTGTGGCTTCGTGTTCAACAGACGCCGATGCGTTAGCTACCTCGAGGTACGGAAAGGTGTGAGCGCCGCACGCATCACCAATGAGCAGCGAGTCGCACTGCGAATAGTTCCTCGCCCCCTGAGCAACCGTAAGAATCTTTACAAGACCCCGGTAGCTGTTTTGCGATACGCCTGCAGAGATACCTTTCGATACTATGCGGCTGCGGGTGTTCTTGCCGATGTGCATCATCTTTGTTCCGGTATCGGCTTGCTGATGATGATTCGTAACGGCAACGGAATAGAACTCGCCGATAGAATTGTCCCCCTTAAGCACAACACTGGGGTACTTCCACGTGATGGCGCTGCCGGTTTCTACTTGGGTCCACGAGATCTTGCTCGATACTCCCTGGCAAATGCCACGCTTCGTTACAAAATTGTAGATGCCACCGTTGCCGTCTTTGTCGCCCGGATACCAGTTCTGTACCGTGGAATATTTAATCTCGGCACGATCGTGGGCAACAAGTTCTACAACGGCCGCATGAAGTTGGTTTTCGTCTCGTTGCGGAGCGGTACAGCCTTCCAAGTAACTCACGTAGGAGTCGGCATCGGCAATAATTAGCGTGCGCTCGAACTGACCCGTGTTGCGTGCATTAATGCGGAAGTATGTGCTTAGCTCTATCGGACACCGCACTCCCTTGGGGATGTACGCAAACGATCCGTCGCTAAATACTGCCGAGTTGAGTGCAGCGTAGAAGTTGTCGTTCGTTGGTACAACACTTCCGATGTACTGGCGAACGAGCTCGGGATGTTCGCGGATTGCCTCGCTGATTGGACAAAAAATTATCCCAAGTTCTTTCAGCTTGTCTTGAAACGTGGTTTTTACACTTACGCTGTCGAGAACAACATCAACGGCAACACCGGCCAGCATTTTCTGCTCTTCGATGGGAATGCCAAGCTTCTCGAATGTTGCCAGAAGCTCGGGGTCAACCTCGTCGAGAGAAGCCGGACCCTCCTTCTTTTTCGGTGAAGCCCAATAGATGATGTCCTGAAAGTCTACCTTCGGATAGGTAACATTGGGCCACGTGGGCTCTGGCATCGTAAGCCACTGCTCGTAGGCCCGTAGGCGCCATTCGAGCATCCACTCGGGTTCTTCCTTTTTTGCGGAAATAAACCGAATAACGTCTGCGCTTAGCCCCTTGGGAAGGAGCTCTTGTTCAATGTTTGTGGTAAACCCGTATTTGTAGTCGCTTCCAACTACCTGATCCAGGATGTCCGGTTCTTGTGCCATAGTGCGAATATACGACTGTTTTAGTCCTACATCGCAGAACGACACCGTTAGGGCATTAGTTCCCGCCTATTTGAGAATTACAAGCGGCAAAACCCTATAACCACCTTCGCCACTGTCTACCCGTACCCAGTAGTATCCGGCCGGAAACGCGCTTACATCTATTGTGTAGGCGGTACATCCGCCGGCGGCCAGCTCGTGCTTCAAAACGTGCCTTCCAAGTGCATCAGTTACCACAACGGACATCAGTGGCAGCGCCGATTGTATGGTGCACACGTTGGCAAGGGGCGGGTTTGGCGCAAGCGTGGCTTGGATAATACTGCTATGCGCGTCCATCATACTGAGTGGCTCGATGGAGACTATTGCCTCATTCGAAGTAACGGTAGCACACTCCCCGAGTACATCGCAGACGTACGTGCCGGCATCCTCCCGTTTGGCATTGCCAATAGTGAGCGTAGGGCCGGTTGCGATTGGGACGTCGGAAGGTAGCCTGCGCCAGTGATAACTCGTCGCATTCGATGCCTCCACTGCTAGCACCACTGTAGCACCCTCTGCTGCAGTGCGCGAAACAGGTTGGGTAAAAATCTCGGGATTGGGCGATAGAGCAACTACCACAGCAGAAGAGGTGCGGACCTGTCCACAGCCGGCAGTTACTACACAGGTGTACGTTCCAGTATCGGAAATGGCAAGCGACTCAATTGTATATATCGAAGTCACAGCTTGCGGCAGTACCACACCGCCTTTCTTCCATTGATAGCGCAGGTCCGACCCAGCAGCCACGAGGCGCAGTTGGATGGTTGCCGACCCGCACTTTTCGATCCGTGCGGGCAGTGGCTGCAGGGTGGGAGTGGCGTCCACTCGTACGAGTGGCTCCGACTGTACCACATGCCCCCTTGAGGAGCGAACCCGAATTGATACCAACGAGCTCGTTACCGCAGTTGAATCCGGAATCCACACTGCGGCGCGCGCGTTCCGTTGCTCCGTAATAGTATTCCATGAGCGGGTGTCGGTGCTCCACTCCACGGTATAAAGATCGGAGGACAGCATATTGTCGGGCGTCCACGCAATGGGAAGAGGAGTGCCGGTGCAGATCTGCTGCGGAACTGCCGGGGAGAACAGACCTATTGTGCCGAAGGCCCATTTGCCAACGAGTGCGTCTGCCGATCCGTTAGTACGTTCAAGGCCCGATGCAAACGAAAACACCTTGGAGTACGATTCACCGCCGTACCAGATATCGGCGTTAGAGTCGCGCACAAGCGAAAGAACCGCATCGGCTCCGTCGCCATCAATGGTTGACGCAAAGTCGGCCGTGCCCATCGATAGAGTGAGTAAAAGTCCAGCAGTTCCGCCACGAACCTCTGCGGACGTACCCGCACCTATGTTTTCGAGGTCTGTAGAGTTCGTAGATCCACCCAATAGCCAGCGAGTGTCGCTCACGAGCGCCGCGCATCGAACGCTGTCGTTGCCATTGCCACCCCAGGTTCTCGACTGCGCAAGAGACCTTCCTCGCTCTCCAAGAACCGAGACAAAGATGTCGGTACCGCCGCGATACTCAACATTTCCCGAACCCGCAGACGGAAAGTCTGAAGAGGTAGACTCTCCGAACACCACAAGTTTCCCTTGCGTATCGAATAGTACCATCCTCGCTGCGTCGGCACCAGATCCACCTAAGTACGTAGATCCCAACAGTCTTCCGCCATCTACGGTAAATATCGTGAGCACTGCGTCCTTCGTGCCACCATTAAATGTCCAGTCGTACGGCCTGTCTCTGCTTACCCACCATTGTTGTGGATCTACCGTTGGATACGTCTCGTACTTCATGGACTCAGTCCACCCAGCAAAGGCCATTGTGCCATCGGAACCAATGGCTAAACACGTAAACTCATCATCGTTCTCACTTCCGAAGTATGTTCCAAAATGAAGTACACTTAAGGACCTGTCGAATTTTACGGCAAATGCATCTTTACCACCGTTGTAGGTTCTATCGTAGCCACTTGAAACAGGGAACCCCGCCGACGAGTTGGTCCAACCACACACAATGATGTTTCCGTCGGAGTCTATCGCAGCCGCCAGTGGATGGTCTTCCTTCGAGCCAGGAATGAACGTTGCTCTTTCGAGGCGCGTCAGATCCGGCGAGAAGAGGGCAACAAATCCGTCAACTTCATTCGAGAAGGTTTGACGGTAAGCGCCCGTTCTCATAGGCAGTCCAGGAGATTGAGTCTCTCCTACAAGTACAATTGTTCCATCCGCAGCTACTGCAACGGCCGTTGCCATGTCATCCTGTGCACCTCCATAAAACGAGAAATGCAGTATCTCTCCCGAGGTCCCGGACAACACAGCAACAAAGGCATCTGCACTTCCTGCCGGCTGCGGCTGAAATGCCGGCCTTGGCGATGTCCAAGATCGTGTGTTCGTGGTACCGCATACTACAAGGTCGCCAGAGGTTAAACGAATCATTTGCGCAATACGCTCATCACCGGAGCCCCCAAGAAGACGTCCAAATACGCGTGGTCCGCCGTCTCCTGCAAACACCGCAGAACAGTGAATTGACGCGAGTGCGGGCAGAATGAGGAGTTTCGTGGCCCAGGAGTGTTTGCAGATTTGCATGGCGGTGAAAGCAATAGTTGAATCGGCTTTATTCAGAGTGCACAATCCACACCAGAACGTGACATGACCAACCAATTTCGTATAAAGTAAACAAACAAAAGCCCGTGCATATACTGCAACAGTACTGCACGGGCTTTTCTTTTTAAACGTTCGACGTTATATCCCTACCTCTTTACAGCGATTGGCAAACGCATGGTACCATTTGCAGACCTCAGCTCGAGTACGTAAACGCCTACTGCACATGCGTCGAGATTGATCGCGAAGACTGTTTCGTCTTGGATAGCCCCCAGCGAAACCTCTGAAACTGTGCGGCCACGCAAATCAACAATTGTGGCCACGTATTCAGCGCCGCGCTTATCAGTAACAGCAATATTCACCGCCGAAGTACTAGGGACAGGTCCCAACACGCGTGCGAAGGTTTCGCTATCAATACGATCTTCCTCCACCGAGGTAGTAGGTGTAATTGTAACCGTTGCCTCGGCACTAGCAACCATACCGCAGCCACCCGTTACTTCACAGCGATAAACACCGGCATCGGAAAGTGCGGATGAGGTAATGGAATATGTAGCTGTGGTAGCACCAGTGATTGGGCTTCCATCCTTCTTCCACTGGTACACTAAGTCTGAGCCAGTTGCGCGAACGGTAAGAGAGAAGGGCTTAAGCTGCTCAACGGTAACGCTTGATGGTTGTTGCGTGATAGCTGTGGCCTGGGCAATAGCAACAGTTGCCGCCTGCGTTGTTGCGCTTGGAGAGCAACCGCCACTTACAACACATACGTAACTGCCAATAGTTGTAGCGTTTACCTTTTCCACCGTGTACGTAGCGCTCGTTGCACCCACGATATCGTTTCCATCCTTGCGCCACTGGTATCGCAGAGCAGCTCCGCTGGCTTCTACAGTAAGCGATGCTGAGAGGTCGGGGCAGGCACTTGTGTTCTTTGGCTGGGTTACAATTGTAGGCGGATTGGAAATGGAGAACGGCGTAATCATGGCACTTTCATGCCCTCGGCTGGACATTACGCGCACCACGTACTGACCGGTTGGAAGCACGGGAATCTTCCATTGATGGTTGCGTCCTACAACGCGTGATTTAATGTCGGTCCACTGCGTTGTTCCGGCAGGCGCATATTGAATGTAAAACACAGCCGTATCCGGGAAACCAAGCGACGACCAAGAAATTGTGCGCGTAGAACCAACACACCATACGTCTCCGGACGAAGGCGACATAAGCTCGAGGGCACCAAGTGCCCATTTTCCAACATAGTGGTTGAGGCCCGCCGAATACGATGCGTACGCGCTGTCTGGCGTGCGTAGGTCTGGTGACGATGTAGTGGCCGCAAAATAGATGTCTCCTACTTGGTCGATATCTGCAGCATACACTGTATCGTCCTGCGAGCCCTGGATGAGGGTTGTGAATGTGTTCGACGCAGTATTGATTACTGCCAGGAAACCATCCGTAAGGCCACCCCGTTCAGAAACAGCACCCTCTCCGGCAGTTGGGAAATCCATGGACGAGGTGGTTCCGTAGAGCACCGCCGAGGTTGGCAGTTTGTACTGACGAACTCCAATCACATCATCGTTGCCTGTGCCACCGAAATATGTTGCGCTCGACAGAGACCTACCATCATCGGAGAATACCGCCATAAAGATGTCTCTTCCGCCAATGGCCTGCGAATAGATAGAACCAATGGTCTCGAGGTTCTTCGATGTGGTAACACCAACGATGTGTGCCCTGCCGAGTTCGTCTACAAAAATTCCTCTACCCTCATCTTCACCGGCGCCGCCCCAGAAGGTGGAGTACGTACCGTCGTCTGTTTTCGCAAGAGACAACTCGTTGTTCAACTTCACGCAGAATGCGTCGGTATTGCCGCCATTATACGTTCTGTCGTACGGAACACGACCAGACGAAAACCTGTCCGGACTTGGTGCCGTTTCGAAGTTTGCAGATGTTGTAACGCCCGTGAGATAAACGGCGGGTGATTTATCAACCACCATTGCAGTGAAATATTCCACACCTTCGCGACCAAAGAAGCGAGATTGCTGAATGGACCCGTTTGAAGAGAACGATGCAATAAAGCCATCGGTCTGGCCCATGTTTGTGCCACCGGCGGGCTCGTCGCGGTATGTTGGCGGATCCTGCGGACGACGTCCTGGAATGGTAACCCGAATTGTGGCAGGAAACGTTACCGGGAAGTTTGTTGTAGACGTTGTACTGCCAGCCAAGTAGATGAGACCATTGTCGTCAACAGCAATGGCACGGGCAATATCGTCCTTGTTACCACCATGATAAAAACAAACGCTCAGAACCCTCAAGGTAGAGTCGACCTTAGCGGCAAAGGCATCGACGCCCATTTTGTAGAGCTTACCGGTAACGCCTGATGTTGTGGGTAGGTCAGAAGATGTTGTTTCGCCAGCTACGTAGATGTTGTTCTGCTTGTCTTTAATTACCGACCAGATTTTATCGTCGGCGCCACCACCAATAAACGTGAACGATTTCACCCGCTGAAGCTTGCGGTCGAACCTTGCGATGAATCCATCCGTTGGACCCTTCTGGGTTTTTGAATATCCATCCGCTGTCCCGGGAAACGACATATCGGACGTGGTTCCGGCAACAACAACATCTCCATTCGACAGGTACACTAATCCGGTGATTTTGTCGGTAACAGCGCCACTGAAATAGGAGCCATACACCATGCTCGTAACCGGCGAGATGTTCTGGACGCTCTCAGTTCCGTTGCGCTTTGTCCGAATTCCCACCCACCTTAACCCAATCTCACCCGAACCAGAAAGCGAACGATGAAGTACTCCCGAGGGTAGCATGGAGTAGGCCGCAGACAGTCCGGGAGCAACGTCGCGCATGATCACCTCGCTGTAAACAGGTGCTACAAGCGGGTTTGCGCCCAATGCCCCCTTCATAAAGGTTACGGTAGCAATCTCTTCGCCGGTAATCACACGCGAAGCGCCCGAGGCAGAGAACTCTTCCTCTACAAGCTCGCCATTTCGTTCGGTAATCTGCGAGGTTTTCGTGATCCAGATTGTGACGTCTTGTTGTTTGGCAGCAAACAACACCGAAGACGGCCACTGGCCTACATTGGCAATGAGGCCCGTAACCATGGCTTGCTGTTGCGCTTGCATGTTGGGCACAATGGCGATTGTGACCACCACGGCGGCTGCCAAAAAACGAGGCAGCGGCGCGCGAAGCACGTTGAGGAGTATAGATTTACGCAATTCAGACCTCGAGAGTTTGGGTATAACTGTTCAAGAACAACGAAGTCCAGAAAAGGTTACGGAGTGATAACAAAAAGTCCCGTGGCGCAGCTAAACTGCACTACGGGACCTTTGCACGCGACGCGTAAATTTATTGCTGTATTACAAACGGCAAGCGCATTATTGCTGTTTCCGATCGCAACTCGATGAGGTACGTTCCACTTCCAAGGTTTTCCAAGGGAACGCGGATACGTGTTTCCCCAGACACGGCACCCACATCGAAGCGGGCAACCTGCTCGCCGCGAACCGTAAGAACGCGCGCGCTGTAGTGGGCACCACGCGAATCGGCAAGGGCAATCTGAACTTCCCACGAAGCCGGCGTTGGACCTAGGATTCGGCACCACGTGCCATTGTCGATTCTGTCTTCCGCCACCGAGGTGGCAGGCGTTACAACAACCACAGCTTCGTTCGATGTGGCCTTACCACATCCGCCAGACACCTCGCAAACGTACGTTCCCGCGTCAGACAAGGCGGCAGATGCAATGGTATACGTGCCCTTGGTTGCACCCGAAATTGGCGCTCCATCTTTCTTCCACTGGTATGCAAGCGCGGTTCCGCTGGCGGCAACGGTAAGCGTGAATGACTTACCTTCTTCCGTTGTTGCACCGGCAGGTTGAGTAGTAATGGACGTTGGTGCCGTTACGCCAACCTTTACAGAACGCGACGTAGCAGAAGGGTTACACGTGCCGGACACTACAACATCGTAGTTGCCGGAAGACGCCGACGTTACGGATGGAATTACATACGTTGGCTGCGTGGCCCCACTGATGTTTTGTCCTGCCTTGCGCCACTGGTAACGGAGTGATGCGCCTTCTGCCGCTACAGTAAGCTCTACCCGAGCATCTGCACATACTTCGGCATCAGCCGGTTGTTCCTTGATTGTAGGGGGCTTTACAATGGCAAAGTTGCCACTGATGGAGATGTGACCCCTAGCTGTTGATACGCGAATGCGATTTGTTGTTCCCGTACCTGCAGTGCTGTCTGGCCTCCAAGTGTAGTTTCTGGAGTTAACATCGTTGGCAATGGTGCGCCACGTAGAGCCAGCATCTGTGGAATGTTCAATCTTGTATCGGTCCGAGGCCAACATCTCTTCGGCGCCCCACGAAATGGTAAAGTTTGTGCCCTGGCACAGAGCTTCGCCGCCGGCAGGCGCTTGAAGGTTCATTACCCCGGCTGCGTATTTGCCAATGTATCCATCGGTGCCTCCGGCTGGTGTTGCTTGGTAGGCCGTATCGGAGAGTGAGAGGTCCAACGAGCCAGATGACATGGCATAATAAACATCTCCATTGTTGTCCACGGAAGCCGCAACAACCGAATCGGCGGCATCGCCGGCGATGTATGTAGACATAAGCGCGGCGGATGTGTTGATGATGGCAATAAAACCATCTGTTGGACCCGCACGTTCGCCACCGGCACCTGCGCTCACAATTGGGAAGTCGTTAGACGTTGTGGTTCCAAAAATCACAGCAGTGGCAGTTGCGCCAAGATTTGTTGCGCCAAGGATTTCGTCGTTGCCGGTGCCACCATAATACGTGGCACTGGCCAGAGACCTTCCATCATCGGAGAGCACGGCCATAAAAATGTCCTTGCCGCCAATAGCTGCAGACTTGATGCCTGCCGTTACGGGAAGATTGGTAGACGTAGTAGTGCCAACCACTACAGCCCTACCGGTTTGGTCGATAAAAATGCCTCGTCCAATTTCATCACCGTTTCCGCCGAAGTACGTGGAGTAGGTGCCATCGTCGCTCTTCGACAGAGATCCGTCGGCAAAGAACTTCACCACGAAGGCATCGGTGTTACCACCATTATACGTTCGGTCATACGGCACGCGCCCCGAGGCCCAACGCCCCGGTGTAGGAGCCGTTTCAAAATTCGACGACGTGGTTGAGCCGGTGATGTGTGGTTCGCCACTGGAGTTCAATGCTAATGCCGTGAAGGTCTCCACGCCTTCCCTGCCGAAGTAGGTACTGAACACAAACGAACTGCCGTTCGGTGTGAGCTTACACAAGAAACCATCCCATTGCCCACCAAGCGTTTTTTGATGCCCGAGATTTGTTGGGAATCCCGTTGTGGAATTTGTTCCGCCGGCAACGAACATGTTACCGTTAGCATCCACGGCGATGGCGGTGGCAAGCTCGTCACGATTACCACCGATGTAGGTGCACACATCAAGCTTTGATAGATTCTGGGTAAGCTTCACCACAAAGGCATCTATCTGAGCCCGATAGGTTTGAACGGCTGCGCCGGACGTTACAGGAAGATCGTTCGATGTTGTTGTACCAACGGCAAACACGTTGCCAGTGTTATCGGTGGTGAGATGCGCTATCTTATCTGCTCCGGAGCCGCCAAAATATGTGTATGCCACCACGCGCTTGAGATCCTTCGTCATCAACGCAATAAAACCGTCCAAATCACCAGATTTTGCTGATTGATACCTACCGGTTCCGGTCGGGAAAGCCATTCCTTCAGTCCATCCGCCAACAAGAACTCCTGCAGCGGTGTATTGAATCGTGGTGGTTTGATCTGCCCCCTGTCCGCCAAGGTAGGTGCCGTACACCAATGGATCGATAACTACCGGTTTACCCTTGTATGATTCATCAACAACAAAACGAAATCCGCTATACGTAGGGGCAAAAGTTGCAGGAACTTGTTTACGAACTGTACCAGGGATAAATGCTGCCAAGTCTGTTACCACAAGTTCCCCGCCTCGTGTTTTGGCACTGATTCTACCGGGCAGAACAGTGAGGTTGTCTGCGCCCTCCACAGCTACTGATATCCGGCTTACGTCGGCACCCGGCTGGGCATGAATATCGTACCGAAGTTTTCCGTTGTCGAGGTAGTACACAACGTCTACACCTGGGTAGATGCCCCGAAGAGTTACTCCCGTGCAAACGCGAGCACCACGTGTCCACCTTGATGGATCGTTGCCGGTGAGAACGTTCACCACTGGCAGTGCTGAATTCTCTTGCACGGCAACTACCTCGGGCGTGGTTGCGCCGGTCCATGTATATCGAACTATCTGACCCCGCAAACCGTCTTCGGTGCGGTCGCGCTCATTAAGCACTAAACCACTTTTTGTGATCCAAACATCAAGATTGCGCTCGCGGTGCAAGAACAGCACTTCCGACGGCCACTGCCCAATATTGGGGATCAGGCCGGCAGGTTTTGGTAGGCCGGTGTTTCCAATTGAGGGCGCACTTAGAGAAATCAGTGCCACCCAAAGCAAAACGGAACGCCGGAAAATCGAACGTGAACCACTCATCAAGGTCTCCTGAAACATGTCGAACTCGGTTTTCTCACCCAATTACGAAAGACAATCCGGATGCCCGTTCGTTACGTAATTGTGAATGAGAATGCGCAATTTACACCCTGATTTTCACCC
>DAITNB010000025.1:0-33850 GCA_036834845.1 bacterium | reverse complement strand
CCTTTATCTCTTCAGCCGTTGGCAACGAAATGTCAAGCTGTACCAACTCACCGCGGAGGGAGTCGAGGACTACGTCTGAAAAATTCGTTGGGGTTCCAATTCCGCGAAGCTGGATGTTCGTAACGTAAAGGAGTCTACTGTCAGGCGAAAACTCAATTCCGTATGGCAACGTAGTAAACACAACGCGTGCAACAAGCACAGTGTCATCGCGCCAGTATGTCGGATCAGAGATCTCGCGCTCATTACTGAAGAGGCCACTTGCGTTGTCAAAATCGAACAATCCAATTCGCCCGCGAACCCCAGCGCAAAATGCCACAAGGCGACCGTCGACGCTGGCCTTTGTTTCGCCAGCGTACTCACCAACTGGATTGTTTCGAACTCCAGCACCAAAATACCTTTGTATCGACACGTTGGTAATGGAGGCAACGGTGTCTATTCCCGAGGGAGTGATACGATAAGCACGAATTTGGTTAGGAAACGAGAGAGGCATTATCAACCAGAAGTCTCTCCCATTCTTATGCGGTACTATGGCATGTGAAGAGGCTGCTGCTCGCTTGCCAATCTGCAAACCGCTTCCGCCAGGTAGGTCAAAGGCCTTCAATATCGTGTCAGTTGCTACCCACGCAATTCCGCGTCCTTGCCTCCGGCCTAAATCAATCGTGTGTGCAGTAACCGCTCCGTTCTCGAGGGTTTCCCACTTCGTGTTTGCCTGCCCACCGTTTTGATGCGACTGAATCGAGTAGACCGTATCGCGACTTCCTGGCTTTCTAACGAGTATTGCATCGGGCTGGTTTCCCATTGCCCAAAAGTACTCGTCACCTCGTTGCAAGCTCGATGCGATGGTATCCCCACCAAACCACTTCAAGCCAAATCGTGGGTGTGCATTCCGCGCCGAGTCCTCGTTAAGGCCGTTCTCTAATTTGTAGATCAACGGTTCCCCCCTCCCATCCCATAGTATACCGGGTGCAGCTTGGCTTGTATCCGGCCACAAACGCTGTGAAACGGGTCCGGGCTTCCAGTCTATCACGGCGTGCCGACCAAACAGCCAGGTTCCAGGTGCCTGTGATAAAAGCGTTGCCGATGACGTGCACAGAACTAGTACGAGAAGCAGCAATTCACGCGTAAACTGCTTCGTTCTGGTCGAAAGATTCAGAGCATTATGGGTAAGAATGGTGCTCATGGTAGGCACCAGTAAAGTTACGTAAAGAACGGTATGGCGTAGCTGTAAATAATCAGTTGCGTGGCGTGTTGAGGCACGCTACCCCTACCTAATAGTTGGTGTTGTGGTCGCTATTTGTTGTTAACTCTGGTACCTCGACTGTTATACCGACTTTAGCGGTACCATCACCGCACCTAAGAGTCACTCTGAGGGCAGATTCCGTTCATTGGATTACGTTGTAGATATCGGATAATTACACGATAGATATAATTTTTGACCAGTTTTTGACTAGGTTTTGACCTGTAATTCGACCACCGTAATGACATCCCCGAGGACATAAAGTGCACTTTTGAGGGACAGAAAAGCTAGAGGAAACGTCAAACGCTATTCGTTTCCTGACAGCGCAAGGTAGCTGTCGATGCTTTTTCGTGTGATGAGGTGGCGTCGACCTACGTGCGTGCCAGTGAGTGCGCCGGATTTTATGAGCCGATTCACAGTTGTGCGTGTTACACGGAGGTAGTCAGCTGTCTCGTTGATCGATAACAGGTCTGGGAGTTGTGCGGCGTCTTGGTTCTGGACTGAATTGACGTCCAACGGCGTAGAGTTGATCACATTCTGTTCTACACGTACCTTGATAGGCGGGCGATCACCCATCAATTCGGTGATGCGGTCATTGATGAGTCCGGAGAGAACCATCCGGTATGTATCGACAACTTCGTCGATGATGAATGTACTCAGCTGATCTATGACCCCTGCTCCAAGTTCGCGGATGACAGCGGCAAGAGCGAGCATGATGTCCTGGTCAAGGAGTCTTCCATTCAGATAGGCGATCTCACGAATGATGCCGTTTTCTAAATCGGGCATCCCTACAAGCATCTCCGGAAGGGTCTGCATAACGTGCTCGATCACCAAGCGCTGTTTGTTGGTTTCGAGATCTCTGGTTGACATGATCTCGCTGTAGCGCTGTTCGGCTTCGGGAAAGAGCGGACTCGACTCCATGTGCTGTAAAAGGGGCTCCACCGCTCGCCTATATGCGGAAGCGAAGTCTTCGTCATCAGCCAATAGCAACATGGCCCCTTGTTGAGAGATCGGATCAAGAGTGAATCCGGAACGACCCATTCTGCGCTCGGCGTTTCGCAGGTGACGAAACGTGGAGCCAATGTTCAGCGCTGCGAGATTGCGACGTGCCACCTCGAGATACGATACAGCATCGCGTGTTGACATTGACTCAAGCTCAGGGGCAAGGTGCGCGGGGAGAAAGACCGATGCGTCTCGGCATACAGTATCGCGTTGAGTAACGAGCCATTCAATGCGCTTTTTTGCGCCAACGCCCTTGTGAAGCATGGCAAGCTCGCCGGCGAGAATTCCGCGAGCGTGCTCCATGGCCATTGGATTGATGAGGATAGCATCATTGATGGTCATAGTTGCTCCCATGCCTTGCAGACCATGTCCCGCACGGCTTCGTCGCTGAGGATGATGTAGTGTTGTTGGAGTACGCCGCGTGCGGCATGACCCGTAACACGAGAGATGACTGCCTCTGATAGTCCGAATTGTACCGATGTGGTGGAGAAGCTTCGTCTCGCTACGTGTGTCGTGAGAAGGTCGGCTCGCTTCTTGACCTCATCAATGCGATTGCCACCCTTGTAATGCGACACGGTGATCGTATCCGTCAGCCCAATCTCAACACCGAGTTCTTTAAGGTAGAGGTTTGCCTTGACGATTGACGGGAACTCAAACATCTTGGTCGGGTAGCGCTTGAGAAGCTCACGGATTGGCTTGGTAATCGGGACAATACATTTCGCGTCGGACTTCTCAGATGTATACCGAATCAGTCCGGCTTCTTCATCAAAGTGGCGAGGTTCAAGTGCGGACAGGTCGCCATAGCGCATGCCGGTATATGCCTGTAGCAAGAAGTGGTCGCGTGTGCGCGAGAGTCGAGCCTTGCCTGTGAGGTCAGCATCGCGGATCTTCCGCAGCTCAGTGATCGTGAGTGCTATCTGTTCGCCGGTGCGTTTGTCCCGCCAGAACGACTCCCACTCAGATGTGGAGTGATACCCTTTCTTTCGCGACCACTTCATAAACAGCTTTAAGACCTTGATGTGCTCTGACACCGACGAGTCCCGCAGTTGTTTTTCCTCAACGAGCCACCCACAGAACGACGTATAGAAGTCCTCATCGATCATCGGGAAGTCAAGGGGCTTCCGTTTCGCCGTAGACCACTCCTTAAGTAGGGCCAGGCATCGCTTGTATTGAATGATCATCCCCGGTCCGGGTCGGCGTGATGTGATCTGGCCCGACCGTGTGCGTACGGTATAGGTGTCGATGAATTCCTGATAGATGTCTACAAAGGAGGCAGCTGTTGGCTTGGGCTTGACCGAGAGTGGTGAAAGGAATCCCCGGATCTTCTCTTGGAGCTGCGCTAGGTCTTCTTCCGATAGGAGCCTGTCCTTGCCGGAGGGAACCATGCTGTTGTAGGCATCACGGATGAACTTCGCAATGGCCTCCAACTTCTTGTTGTTGGCGTTGCGGTCCGGATCTTTCGACCGTGTTTCTTGTCGCTCTTGGTTCCAGAGCCGAGGGTCAAGGCTGATGCCTGTCCCGAACCGAAGTCGTCTTCCCGAGATCGCAATGCGAACCATGATCGCCGTTCGGGTCTCGTTCGGCTTGTCTGCGTAGAAGGTGAGCCGCATAGAAAAACCGCCAGTAAAAACGTGAGCATTGGAAAAGCCAACTGCTACTGACGTTATTACTGGCGGTTTTCGTGTATCATCAAGATCTCTCGGGAAACAAACGGCATCTCAAAAACGCTGCAAACCGGCTTGTTTAGCTGGCTACACCGAGATTTCATGTATCTCGATGTATCCCCGTAGATCACGCTTTGTACACCGTACGGGAATTGAACCCGTGTTACCGCTGTGAAAGAGCGGTGTCCTAACCCCTAGACGAACGGTGCGTCTCAAAAGAGAGCCCCAAATATACGAAAAAGGGTCATTTGGCGGTATTTTGTTGGAACCCCAACGCCCCTTAACCGCATTTGTGAGTGCTTCATGAAGCTTGTAGGTATTACTGGCGGTATAGGAACCGGAAAAAGCACGGTTGCCGGAATCCTCCAAAAACGGGGGTGGACGGTGTATGAGTCGGACGCTACGTCGAAGGAGCTTATGGCCACCGATGGGGAGTTGCGCGCAGAGTTGGCCGCCCACTTTGGTAGCGAGGTGCTTACCACCAACGGCGTAAATGCCACTGTTCTGGCCCAATTGGTGTTTGGACCCTCCGCGGAGCACCAAGAGCGACTAAACACGCTAAACCGGCTGGTTCATCCGCGGGTGCTACAGGCGCATATGGACGCGATAGCGCACGAGCACGAGTCCGGAACACCCATTGTTGCCATTGCATCGGCCCTGCTCTTCGAGGCAGAACTCGAGGAGGGCTTCGACTGGGTAATAGTGGTAGATGCCCCCGAAGAGCTTTGCATTCAACGGGTTGTTGCCCGGCAAAACCTTGCTCCCGAAGAGGTTCGCAGAAGGATGGAACGTCAGATGCCCATGGAACAAAAAAGGGGGCTTGCAGACTTCGTTATCGAAAACGCGGGTACGCCCGAAGAGCTGCAAAACGCCACCGATCTGGTGGCCCTGCTCATAGAAACGATGTAATACACACTTCGCACGTCAGCCATTCGTCGTAGTTCCGTAGGTTTGCAGAATTGCAACCGATTTTTTGGTTTTCAAGCAGGACTTTTGCCCAATGGCACACCCCACGCATTTAACAGACGATACGTTTTCGAACGAGATCAACGCAGGCAAGGTTGTTCTCGTTGACTTTTGGGCCGCATGGTGCGGACCCTGTCGCGCGATTGCTCCTATCATGGATGAACTCGCCGGTGAATACGACGGCCGCGCAACCATTGCGAAGGTAGACGTAGACAACAATCCGCGCGTAGCAATGGAGTTTGGTATTCGCTCTATTCCCGCACTGCTCATCTTTAAGGGCGGTAAGGTTGTAGATACAATTGTTGGTGCGGTGCCAAAAGCGTACATCACAGAAAAGCTTAACGCCCAACTAAACTGAGATAACCAATCATGCCTCGTCCGGCACCGCTCACCGAATCGGAAATTGCGGAACATTGCAAGGACATTCCTTTGTGGCGCCTACATGGCGCCACACTTGTTCGTGAGATGCAGCTTCCCAATTTTGCCTCCGCCATCGGCAGAGTTAACGCTATTGCATTAATAGCGGAGAAGATGGATCATCATCCGGATGTTCTTATCTATGGATGGAACAAGTTGCGCATTACGCTTTCTACGCACGATCAGGGGGCGCTAACAATACTTGATGTGCAACTAGCGAAAGCGATTGATGCACTAGACGAGTTGGGGGCATTGGTTCTCTAACACTTTCGATACATCTTCTCCAAGGGTGAATACATGTCTGCAATTCTTGATGTAACGGCTCGCGAAATACTTGATTCGCGCGGTAATCCAACCATCGAAGTAGATGTTCTCCTCGAAGACGGTTCGTTTGGTAGGGCTGCCGTTCCGTCGGGAGCAAGCACAGGCGAACACGAGGCCGTTGAACTTCGAGATGCCGATGCATCGCGATATGGCGGCAAGGGCGTGCAAACGGCTGTAGATAATGTTGATGGAGCAATTGCCGAGGCCTTGCTTGGGCTTGATGCCACAGACCAACGTCAGGTAGACGCTGTGTTGGTTGCACTGGATGGTACAGAAAACAAGTCGAGACTTGGTGCCAACGCTATGTTGGGTGTATCTATGGCCGTTGCCAAAGCCGCTGCCGAGTTCCATGGGCTGCCGCTGTTTCGGTACCTTGGTGGCGTTCGCGCATCGCTGTTGCCTACGCCGATGATGAACATCCTTAATGGTGGACGCCACGCAGATAACAATGTAGACATCCAAGAGTTTATGGTGATGCCCGTTGGAGCATCTTCGTTTTCCGAAGCGCTACGAATGGGGACAGAAACATACCATGCTCTGAAGTCTGTACTTAAAAGTAAGGGGCTAAACACAAGCATCGGAGATGAAGGTGGATTTGCCCCCTCGCTTGCATCCAATGAACAAGCACTTGATGTGATTATGGAAGCCATTGCATTAGCGGGCTACAAGGCGGGTGAAGATATTGTTCTGGCACTCGATGTTGCCGCCAGCGAGATGGTTTCCGACGGTAAGTATCGCATGTATAAGTCCACCCAACAGTTGTTAACGAAAGAGGAGATGGTGCAGTGGTATTCGAGTCTGCTCGATGCCTATCCTATTGCCTCTATCGAGGATGGCATGGGCGAGAACGACTGGGAGGGATGGAAGCTGCTAACAGAGGCGGTTGGGGAGCGCGTGCAATTGGTTGGTGACGATTTATTTGTAACGAATTCCGAGATTCTTGCACGTGGTATTGCCGAAGGTGTAGCGAACTCTATTCTTGTTAAGGTAAACCAGATTGGTACACTAACAGAAACATTCGAGGCGGTGTCTCTTGCACAACGGTTTGGATACTCAACCGTTATCTCTCACCGCTCCGGTGAAACGGAAGACGCAACCATAGCAGACATTGCGGTAGCGCTCGGGTCGGGTCAGATTAAAACAGGCGCACCTTGCAGAACAGACCGCGTAGCAAAGTACAACCAGCTTCTTCGCATCGAAGAAATTATTGGCGACGACGCTGAATACGCTGGCGCAACAACAATCTCCTAATACACGGCACACCTATGTCTATTGTTTTTGGAACAGATGGATGGCGCGGACTAATTGCCCGCGACTACACCTTTGAGAATCTTGGCCTAGTTGCCCATGCCACGGCCAGATACGTACAGAAAATTGCACCAAAGGGTGCTGCCGTTATTGTTGGGCACGACACACGTTTTCTCTCTCGCGAATTCGCCATCGAAACGTCGCGTATTCTTGCCGCCTATGGCATCGTGGTGCATCTAACAGATACCTTCTCCAGCACGCCGCAAGTGAGCTATCACACGAAGATGAAGCGCGCCCAACTTGGAGTGGTAATCACTGCGAGCCATAATCCTGCGGAATACAATGGCTTTAAGGTAAAGGGTTCGTTTGGTGGACCCGCCATTCCGGAACAAATTGCCCAGATCGAAAAAGAGCTGGCAGCACTTAAGGGTAAGGCACCAAGGGTTACGGTTGATACGTTGGACAACTACGTGCGCACGAGAGCAATACGGTTGTTCGATGCGAAGGAATCGTACATCCGTTATCTCCGTTCAAAAATCAATATCGACGCAATTGTTAAGAGCGGACTGAAGATTGTGTACGATCCGATGCACGGTGCTGGGATAGACTTTATGGATAAACTGCTGCCGGGCGTGTTTGAGATTCACGGTGAATACAATCCCTCGTTTGGCGAAGTGGACCATCCAGAACCGATTGCCGAATGTTTGGTTCCGCTATCCACGGCTGTGAAGAAGAAGAAGGCCGACATGGGGCTTGCCACCGATGGCGATGCAGACCGATTGGGTGCCGTGGATCATCGCGGATCGTATGTAGATCCGCATAGGGTGTTCATGTTGTTAATGAAGTACCTCTACGAAGATCGCAAGCGCAGAGGCGCGGTAGTAAAGACGGTATCACTTACCTCGATGGTAGACCTCTTCTGTGAGAAACACGGTGTAAAACTCTACGAAACACCAGTGGGCTTTAAGCACGTTGCCAAGCTGATGACGGAGGAGAAAATTCTTATCGGTGGCGAAGAAAGTGGTGGACTTGGCACATCGCTGCACATTCCCGAGCGCGATGGTGTGTTTAATGGGTTGCTGCTATTAGAAATGATGGCAACCAAGAAGAAGTCGCTACACGAGTTGTGCAATGAATTAGACGAAGAATTCGGACCACACCGGTATCGCCGTCGCGACATTCGTGTAACAGAACAACAGAAGAAATCTATCCTTGCAGCGTGCGCCAAAAAGCCACTCAAGATTGGCAAGCATAACGTGCTGAGGATAGACACCCAAGACGGGTTCAAGTTCTGGGTAGCAGGCGGTTGGCTGCTCATCCGTGCATCGGGCACAGAACCACTGCTTCGGTTCTACGCCGAAGCCGACTCGATGGGAACCGTAAACGAGCTTATAGACGAAGCTCTGAAATTGAAATAGCGTTCCGGTCCTTCTCGCTCATCAACGGATTGTCTATTAACCACCGAATACCAAGCTCGGGATCGAGTGCGTTAATTGCACCTTCGCCTTGCGCGTTATAGATAGCCGTGCATTTGTAGGATACATCGGCCTCGGCGCTTAACACGGCAAATCCGTTGGCAAAGCCCGGCGGTATCCACACTACACGTCCGTTGGTTTCCGATACGTCTATGCTTACGTGTCTACCGTAGGTAGGCGAGTTGCTGCGAATGTCTACCTCTACAAGCTGTATTTGCCCCCTAACACAACGAAGCATTTTACCCATTGGTGGGTTGTGCTGAAAGTGCATGCCCCGAAGCACGCCATACGTGCTGCGAGAGTGGTTGTCCTGCACAAAGTCTGTTGGAATGCCATAGCGCAGGCATACATCTGCGCGATAGGTTTCTTCGAACCATCCACGTTGGTCTTTATGGCGTTCCGGACGGAGAATCATTATTGCGTCGAAGATTACTTCTTCAAGAATCACCGACATTGCATTGCTCCCATGTTGGTGGTGTGCGGCTTTCGTGTGGAAGCGGATATAATTCGCGCATGAGCCGGAAGTTGGCAGAGGTTAGTTGTGGTTGTGGTGGCACATAGCCGGTGAATGCTTCGTACACCATTTGTGCCCCTTTCTGTTTTGCTTCGAACGAATACCCCGCAATATGCGGTGTGCATTGCGAAACTCTTTGCAGAACATAGGGATCTACGTTATCCGGTTCGCCGGCAAACACATCTAGCACAGCACGGAGATGCCCCGCCTGTTCTAAGTTGGCCAGTGCACGCTCGAGCACAATTCCACCGCGAGCGGTATTGATGAAAAGTGCGCCGGGTTTTGTGGACTGCAGCAAATCTTCGGTGATCATGTTTGCAGTGGCATAAACGCCGTGCCGCGTAAGTGGAACGTGCACTGATACTACATCGCAACACCGGAGCAGTGTTGCTAGATCTACAACGGTAGACCACGAAGGAAACGTAAACTGCTGCTCTACCAGCGGTGGATCGCACACATACACTGTGTTTCCGCGCATTCGTGCATATCGAGCAACACACGAACCAACATGACCAAAGCCAACAACACCAATGGCTGCGTTCGATGTAATGGTGTTGCGCTCGATAGCATCTAGTACATAGTTCGCAACAGCGTTCGCATTGCAGCCGGGTGCAAACGCAAACGCAATTGTGTTGCTCTGCAGGTAGTCTACATCCACATGATCGATGCCTGCGGTTGCCGAACCAACAAACGCGATGTTTGTGCCGCGAAGGAGCTGTTCGTTAACCGTTGTTACGCTGCGAACAAACAGTGCCGTAGCGCCTGTGCTGCGAAGTAGGTGGTTCGTTATTTCTTCCGCAGAAACAACGGTGATGTTGTGGGAAGGGGCTAACCACAGCGGTAAAAACGGAATGGCATGGTCGATAACAACCAAACACGCCCCCTAACGCAGTATGAGAAGGGGCGCGGTAGCTCGGCTGCCGTTTTGTGTAACCGTTACGGAGTACATGCCAGACAAACCCGTTTCGGAAAGCGCACGAACAGTAATGGTGTGTGTTGTGCCAATAACGGTGTCTGTGTACACGATACGTCCAAGAAGATCCGTAATGGTTATGCCCGAGGGTGCCGCATCTGCAAGGGTGATGCGGAAGTCTTGATCGGCGGGGTTGGGGCTTAGGGTAAACACAGGAACGCGTGAGTCTTCGGCAACAGAAGAAGCGAGAACTCTCTTGAGAACAAAGGAGGGGTTTCCAAAAGAGTTGGTGTTAAGCTGAACGGAAAGGCTCGAGCCCAAACCCACAACACCAACAACGGCTATGTCGAACGTAAACACTTCGCCGGGTGCGAGAACTCTGGGAAATGCGCCGTCTGCAACCGCGATTAATCCAGGCGGGACCGAGCTGACCGAAAATACTGTTACGGGCTCCGAGCCAATGTTAACAATGGAACATGACGCCGCTTGCGTGGAAACATATTCCACGGTGTCCTTCATCGAGCGTGCATAGCCGCTACGGGGCAGACCGATAACCGTGGCCGATGATGTGTCGAGCGCACCATCGGGTCGAGTATACCACACCGTGGCAAGTGTGCTCCGTGGCATTACGGTGTCTGGACGAAACATCATCCGAAATGGATAGCAGTCTGTGCCTTCTGTTGACGCGAGATCTTGCCAGAACCGTGCTTCGAAGATGTTACCGGGATTGGTGTAGAACCGCGTGTAGGTAACAGGTGTGCCGCCGTTACTGCAAAACTCCACTGCTGATGGGAGTTCTTCGCCGGGGTCGGCCCGAAACACCACGGTGTCTTGAAGGGGGCGTACCTGCGGATTGCTCTGCTCCCAAACGGGCATGAGTTCAATAAGCTTGTCGTCTGTCTCTTTCGGAAAGGGATCGATGCCGTTGTATCCAACGTTGCCTGTGGAAAGGAATATTCTTCCGTCCTTTGTTACGAGGATGTCTCGAATTCTTCCGTAACGGTATGTAAGCATGTGATGGAACTTGGTAATCCGATTGAAGTCTTCGGACAACGAAAACACCGTCATGCGCGATGCCTTAAGAAAGGCACATAACACGCTGTTCTTGAGCGCAGGATACCGGTCGTGATTGTAGTAGTCTATTCCGGAGGGGGCAAGTGTTGGGTTGCCACTCGCCCACAGTGGCTCGCGCAGGTTTAGGTCTGTGCAGATACTTTTCTCCTCGGGCAGGTCGCACATCCCTTCAACTAATGGCCATCCGTAGTTTCCGCCGGGAACGATTACATTGATTTCGTCATCTATGTTGTCTCCGTGTTCGGAAGAGTACAAGTGACCCGAAGGCAGCCGAACTAATCCCTGCGGGTTGCGATGCCCCATAGAATAGGCTCTCGATCCGGGAAATGGGTTGTCTGCCGGTATGCTGCCATCCAGGTTTATGCGGACAATTTTCCCAACGTCCGACGTAACACTCATGGCACTGTCGGGCGTTGGCTGGTCTCCGTTTGTAAGCAGGAGGGTGGTATCAGGTAAGATGAGCAATCGGCATCCGATGTGCCAAAGGGCTGCTGGACGGTATTCGTAGATCACTGTGCGGTCTACAAGTTTTCCGCTATCGTATCGAAGTCTTGCCACCTGCTTTACCCGGGTTTCGTTGGCGTTAAAATCGGTAAATACATACGCCAGAAACACGTAGGGAGAGTCGGGAAATGCAGGGTGTATCGCCAAACCAAGCAAACCGGCCTCTGACGCGTTTTCTACAAGGTTTCGGTAATCGGCAAGTGTGTCGCGCTCGCCGGTGTCCATGGTAATGCGTTCTACCACGCCGTCCCGGTTTGTAACCCAAATCTTACCGTCCGGACCCTCTACAAGGTCCCAAGGAATGTGCATATTGCGGGCCACAACACGGGCGGTAAAGTCTACCTGTGCCTTGGCTGTAAACGTAAGAATCGTCAGGAGGACAAGAAAAACGTGTTTCGTCATCTGTATAGCATTGATTTGCAAGAACTTAGCTGCAAAGATACCATTGTTTCCAAAATGTTACGCTACTTCAGTACGGCCTTTGTTCCAATTTCCAGCCGCACGTCGTCTACCGTCCACCGAGATCGAATCATCACCGTAGTGGCAATAGGCCACCATTGTTCCCCCGCCGAAAATGGGGTGTGCCCTCCATAATCGTAAGAACTGTTTGCGTTTCCATCTACATACACGTCAAATGTGTACGTCTCGGGGGCTAAATCATCAATTTCAAATGGTTCATTCAGGCGCACCGTACGTTGTGCCACAACGGTGCTTTTTGAATTGAGCACCCGCAGGGTAAGGGGCGCGCTGTTTGCCGCAACGGAGTAGGGGTCTGCCACTATGCCACGCATTGCTCCGGGATCGGATCTACGCTCCTCAGTTTCGATGGCGAGCTTCAGCGTGGTGTCTGGCGAAACGCTGCCCATGAGTGAACGAACTTCCGCCAACCCAATCTCCATGGAATACCAGGTACGTGGTGCACGCTGGGCAAGGGGTTGAATAGATAAGGTTCGTAGGTCTAACCAGCGAGCTGCCACCTTTATTGCGCCGCTGGCGGAGGTGTGCCAAAGTGTGATTCGTGGGGTGTTTGTGTCTACGGCATCGGTGAATCGAACTACAAAGGGTGCGCCTGTAGCTATGCCTCGCGCACTATCGGCGGGTGTTACCTTCCAAATGCCAAAGCGCACCGTGTCCGCACGGGCGGTGCCACGAAGCGTTACACGCACAACCGAGTCTGGTGAGGAGTTGCCGGCAGAATCCTGTACAGAGGACGGACGCAGTGTAATGGCAACCCTACCTGTATCTAACTCCTGCTCAGTGCATATTACAACGTTGTCTGTAAACGCACCTTCGGCAATAACACCACGAGCACCGAGCACGCTGCCGGCATACTCAATGTTGATGCCTTGCTCCCATGTGGTAAGGGGGCGGACTGGTTCGCTGAACATTACGGAAAGTCTGCGTGCAGATAGTGCGTTTGCCCGAAGGAGAGTTGGAGACTCTTTGTCGATGGCTGGTCCAAGTAAGAGAGAAAGGGGCTCACTCTGTCCATTCTGCACCACCACGTCTGCTGGCGCAACAACAAAGTCTTCTGTATTGTCGAGCAATCCGTTGCGGTTGTCGTCTCGTACCACAAGCACTCGGTAACGTCCGTCAGACAAGCCACGGAGAGAGAACGTACCGTCGGTACCAATGGGCAAGCGGTATTTGGGAGAGAGAACCCTAGGCGAAAAGGTGTCGGATAAGGTATCTGCATTCTGATAGCAGAAAAAGAACAGGTTTTGGGCAGCACCCGCGCGAACGTATCCGCTAATGTGACCGGTATCTATTACCGCACCCGTAGAAAACACGATGGTGTGTGCAGCGGTAGGTTTATTCCCGCGAAGGTCTGTCCACTCTGTGCCAAGGGTTACAGTGTAGGTGGTGTTTGCATCGAGAGGATCGGGAAATGCCACCTCAATCTCATCGCCGGCATACGATGTGGTAAACCGCGCATTTGGCAAAACACTTATGGCGTTCCGTGCAGACCTGTCTACGTAATCATCGAAGGCAAACACAACAGTGTTTCCGTTATACGAGGCCGTACCGCTGGGAGGAACCGTAGAGGTAATACTTGCGGGCGTTGTGTCCTTAGGTCCACCCGTAAGTGGAACCTTCATAGCACACCCCGTAACAGCAAGGGTGCATGTAAGGATGTACAATGCTGCAACAATCTTCATCACGCAAAAGTAGCCCCCTTAACCGTAGTTTTGGCGGAATGAACAAACGTCCGCCAACATTTATCAATCGTCTGCGGCATATCTGGCAGATTGTATATCGCTTTGCGGACATTACAGACCAGCGTCACATCTTCCTTCTCGCTTCCGGCATTGCGTTTAATCTTCTCCTCTGTACGCTGCCGCTGGTGTTGCTTATCCTGTCCATTGTAAGTGGGTTTATAGACGAGGCCCAGACGAAAACAACGGTTGAGCAGTTTCTCGTAAACTTCCTTCCCAAAGACATTCAGGCGTCGAAGGTTATTGGCGAAGTTGTAAAGGAGCTGGGTTCGGTATTTAACTATAGCACAATAACAGGGTGGATAGCTGGTGCAGCACTACTTTGGCTTGCCTCCGCGCTCTTCAGTTCATTGCGTACCGGACTTAACGCCATATTTCACATACCAACACCCAAGTTTTTTGTGTTGTATCGGTTAAAAGACATGTTGTTAACGATTGTTACTGCCACACTCATCATGGTGGTAACGCTGCTAAGCCCCTTACTCACGCTTGTAGAGAGTTATTGGAACGAGAACATTACGGTTGAATCGAAAACGTTGTTGTTTGGACTTACGGTGCAAGCCGCGTCTCTCATAGCAACAACCATCCTGTTCTTAGGGTTGTATCGCCTAGTTCCCAATAAACGGTTGCCGTGGCCCATTATCCTGATGAGCACCGGCTTTGCTGTGGTGTTTTGGGAAGTAGCACGGATTGTATTCTCGTGGTACGTGAACGGCGCTGCCAACTTTAGCAAGTTCTATGGTGGCTATGTGGCACTTGCGTCGTTCGCGTTATGGCTGTATTACTCCGCGTTTGTGTTTCTTATTGCGGCAGAGTTAGGACAGTATATCCATACACTTCGCACAGAACATAGGGCGCCTTCGGCGTAGCAGCGCACACGTGGTATTTCCAACTCGCAAGCAGTAGTCAGTAATTGACTTGAGACCGCCGGCAGCGTAGAGTGCTCAGGGAAATACATCGCTAGGATTATACACGCCAAAGGGGGGGAAGGCTGGGGTTCCAAGGATCTCCCGGGAACACCGGATCACCTGGGTCGCACGTAGAATGGTAGATGCACTGATCTGCTGGCTGGTTTTTGTCGAGATGGTTGCTGGAGCAATAGAAACGATAGACTACTTGTTGTCCGTAGAAGGTCGGAACGTTCTCTTTGATTGCATTCTTAATGCAGTGGCACTTTCCACCCATTACTTCCCGTACCTCGGGAAGACAGTTAATGTTCTCGCCCATAGGACGCCGAATCCGCGGACCTCTTCGAGTGGCCGCCTCAACAAATATTGGCGCGGGCATTAACACCAAGAGCGATATTGCAGCAGTATGTTTCTTCATGGCGGTTTCGCTGTAAGGTTTATTGAACAACATGGTTTCGCGACCCAAGGCTTATACCATTGGTAGTGCTTATGTGTATGTAATAGAGTCCGGGCTGCAACTCCTGTTCGATTCCCTCCGAACCACCAGGCACATTGAGTGTGGCACGCGGGAATCCGTCTAAACCACGTATCGTAACCACTAAGGTAGACGATGCAACAGACCTAAGGCGGATGCCAGATCTTCCAACTAATGCATGTACAGAGATTGGCAGGGAACTCGGTTGGGGCTCACAAATGTTCCCGGCGCGATACCGTTCGTTAAAAACACCTGAGCGGGGCAGTACTCGCCAAGAAACTACGTCCATGATGGCATCATACCGAAACCAATGATGATCGTCTATACCAACGTTGCCCACTCGAACGCGGACAAATGCTGTGGTAGTGGAAACGTGATTGGGAACGATGTAGACAACGCGTGATATTGAGGGGCGCATCGACATAATACAAATGCGGTTGTCGATACTCGAGAAACGCATAGAGTCGAGGACTTCGATAACGTTGCCAGTACCCTGATCAACGAGCTCGATAACTGTCCAGGCATCAACCGTTTGATCGCTGAACCGATAGGAGAGCGTGTCCGCAACGTGGTCCTTTATATAGAACCAACGAAACAAGCTCACCGTATCACCGGGTGACATGGTAAACGATTTTGTTCGCGACTTAAGAGACAGCTCGCTATCGGTTACTTCATTTGTATCTGTGTTGCTTGTAGCACTCCAGTTCCATGTTTTCTCATTGCACCAGTCCTGAAGCATCAGCGAGCGTTGATTAAGCCGGTACTCTAACACATCAACAACTACAGACGAACTGTCGCTTTGAAAGCTGAAACGGTGCCCCGGTGTGAAATAGTGCTTGGGAATATGCGCAGCAGAGTCTGACGCACTAAGAGACAGCGGAACGAACGCCGTCCGATTGTCGATAAGAGTTAACTAATACAGCGAATCACACTGGACTATCGCCTGTTGGCCAGACAGAAGGAATGCAACAACTATTGTTGCACACACCGTGGCTGATTTCATGTTACACACTCCGAGATGTGTTTACGAGAAGTATCTACATCACCAATCTACATAGGTCGCTGTGCCATATGCAGTCGTTGCCAAACATCGTTGCTAATTATGTGTTACATCCGCAGTAGCCGATCCCAAACCTCAAACAGCGCCCACGTAGCGTCTACGTCCCTCAGGCAGTATTCGGCAATCGACTCATGCTCCCCGGCGGCGTAGAGCGTGCCAACCTTCGAGCCATCAACGCCGGCTTCCTTGGGAGAGGTAATGCCAAAGGATTTCGCGTAGAAGTCGAAATTAAATCGGCGTGTAGCACCGCTGGCTGATGCTTGAAAGAACGTGAGCTGATCTAACAGGTCGATGTGACCCGAGTAGTTAAACTTTGTACCCTGCATTAGGTTGCGCGTAGGTCTAATGCCAAGCACGGCGCTGCGAAGCATTAACCATGGTGCATCGAAGTTTCGTCCATTAAACGAGATAAGAGTAAGTCCGCGGTTCTTTTCAAGAAGCTTCCAAAAGTTCGAAAGCATTACGCGCTCGCTGCTGGTATACCACGCCGCACCAGATGGTAGCTCTGCACGCTGTTCGGGGCCATCGTCTGCAGCATCTGGCAATGTAGAGTACGCAACCCTCCTGGCCGCCCACTCGCCATTCTCCATGGTTAACATCCGCATACCGATACATACAATTCTGCCGGTAAGGGGGCTAAGTGCAAACTCGTTGATTTTACGTTCCCGTTCTTCCTCGGTGGTTGCTCCACGCAATAGGTATTCCTGGCGTGCCTCGTCGAATGCGCCAAGATCTTCGCCAATGGTTTCTAGGTCGAACACCAGATACGTGGGCTCCATAATTGTTTACCTTGTAAGAATCTTAAACTCGGTTCGCCTGTTCATGGCACGTCCGGCTTCGTCTTTGTTATCTGCCACAGGCATGGCGTCGCCAAAACCGTTTACGGTTATTCGCTGACCATTAATCCCGGCCTTTACAATGGCGTCGCGTACAGTTTCGGCCCTACGCTGTGAGAGTTTTTTGTTGAAGTCGGGATCGTTCGTGCTATTGGAATTGTCTGTGTGACCTCGCACTTCAATGGTCATATTCGGAAATGCGCGGAGCAGGAGGACAATGTTGTTAATGGCAGAGGCGGACTCTTGGTTGAGAGTGGACTTACCATGGTCGAACGTGACGTTGAGAAGTGCAATTGCACCTACGTCTGGGGTGTTGTTGTACACAGTAGATGTAGCCAGTGTGTCTTTACCCCAACACAACCGTACGTTGAGAATGTGGTCTCCATACCCTTGAACTGGATATTCGATTATATAGCTGTTGCGAATCCTTCGGTACACATCTTCGAACATGGGCCGAAACTCGTTTGTGCGGTAGATGTGTGCGTAGGAACCGCCGGTAGACCGAGCAATGCCTTCCATGTACCCTTCGTTGATGCCGGCGCCAAAGTCTACGGCGCAAACAACTATGTTCGATTTGAGGGCAAGCGCAATCATTGCATCACGAGAAACCTTAGAGCTGTTCTCCTGTCCGTCGGTAAACACAATCACGGCCTTGCGTTGTGTTCCAGACTGCGAGTTGAGGTGCTCAATGGCCGTGGCTATGCCGGAGTGGATGGCAGTTCCTCCACCAAATCCTTCGAGTCCGTTCTGCTTTAGTGTGGACCTTAATACCGCAGCATCTGCGGTGAGTGGACATTCAACAAGGGTTGTGTGATCGTACCGAACAAGTGCAAGGGCATCTTGTGGACGCTTTACGGAGATAAAGTCTGCAACCGCCGCCTGCATTGCAATCGCTCTTGTGTTGCCCATAGAGCCGGAGTTGTCCATTACAATGGCAGCAGCCACGGGCTCGGGGTCGGTCTCAGAAAGTTCTCGCACGGTAAAGTTCTTGATCTCCTTCTGAGCACCATCTAACACTTCGCTTACCTTACACCACTGAAGCTTTGCGTTCTTCTTTGAAGCACCAGAGAAGAACGTTCCATCGGTGTCGACAATGTGGGCGTATACGCGCATAATCTTCGGGTCGCGTGTATCTACGCGAGTTACCGTTACACTTGCCGATGCAGTCTTCTTGTCGGGCGCAGGAGCAATTCTCGATACAAACACGGGTGCGTATCCGGGTGGCGGTGTTGCATCGTCTTGCGCCTCCGGTTCTTGGTACGATGCGCAGCCAATCACGGCATACATGCACATCAAGATGAGACAGCCGTGGAATAGGCCACTTCGGAAATCAGTCTTCATGGAAGCACTCTGTTAAGCTGCGTGGTTGCAATGCTTCGTGCATCAAGTGCACGTGCAAATTCTCGATATCTGCGAAAACCTGCGGTGTCGGACTTACCATCCAACATGAACATGGCCATCGTGGCTACATCGCTCACAACGGTTTGGCGCAGTGCCTCGTCTAATCTGTCTGTGCGCCCTGAGAGAGATGAAACAAGGTTCTGTAATCCCGCGGCTGATTCGCGTTGTGTAGCAGAGGCACCTGCGGGCACCAGTCGCACGAGTGGACCCGCCGGAATGCGGGTGTAACCCACGGCAAAGCCGGGCTCGTCGTTAAGCAGTTCGGGCGTTATGTAAAGGGGCTTATCTGTATTGGAGTCGAGGATGGCGTTGAGAAAACCAACAAATCGTGTCTGTATGCCAACTACGTTTTCTCTGGAGTTGTTAAACGCAGAAGCATCTTCTTCGAATCGTTGTAAGTACGGCATAAAGTCATTGGCAGCGTCCATTGCACCGCGCATCATGGTTGGATAGCGCTGAGCCAGATACGGCACGTACCATGTGCGGCGGATAAGCTCTTTTTCCACGAGAGAAATATCTAAGCGCTGGCCAAGCACAACCTGACGGTACCATGCCGCGGAGCAGAAGAAGTCCCACTGACGAGAAAGGATAATGGCATTGGGTTCGGCATTATTGAATACCCAGTCTGTATAGTCATCTACGGCGGTATGTGTGCTCTTGTCCTGCTTCGGAAACTGTGTTATCACTAATGTTATGGGCAACGCTAACGATAGCCACCACACATTTCCCATACGTTTCCGTGCAAGCAAGGCAAGACCTGTACCCGCCGCAATTGCAACAATCATTATGGACGGGATAAAGTAGGGTTCGATATCGGGAATGGAATACCCCAGTGTGATAAACAGGTTGCCAGAAAACAGCACAACTCCGCCGAGCAACACTCTGCGGGAGGCCTTGCCCATAAGGAACGGTGCAAGGATTGCAGGGATTACTCCAACCCATAACGTCATGGACGTGATAATTTCTCGGAACACGCGGAAGTTTTCGCCGGCGGCCTTCTTATCGCTAAACATCCACACACTAAACTGTGTGCCGCGCACATGGTAAAGGAAGGCGTCCCATCCTCGATGCACCATTCCCCAGTTGATAGGGGGCTCTGCAGCGCTACGAATAGGAAGTGTTGCGTAAAGTGCCACACCTAATAGGGCAGGAAGCACAACTACATACCACTGCCGCAATCGTTCTTTCGCTGCAGGAACGGCTAACCAAAGAACAAAGAAACCCGGAAGGAGAAAGGCAGAAGAAAGGTGGTTGGCCAAGAGGAGTCCGGCAAGCACTCCGCTTATTACACTCCATCGAAGGTCGGAATCGTTGCTATCTGTGCTGCGCAGCACACAGTAAAGGGTAATCGCTACCAAGGCGGCATGCAGAGAATACACTTCTATTGAGGTTGCCACGGCCCAGGTTGCGCCACTCCATCCAAAGATGAGGGCCGACACTGCGCTAGCGAGTATGGCACATGGAGAGCCCCCTGCCCGCTCAATAACGATGCGTGTTGAGAGGTACACAAAACCAACGGCGATAGAGGTCCAAAGGGCGGCTAATACGTTCAGTCCAACAATAGCAGAGGTCCACGGCAGAAGTGTCCACACATGACCAAGCAGTGTAAAGAGAGGATAGCCCGTTGGGTGTGCTACGCCGTACGTTACGCACGCGGCAGCCAGCTCTCCGCTATCGGTGTACTGGAGTCCGGGCGCCAGGGTAAGGAGGTAGCTGCCAAAAACAAGAAGACCGAGAAGTAGGGCGTGCCAGTTGGCCGATACTACTCCTCGGTCGATTATATGCTTCAACATGGATGTTCGTAGTTAAGGGGCTACAACAACCGGAGATGCGAACAACGAACCGGCTGCATCTACAAACACCAAGCGGTAGGTACCGGCGGCAACACCGGCAAGTGGCAGTGTAGTTGATGTGCCTGTGCCAGTGCCGAAGGAGCGCACGAGGGTTCCGGACACATCGTATAAGCCCATGCTGCGAACAGACGTTAACACGTTGCCACGAACAGATAGGGACTGGCTTGTAGGAAGTGGACCAACCGTAACTCCGCGGCTGGCTGCATCGGCCACAGAGGCCGTAGGGGAAATTTCGAACTCCACTACAAAGTCGATCTTATCCGTCATGTTGTTGCCGTCGAACAGCGATACAGCAATTACAGAGGTTCCCTCCGAATTCCGTGGCGTGAGATCTACGTAGATGGCCAACGTACCGTTGGGCGGTAGAATTTGCCCTTCGCGGATGAAGGGATCGTCTGGTCCCGGCATGAGGGACCAGCAGAGGTTCATGCAAAGCTGTGCTGTGTGGTCGAGCGACAATCCGGAGAGGTCGTACGTAAAGTACAGCTCCCGCTGGGTTTCAGTTAGGTTCCGGATGGTTCCGTCTCTCTTTACAGTGCCGCCGGTTGGCGTTCCGTGAATCGGGTTCGGCTTTGCCCAGTCTATAACAAAGCTCTGTCCAAGTGCAGGAACAACGGTGGCTACGGCTACCAGAAGGGTAAGAAGGTGAGTTTTCATAATTTGACGTTCCTCGAGTGATTGTTGCAAACCTACAACATGACCGCTTACGGTGTGGTTTGTAACAGAAGATCTTCCAATCAGAGCCCCCGTATGAACAAGTTTCTCGTTTTCGTGCTTTTCCTCCTGTTTGGCACTGTGTCCGGCTACGCGCAAGACACTGCCGCCTCGCACCTTCCTTCAGTAAGGATTAAGAACATTGCCGGAGACGTGGTAAATACCACCGATATAGCGCAAGGAGGCGGACCGGTGATCGTTAGCTTCTGGGCAACGTGGTGCAAACCATGCTTGTTAGAGCTTCAAACCTATGCCGGACTTTACGACGAGTGGAAGGAGAAGTATGGCGTAAAGATTGTTGCCGTATCCATCGACGATTCGCGTAATGCGTTAAAGGTTGCCCCCTTTACAAAGAGTAGAAACTGGACCTTTGATATCCTGCTCGATATCAACCAGGATTTTAAGAGAGCCATGAACGTAAACAATGTGCCCCACACCTTTGTGGTGCATAATGGCAAGGTTGTTTTCTCGCATGCTGCCTATACCGCCGGAGACGAAGAAGAGGTAGAAGACCTCCTAAAGAAGCTTACCGGCAAAGAGGGCTAAGGCGTGAAGTACACTTTGATTGTTGCGGCAGTTCTCTTTATTGCCGCGCACGGTGCCGCGTTTGGTCAGGGCTACGATATTCCAGACATCGGCACTATCAGTGGCAGCTTGCAGTCCGACATACAGTCCTACAACGAAGACACCATTATTGGTGCGCCGATTGTAAAAGAGAAAATTCTCTCGAACACCTTCTTCAACGTGCTTTTTACGAGAGGAAAGTTTACTGCCGGTCTTCGATTTGAATCGTATCAAAATCCACTCCTCGGTATAGATCCGCGGTTCGGAACGTCCGGCAACGGAACTGGATTGGGCGTGCCTTATAGGTTTGCTACGTACGCCGACGAAACGTTCGAGGTAACTGCCGGTAACTTCTACGAACAGTTTGGCAGCGGAATGATTCTGCGCACCTACGAAGAGCGCAACCTTGGTTTCGACAACTCCATCGATGGTGTCCGCCTTCGTTTTATGCCGGTAAATGGGATGAAGATTACGGGTTTTATTGGACGTCAGCGGGCATTCTGGGACCTAAGCAGCGGTATCATGCGCGGAGCAGACGCATCCTTCGATGTGAAGGAACTCTTTGCAAACCTGTTGCCATCAGACATGCAGCTTACGCTGGGCGCAAGTTTGGTAAGCAGGTACGAGGCAGACGAACAGCAGGTGTTGAAACTCCCCGAAAATGTTCTTGCGTGGTCTACGCGTGCTAACCTTCTGATTTCCGATGTAGAAGTAGGAGTTGAGTACGCCTATAAGATTAACGACCCAACGGTGCCCAACCGACTCTCTTTTAATCCGGGCAACGCACTCTATCTCAACGCTTCGTATGCCGGTGCTGGCATTGGTGCCAACTTTGCTGCAAAACGTATCGACAATATGGATTTCCGGAGCGACCGCACAGCCACCGGGCTTGCGCAGCAGGTAAACTACCTTCCGGCACTTACAAAGCAACACACATGGCGTTTGATTACGCTCTACCCGTATGCAACACAAACAACCGGTGAGTTTGGGATGCAGGGCGACGTGTCTTTTACCATCCCGAAAGGGTCGTTCCTCGGCAACGAAGAAACCCTGATAACACTTAACGCCTCGGTGATTCATGAACTCGACACCACGCACATTGATGCGTTTACGTACGATGCAGCATTCTGGTGGTCCGACCGCATTTATTACCGCGATTTTAACGTAGAGATTATGCGGAAGTTTGGCAAGGACTTTAAGATAACTGCTTCGTACATCAACCTTAATTACGATCAAGACATTATTGAACGCAGGGCCGCTCCTAACGAAACCATCTATGGTGTAATCGGGGTGAACTTTGCCGTGGTAGAATTGTGGTACAAACTGTCCCGCACACAAAGCATCCGCACCGAATTTCAGTTCATGGCGGTAACACATCAACCGGGAGCCCGTCTTGCACTACAGAATGGGAACTGGTGGATGATTCTCGCCGAGTATTCCATTTCGCCACACTGGATTATCTCGGTGTTCGACGAGTACAACTATGGCAATGCCGACCCCGAGCTTCAGATTCACTACCCAAACGTGTCTGTTGCCTATAATACTGGTGCACTGCGCGTTCAAGGTGGTTATGGCAGGGTTCGCGGCGGAATTCTCTGCGTTGGTGGTATCTGCCGTCCGGTACCCGCTTCGAACGGCATGACGTTGAACGTTACATATTCCTTCTGAGGATTGTTGCGATGAAGACACTTGGTATTGCGCTCCTTGTTCTGTTGGCAGTAACAGGATGCGATGTAATAGAAGCCCCCTACATCAAAAACCCCACGGGTTCGGTAGACACTCTTCTTAAAGACACGTCTACCACAATGGTTCGCACGGGAGGCGTACAAAATGTTTTACTCGAAGACTACACTGGCCATACGTGTGGCAACTGTCCGGAAGCAGCAGACATTGCTACAAGCATCTACGAAAAAAACAAACCACGGGTAATTGTAGTTGCCATTCATGCCGGTGGATTTGCATTGCCAGACATGCCAGATTACCCAGCAGACTATCGCACACCGGTTGGAGACGAGCTCGACCAAACCTTTATGATTAGCAGGGCAGGTAACCCTAATGGCTTGATTAACCGCGTACGGTATAACAACCGCTTTATCCTTAGCCAAAGCAACTGGGATCCGGCCACCACAGCGCAGTTATCGAAGAGTCCGGCTGTAGATCTTGGTCTATCGCACACGTATCACAGCCAAGACAGCACCTTTGTTGTTACCGTAGAAACTGCGTATCGCACTCCTGGCGAGTCCGACTATTCGCTTGTGGTGTTTTTAACGGAGAATGGAATTGTTGGCGACCAGAAGGACTATCGCAAGAACCCATCCCACATAGAAGAGTACGAATTCGAGCACGTGCTGCGTGCCTCCTTTAACGGCACATGGGGCGACACCTTAAGTACCACCGCTATACCCGTGGGTGGTGTTGTAAAGAAAACCGTTCGCTATCGCATTCCTCCGGGCAAAAACTGGAATCTTGCTAACTGCGAGATTGTTGCCTTTGTTATTCGCAGGAAAGATGCCGCCACACGAGACGTGTTACAGGTGGTAAAACAAAAGGTTGTGGTAACCCCTTAATATCCGATGCGAATCTCGAACGAGCCAAAGAGGAAGTCTTCCGGCGCATTGCCACCGTTGCGGTTCGTGTAGCCAATACGCACATCAGAAAAGATATTGGGCAGCCACTCCGCAGAAAACCACAATCGTATTCTGCGCTGATGGCTTACGTTGCCCCGAAGGAAGGCATTGCCTGTTAATGCGTCTCCATCGCCACGCAACATGTTGCCCCCTACATTGCCAACGGGCACCATTATGCCACTACCCGGATAGTTGGGGTCTTCTGCCTCTATAATCTTGCCATTGGCATCAAGATAGTTTTCGCCGTGGCGCGTATAGTCGGCATCTAACCGCACATAGGTGCGCGGCGTAAACCAATGCCGTAGTTGCAGCGCAATTCTATCGGAGTTGGGTTGCATGTTATACCCAACTGGCGCACCGAGTGTGGTATACGATGCATTGATGCTTCTGTGCGAAAACGTAAATGGATCTACTCGAGCATACTCTGCAGAGACGAGCGATCTGGACGCTGCCCCGGGTGCACCCAGTGCTTGCGAAGCACCTATCTGATAGGCGAATTTGTTTTGAATGCCTCCCGAAGATGTATCCGAGAGGGTTGCGTAATTCAGATCGTCTATAATAAGCGCACCATAAAACATGGTGCCAGGTAGGGGGCGAACAGCCACGTCGAAGCCAAGCATGGAGTTGTCGTTAGCGTTGCGCTCTTCGGTACTTAAACCCGCCGACACAAAAAATGCCAATGGGTTGAGATAGGCAAAGTCGAGTCCGCGACCCCAATACACAATCATGTCGCTTACGCTTACGCTTAACCAATCTACCGGGTCGAAGGCAAGCCGATGTGTTGCAATGTACTTTGATGGTACTGGGTTGCCTGCTGTGTCTGTGCCATTGGCGGCAGAATGCGTCATGGTAAAACGCACACTCTTATACGGCACATCAAGCAGCAATCCATCGAGTAAGGGGGCTTCTATGGAATGTATGTAGTTGTCGATTGGACTATAGCCGAACTGCATGGCCTCGCGCCCAAACCGTACGCGCATCCAGTTGTTCTGGAACTGCACATATCCAATAAACCGATCGAAGAACGCACTGTCTTCAATAGCAAACTTCAGCGTGCGGCTAAGTGTAGGATCGGTTTTCGCAATAGTGGCCGGGTTGCCGGTAACACGGAATCCATTGGAGAGATCGAGAAAGTAGCCAAAGGATGTGCCCAACGAACCCATGAACCGCACGGCTGGGCGTGCCAGCAAGAAGGGGTCGGTGGCTCCGGCCTCGCTTGTAAAACCGGGACGCAGCATAAACCCTGCATCTGCTTGGAGTCTGGCCAACGTATCGGCAAATGATAGACCTCGAAAACGTCCATCCGACACTTCGGCAAACTGCAGGTTGTTCGATCGAGCCGAGGTTAGAATAACCGGACCGTAATAGAGTCGAACATATCGTCCAAAAGCGTCGGAGCTATCTGCTGCCTGCTCCGTTAAAGTGAACGCTGTTTGCGGCCACACCGCCGCAGAACCTAATGATCGTGTGCCGTCTATCGCCCGCAGCATTTGCATATCCATCGATACACGTTCTGCATTTACATCAGCACTCTGTGCGTGGGCAGCAAGCGCCGATAGAGCTGCTGCTACCAGGAGAACAATAATGCGATGGTTCAACGCTTCGTTACCGTTGGTTTACACTTGCAAACATTGTTTACCGCTTCTACATCCTTCAATGCTTCGGGCTCTGTTTCGTATTCGCCAACCGAAACAATGTATCGTGTTTTTCCCTTTGCGGTGTCGGTAGTTATTCTGGCGCGCATCCGCTTCTTCTTGAATTGCTCTAACAACGTATCCGCTTCTTCCTTGCTGAATGTGGCGCGCGTAACAAGGGTATAGGACTTTTGAGATGCGGGTTGCTCGCGAACCACCGGCTCTGCGGCCTTGGGGGGGGCGGTAGCTGGCCTCTCGGACGGTGCCGGTGCACCCACAGTTGAGCGCATTACGTCGTACACCACCGGAAGCAGATCGCTCGATGAATATTGATCTCTCATCTGGTTGAAGAGTTTCTTCGCCCGGTCTGGGTCGTTCTTCGTTGCTGCAAATATGATGAGACGCGAAAGCGCGTCGTCTGCCCACTCGCTGCGCGGATGTGCCGATATAATTCGCTCAAGCAACGGAGTGGCCTTCTTTGGATCTTCTACAAGCGAGGCGTGCAGAAACAACACCGCCGGATCGTCTGGCTGATCAATCAACAAGTCGGGCAATGCCTTCTTCGCATCCGAGGTCCACCCGGCAGACACCTGTTGAATATACTGCTTAACCGACACGGCTTGCGCACGACCAATAGCAGTGGAGGCCAACAAAATCACAACAGTAACAAGGATGCGCAGTGCAGTATTCATGCGATACTCAGAAGTGAGCGGTAAGTGGGAACCGTTGAAATTACGGAAGGCCACCTATTTTGGCAGACATAGCAATCTCTGCACATCAAGGTACAACCACTGTTGCCCCCTTCAGAATTCAGAATACTCGTAGCGGCCGGTGGCACCGGCGGACACATCTATCCTGCTGTTGCCGTTGTTGAACAACTGCGGACAATCACCAACGGACGGTGTTCGGCGGTGTTTCTCGGCAGCAACAACCGCATGGAAACCACGGTAATCCCGGCACTTGGATATCCGTTTATTCCTATGCCCATTGCGGGGTTTCGTGGGCTGTCTGTGGCAACACTAACGTTGCCACTGCAGATTCTCCAGTCGGTCCGCATTGCCTACGCAGCCATTAAGAGACACCGTCCACACGCAGTGCTGGTTGCTGGGGCATATGTTAGTTATCCGGCTGGTATTGCCGCAGGCCTGGCAGGTGTGCCCCTTATTGTTATGGAAAGCAACCTAAACCCAGGCAAAACAAACGCCCGGCTTGCCAAGAAGGCAGCGGCCCTTGTGGTGGCGTTTCCCGAGAGTAAAAACTTTTTTCCGCCGGAGGTACAACCAAGGATTCACGTTTTGGGCAATCCGGTGCGTGGCCAGATACTGGATACGCCATCGATAGCAGATGCTCGGCAATCACTGGGACTTAAGCCCGATGTACCCACGGTGTTTGTAGTAGGGGGCAGTTTGGGCGCTCAGTCTATAAACACGGCCATCGAGCAATCTCTACACCACATTGCAGATGCCCCCTACCAGGTACTCTGGCAGACCGGACGCAGCTACAGTAGCCAGATTAATGTTCCCGAGAACGTTGTTCGCATTCCGTATGTAGAATCTATGGGCAGCGCCTTTGTTGCAGCCGATCTTGTTGTATCGCGCAGTGGTGCAACTACTATTGCGGAGCTGGGAATTGTTGGCAGGGCGGCTGTTCTTGTACCGCTTCCATCGGCATCAACAAACGAGCAACAACACAACGCCAATGTTGTTGCGAAGAATGGTGGCGCCGTTGTGGTGCAGGATGCCGATCTTCGTACAGAGTTACTACCAACAATCAATCGATTGATGCACGATGATGAGCAGAGAAACACCATGTTGCAGGCCATGAAGCATCTCGGTAAGCCCACAGCGGCAGCAGACGTTGCACGGTTGGTGCTCTCGTGCGGTGGGTGGACAGGAGGAGAACAATGACGAATTCTATGCAGCGTGTATCTCTGCCTGCTGAGTTTCAAGTTCGACTAGACATCTATTGGCAGTCTATTGCATTGTATGCTATAACGTTGATACTCTACGTAATGATTAAGGCAGCATGGGACAGCACACTGCAACAAGGATTAGTGAGTGTTGTACTTACAGACCCCGTTGTGGTGCTGCTTGGATTCTTTGTTTTGCTCTCAGTTACTTCACTCGTGATTAACGGCGTGGCTCGCAGGTCCGTGATTATCTCCGACGATGCAGTAACATTTATCAGCAGGTTTCATCAGCGCACGTTCTACATGAACGAGATAGAGAAGATTGTGGTAGGGGGCGAACGTCGCGTACGCGTTCGTGGTGTGTTAGCGGTTGTGCGAATACACATACGGGATAGACGCAGGGCAATTCGGGTGCGCCCCGGACTTTTCGAGAACGAGTCTGCCCTGGTGTCCGCTCTACTTATGCTGCGTACCCACAAGGTAAAAGAGTAATCGTGCGAGTTATACTCTCCGTAGTTTTCATGGTGCAGTGCAGCGTTGCCGTTCTGCACGCGCAGTCCTTGCTATCTACAATCGATGTAATCGAGGCAGCAATTGTGCGCGTGGCAGACACCGTTTGTGCCACTACCGGCGGGGCCTATCCAACGTTTGCGCTTGCCTCGCATCCTGACGCAGAGTGGCTGCTGGGCGTAATTCTGCGCAGTCGCACCGGGACAGATTGCATGGCCGCTATTGCAGACGGGGCGGCGGCAGACGTGTTATTGTCTATAGCCGACGCGTCTACTACGTATCGGCAAACGCCGCAAGACGACACTGTAGAGAGGGTGATAACCGTTCGTGTGAATGTACTTGAGAGACGCAGTGGAAAGCCCCTTGCCTCGCCCATAGTGGTCCGCACAGACCTTTGTACGCGCGAGCAAGCCGCGGTTGCACAGTCTGTGCAACACCATGCAACACACGCCGCCATTCCAGCCAAACCCACCTCGTTTTGGGACGACATAGCGCAGCCCGCAATTTTTGTTCTGGCTGCGGCCACCACAATCATCCTGTTGTTCACTGTTCGGTCTCAATGAAAACACTTGTCATTGTTCGTCACGCCAAATCCGCGTGGGATAATCCACACCTAACAGATCGCGATAGAGTGCTTAACGAACGTGGCATGCGAGATGCACCCCGAATGGCGGCCTACGTTGCAGATACTGTAGTGTTGCCACAGATAGTACTTAGCAGCACTGCCGTACGGGCGTGGAGTACAGCACAGGAGTTTATCGCTGCCTGTGGCATAGACGAAGCGTATGTTCGGCGCGATGCACGCATCTACGACGCGTCACTGGCAACATTGCTTACCGTGATTGGTGAGATAGACAATGGCATACAATCAGCGATGATTGTGGGTCACAACCCCGGCGTAACCGAACTGGTTCGGTATGTAGCCGATGCAACGTTTGCGCACATGCCTACATGTGGCGTTGCCGTGATTGAGTGTGCGCACGCCGAAACATGGCAAGAAATAGCAAGGGGAACAGGAGTGCTTACGCACTTCCTGTTCCCCAAAGGAATTGGCGAGTAGCTTGCAATCGATACGGCCGCTACTGTTCGTACACTGCAATAGTATACGTTGCGGTTACAC
The DNA here is from genome assembly GCA_036834845.1 of bacterium. GTDB lineage: Bacteria > Bacteroidota > Ignavibacteria > Kapaibacteriales > Kapaibacteriaceae > UBA10438. The sequence goes on along the minus strand of DAITNB010000025.1, from coordinate 4,685 downwards.
CATCGTATGTAACGGCAAGGAGGTATACGCCTGTTTGCAGTTGCGACATGTCTTCTACAACGGTGGAGACACCAGCGTTAACGAAAATCGTGTGTTCGCGAACAATACTTCCCGTTGTTGCAATGATTGCCATTGATGCTGCACCCGATGATGCCGAAGAGAGAGTGATGCTACATTCTGCAGACACTGGGTTGGGCGAAATAGCAACGATCGAAATCTGGTTAGTGTGTACTACCGACGGATGCTGCCAAAGACCAGACTTTGACATTCCACCATTGGCAACGGTTCTGCGCATGTCGTAAATAGCACGCTCAACGAAGACCATCGAGAGTGAGTCCTGTTTGCCCAATGTGTCTCGCAGTGCCGCTACCTGTAGATTACACCAGTTTGCGCTTACACTGTCTACAATACTTGGGAACGTAGACATAACAGTAGAGTACTGTATTTGTGCCGAGTCCAGCTCGCCAAGGTATTCGTGGATCTTTGCCTTGGCTAGATACGCTGTACTGCGGAGCACTGCCGGCACACCTGTGTTGGTGGCAACGGTAGCCAGCGTGGACTTTGAAAATGTCAGAACAGGCACCGAGTCTGCCCGTGAGACGGCCGCTACCAGCTCCCACGTTTTCACCTTCCTGCAATCAACCGATAGCGCCGTATTCGTAATATCGGTATTCAACGATGCAATGGAGCTGTACAGGCCAGAGGATGGCGCCGTAAGATCAATGTAGTTCATCAAGCCACCACAGATTGTTGGCTCGGCGCATGGACTTTCGATCTCTAAGAGGCCACAGTATTCGTCTGGATCTTCCTGGGTGTTGAAGTTGTTGCCGGTGTATCCCAGATTCGTGCGTGGCGCAAAAATGCCACCGCCATAGGCCCACCGGTTGTTGCTGGCGTCAAAGGCACCTTGAGCCACATTGCCATAGACGTGAAAGGTGCTGTTGGCCAAGAAGTCGTTGTACCCGCAGTCAACAAACAGAGTACTAAACCAACCACGGACGATGTCGGATACATCTCGCGCCGCATTCCATCCAGCAAACTGAAATGTGGGGTTTGGAGAGAGGAAGTTGTTGCGTCCAAATTCATACTCGTTGCCACCGACGATATAGTCTCTGAGATAGAGAACAGTGTTCTTCGCATTCACGCCGTAGAGGTACGTGCCAAATGTGTTTGTCCGCAGGAATTGCCGTCCTCCCGTCCACGAAGAAGCTCCGTCAACGCAACCTGTAAAGATGTTGTCATGGAAATACATCTCAGACTGCGTAAAACTAGCGGCAGAAAACTCGTTATCTGTAAAGTTCGAGTTACAAACGCGACCCAGTGCTGCGCCCGAGAGCAGGGCTACGGTGTTGTCTTCGAAGTCGCAATCGTTCACTATGGCCACCCAGGTAGTGCCGATCACGCAGCCGGAATGGAGATTGACGAAGTCCGAGTTCTTCACACTTGTGATGGGTGCGCGCTGTATGTGTACTCCGAAGCCCCTGTAGGCCGGATTCTCGCTACCAGCATACGTGTTGCTAAACACGCTATTCTCCACGACAATCGTGTTAAAGATCCTCTCAAATGGATTACTGCTGATTACGTATGGATTGTCAATATGAACAAACGCTGAGCGCGTAGCAGCCGCCGTTGTGCGCAGAAACGTTGAATTCAGGACCTCCTTCGTTGTTAGCGTTGTCTGGAAGTAGCGCATGTCAAAGAATACATTCTTGCAGTCGGTGTAGTGCACAACAAACGAACTAAGCTGCGAGCCAGAGGAGGGGCTGCCTGTGTACGTGGGCGCGCCTGTGATAGTAGCTTCAAGGTCGGGATTCGACCCTGCTGCTGGGCGCCCTTGAATAGTAACCCGTTTCTCCTCTGTACCCTGAGAGATAAACTTACCGTGGCAGGTGTGGTGCTGATGATACAGCTCTGCCGTTGCTCCGGGGTGGAACTTCCAGGTACCACCCAGAGAACATGCAACGGCCTTGCGGAAGAATACCTTCTTGCCTGTCTTGATACTGTACACGTTAACCACGCCGCCGTTCTTGATCTCGATGGGCACGTCAATGGTGATATCTGCACGCAGAGCGCGCTCACCAGCATCATCATCCTCCGACTCGGGCAGGGAGATATTCAGAGTTCCCTCAACAATGATTTTCTTACCCGTGTTCGAATACAAACGCATTACGTCTCGTATGCCTGGGTCGGATACGTGCGCGGGTATAAGCTGTACGGTAGCTCCTTCGGCTATGGTTACATCACGCGTGAGGTTGAAGTCGCCCTGTAGGTTAATCGTTCGATACGGGCGCTCGGCCCATTTCTGCGTGCCAGTACCGGAGTAGCCAGACAGCGTTCCGCCGAGCTCGTTGTCGAAGTACCGCAATAACAGATATCCGCCGTGCGGGAGCCAGTTGCGGCCGTGCGCGTCAATAACCTCCTGTGGGTCGGCGGGTATCGTTGTTCCAGAGTAGTCGCCGTTGATGTCTGGTACAGCAACAGCATTAGCAAAATACCCCTCGCCAAAGGCCGAGGCGCAGATGAACTTCTCGTCCGATGGCAGTGTGCCAGTGCCGTTGGTCCCTACACGCGAGGGTCCAAAGTCGGGTACGCAGTGCATTACTCCCTGGTAATACATAGCCCATGTTTCCTCGCCACCAAGAAAATCCGTGTACTCACTGCGATAGCGGTGTGCTAGCAAGTAGAAGTACGGATCGTAGGGGTTGTAGCTAAGCGTAGGAATAAAATCGAAGAAGGCCTTCTCGAGCACAGGGCGATTTGTTGCCGTGATGTTCTTAAGATTCACAACATGTACGCCCTGGGTGTAGCTTGCTATAAACACATCGTCATCGTTGGCTGTGTAGGCAGCATCGGTATTGCGCACCGTTACAGGACGGTGTGTGGTGCCGGGGCCAATCTTGTTGGTGGACGTTGATCCATAGGCAGAGATAGAGCTGGGTGTGCTACTAGCGTTGTTATTGGTTCGGCGTGTGTCATAGAACAAGTCGTTTGGTCTACCCAGACTCTCCCGCGGGTCATACTGGGTAAACGCGCCGTCGGTGGTAGCCGTGCTGCCGCCCCCGCTGACGGTAAGAGCCTTTGTGGTGGAATTCTCGGCGGCATTCCAGATTCTGGTAAAAGCGCCAATGCGTTTGTCGTTTTGATACTGCACGCCCGAGGTCTTGTACACCTGCAAGGGCCAGCGCGCGTTCTTATACGTTGTGCCGTTAATCTCTACGTATGCAGGCAAGCTACCATCAAAACGGACAAAGGGGTTAAAGTGTGTTCCGGCAATCTCGTCGGCGGTTAACATATACACGCCACCACCAACGGGATAGAACGGCGTTGCTGTGTGGCACATACCATAGTCCCACTCCTGATCGGGTGAGTTTCTGCCGAGAGGACGCTCCCTGTCATTGTCATACTCCCACTCGTTTTGCTGGGAGCTGGTAAGGGCTGTTGGAGTTGTATAGTGTACTAGCAGCGTGGCCACGCCACCAATTTGCGTGTACGACGATGGTGGCGACGTTTGGTTATCGTCAAAAGCCCGTTCGTGTGTAGCACAGGCAAGCGTAAGGCGTACGGTTTTGTCTATGTCTGCGCCAATGCGCTCGATGTACACATCGCGCGGCATGGCCAGGCGGTTGGTGCCAAAGCCGTCAATCTTAAAGGGCAACCCACCTCCCGAGCTTAGACGTGGTAGCACCTGCAGTGTGGTCTGTAGTGGCGTAAACACCGTGGTTAGCGTACTAAGGTCAAACAGATCAATCTCGGCAGTGGTAGCATCTGTGCTGGTTCGCTTGGTAGGCCAGTTGGGAGTGGCCGCCATGATGCCCGACAGAGGGTCTACCCACAGGGAGTGGATGCCTTGTATACCATTGCGGTTGCTTTTCCAGGCCAGGTCCGACGTAACGTAGCCAAGGTATATGTTGGCGTTGTTTTGCTCAACCGATCCATACGTGACGTCTCTTTCACTTGCGTCATGAACCTCTATCCGCCGCGATGTTCCCGTGGCGCGCAAGGAGCATGCCTTGGTGAGGTTGAATATCAGGAAGCGGGCGTAGGTATAAGGACCGGTCCCCGCTACCACCACTTGGTGCCACGTCGTGTCCGTCTTCGTCACTGGCACGTAGGCAATTAGAAACACATCGCCGTTATAGGTTGTACCTCCCGGCGTACCGCCACTCTGATACACCTGGTACTGATTGAAGGGGGCGTAGCCAACGGTACTATTATCGTCATCAAACCCCTTAGCCGTAATTTCAAGGAATCCATCGGGATCTACGCTGCGCGGATTGGTGACGTCTATCACGCGGAGCATTGGAACCGGGGGACTAACGTGTTCATCCTTCGTTGCCACAATAACAAACACCTTGGTTGCATTCCCACCACTCGTAGGATAGGTTATAGTAACCGTCTCAAACTGGTCGTGGTTCTCGGGATGGACTGGAACAACGCTCAGAAGTTCCATGTTTCTACTCATCACTCCTCCGGGCGTATAGGGCCCTCCCGACGGAAACTCGGGGCGTGTTTGGGCGGAGCAATCCTGCCCCACTGCGTGAAGAATCAGCGCCAGAATAATCGCAGCGCTTGTTGTGTGTGGCATAGATACCTCCTGCCAACAGATAATGGAAAAAGTGTTCCGGGGTACCTCTTACTCCGAAACGATAAACAACGATGATCCTAAATGTTTACTTGGTAGTGTG
>DAITNB010000024.1:0-34537 GCA_036834845.1 bacterium | reverse complement strand
GGCGGATATCATCCGCCCGTACGGATGGGGCGGATGGGGCGGATGATGGGGCGGATGATATTCCGCCCCTATCAATCGATCTGCCTATCTGGTTACCACAACGCGCGTCATAATGATGGCGCTGGGATGCTCAACGCGCACGCCATACACTCCAGACGGACCCATCGTTGCAGTTTCGATGGGCAGGGTGTTTTCCCCTACTTGCAGCTCCATGTGCGTGTCGAAAACTACCGCGCCGGTAACGTTGGTAATGATGATGCGAGCCACGGCAGGTACCTGAGAAGTTACTCGCAGCGTGGCTACTGCGTTGGCAGGATTCGGCTCGATTCGCACGGATACTCCGTTCTCTACAATGTTATCTACCGATGTTGGATCATCGCGATATGTGCGTACTTCGGAAACGTACGACACCACGTTTCCACACTCGTTGGTAACCACACACACATACCTACCGGCATCTCCGGGTGTTGCCGCGCGCACAGTGTATGTTGGACCGTTTGCGCCAGAGATGTTGCGTCCCTCCTGTGCCCACTGATACGTAACGGGAGCGGTGGCTGGTGCTACGGCAACGCTAAGCGTAAAGGACTCGCCTTCCTTTACCTTCAAGGATGAAATGGGCTGCTGTGTGATTTCTGGCTTGCGTCGAACACTCATTGTAACGGCGCCAGACTCGGTGCGGAGGCCGCAACGTCCGGTTACCTGAACGCGATAGACTCCTGCCTGCTTTGTTGAATACGATGGTGTGTTTGCAAGCGTCATAGGTGTGCCGTTGCGGTACCACTGATACGCTAACGCATCGCCCTCTGCAACAACAGTCAATTGAAAGAGTGTTCCCTCGCACACGGTGTCTGCAAGTGTACCGTTTGCGGCAAGGGGCTGACGTGTGATAACGGGTGGCTGGGCAACAGTAACGGTTACGTTATTGGTAAAGCGGTTTACGCGAGATGGAAAGCCGGTGGCAACACACACATACTCTCTGTTGTCTTCTGGTCGAACGCCGTTAATGCGGAGCGTTGGCGACTGTGTTCCCGAAAAGCGACCACCCTCTACGAGATTTGGTCCTCCCACGTACTTCCATTGGTAGCTCAAGGCCGCATCGCCACCACTCGGTGTGGCAGAACAGCGAAGCACAACGGTGTCACCCGGACACACAGACGTATCGCGCGGTTGTTGGGTGACGAACACCACTGGAATGTAGACGCGTGCATTACGTGTGCGCACCGAGCTGCAACCACCTATAACAACGCAGTAATATTGTCCCGATGTGTCTGCAAACGTTACGTTGCGAATGGTGAGCTGCTTGGTGGTTACACCTGCAAACTTCGATGTATTTGTAAGGGCTGTACCGGCGCGGAACCATTGATATTTTTCACCGGCCTTGTTTGTTGCGTCGGTGTTGAGAACAACCGTTACTCCAACGTCTACTTGTGTTAGTGCCGCCGGCTCTAACAACAACTGTGTGCGTTCGAATGTGCGAACTACTGTGCTTGGTGTTGTAATTATCATACCACCGGCTGCTTGCACACGGCAAGCGTACGTTCCAGAGTCTGCAAGCGCTGTGTTCGTGATGCTGTACGTTGCGGCTGTTGCGCCGGGAATGGGCGTACCGTTCTTCGTCCATTGATACGTTAACGATGGACCGGTTGCTGACACGGCAAGCTGCAGCAGATCCGGTATGCAGTGGTTAACAGCTGCCACGGGCACACCATTGATGCGGGGTATTCGTACTTGCTGTATGCTCATTGTTCCGCTTATCTCGTTACCAGAGATAATGAGATCTGTGTTATTCGGGCTCTCGGTAGCAGGAATGAAGTGTAGCACCTCGCACCCAAGGTCTCCAACGGTGCCATTATCCACATTGGTAACATTTGGCGTAACGGAAAAGTTGCGCGGGTTTATATAGTCTATGTATTTCGGTGCCGTTGGGTTGGACACATTGTACATGAATGTATGGCCGATTCGCTCGAGTCCGATGAAGCAATACGTAGAGTCGTTAATAACGCCCATAGTAACTGATTCTGGCTCCGGCCCCTTGTTATCTGACCGGTCGTCCATCGCATTCGTGGTGTGCCCTGCATTGAAGTTTGCGGGGAAAAATGCGGCCGTGCGTGTCTCGAACTCGCTTCCAGAGTCCCAAATCAAATTTCCATCTGTGTTCCAGATTGAGAAGGACCGCGCACCAAGCGTATAGAGTTCGTCGAGGTCGCCGTCTCCATCAAGATCACCAAGATTATTCACAACACTCAGGCGGCCAAGCTGTGGGTTGGTTTTCAGAGCCGGCCATGCTGCAAGTAGCTCGGGATCTACAACGATGTTTGCCGCACCGGCGCGAAACTCCTCGAGGTACGAACCCCACTCGCGGGCATCACCTTCGTTTGCTGTTACCAAGAACGTCTGACCATTCACGGTGAAATTCGAGATAGCATCTGGTTGGTACATTCCGTACACAGGCCAGTTACCAATCTTAATAGCAGCGCCAGTACCGGCCGCATTATCGCGATCGCTTGGGTCGAGGCCGTTTGGACGATCGAACGTGATAAGGCCCAGAGTGGGATGCGCATTCGCATTTACACTGATACTACCATTGGGTGGGTTGGGCAACAGGGAGCCCCCTACACCAAAGTCATTATCATTCAGCACTGCAAACGTTGTTGCGTTGATGCGCGCTAGACCTTCTGGTTTGTCCCAGTTTCCGTAGCCAACCGCCGGCAGATATACGGACTTTGCCTTCTTTACAGGACGGATTCCAAGAGTAGTTGCCTCGGCAAAGGTGAGGGACTCTATCGTGCGTCCTGGTGGGAGTGTGATACTGGCTGTTGTAAGATTTGTAGCTCCCTTCAGATTTATCTCGAAGAGATACTTGCGGGCGGTTAGGCCCGTTGCATCATCGCGTTCGATAACCATGAACTTGCCACCGCCCATCGATACCGCGTCACCAATCTTGTCGCAGGCAAATGCTTTTTCGAACATCGGATAGAGATACTCTCCTACAATCTGCTTCGTAACCACGTTCATTGCGAGAATGCGACACCAATTTGAGTTGCGAGAAGAGGCATCGTTGGCAACATCGGGATTGTCGAGGGGGCTTTGTATGAACGCGTAAAGAATGTCGCCCTCAATGGCTACGGCCTCGAATCCCCTGTTTGCGCGCCGCGCAGCATAAACAGTCGGTAGCAACTCGGCTCCATACGTGCCCGGAGCCGCGCCAACAGACGCGGCTGTGCCGGCCGGTACGTAGCGCTCTATGAGAATACCATTGCTGTTAAAGTTGTAGATGGCCGGACGGTATTCATCAACCAACCACCACGTTCCTGCTGCGTCTACAATTATGCCTTCGAGGTCCGCACCGTAGGCATCATTCGCTATGTCATTGCCAAACAGATCAACAGGCAGCTCGTCTGTGTATGCTATACCCTGGCCTGCGGCCTGCAAATTCGGACGTCCACTGATTGGTGTTGTTCCATCCTTACGCCACAGTGGAGTGCGGGATAGAATCGTAAACTGGCCTGTAACTCTGTCGAGTTCAAAGTTCACAACTTCCGCCTGATAGTTTGGTAGAGCAAACGGACGTCGGGTTTGGCCACGCAACACCGTTGGCTCTGTGTTAGGACCACGGTCTGGGTGTGTTAAGAACCGTAGCTTGTTGGTATCCGATCCGTAGCCGGTAAACCACAGCCCGGAGAAACCACCAAGGAAGATGTTCTGTCCGGCTGGCGTTGTGCCAAGAACTGGACGCGACGTCCACTCGTAGTTCGTGCAACGGGGAAGCCCCTTGCTGAAATCTTTAAAGCCCAGAGCAACAACGCTCCTTAATGTAGCCGAGGGAATGTCTATGATTGCAAGAGCATTATTCTCTTGTAGGGTTACGTATGCGGTAGATCCATCCGCGGAGATCGTTGCATACTCTGGTTCGAAGTCTTGCGCGACACTCGCTCCCGGACCATAAATGCGTATACCCATGGCACGAAGCGAGTCTTGCTTGCCGTTGAGTGCCACAAATCCAACGTGCTGCACTGTAGGCGAGGCGGGATTTGTAACGTTAATGATGCTAACACTTCCTTCCGGGTCGAAGGCATAGTTATCCAAGGGCTCGCCCTCGTTACATACGATTACTCGCTGTCCATTCGGCGTAAAAGCAACCATGTCTGGCTGCGCACCTACGGCAACCAGAGAGCGAAAACCGCCGTTCATGTCGAGAAACAACACTTTGCCGGGATTTGTTTTGTTTGATGCATCCTCGAGGGCAACGGCGACAAGACCATTTTTTACCGCAACGCTGTTAACGTATCCACCATAGGCGTTAAGCAGCACATCCCTCACCACGGATGGTGCTGATGGGTTTGCTAAACTTACATAGGTGAGACGATTGCCATTACCGTCAGAAACAATCGCAATTTTCGTTGCGGGATCGTAGGTTACAACCTCTGCGCTTCCTACATTGTATGCGGCTGGACGTTGTGTGTGACGTGCCAAAAATTGTAGAACTTGCGCCGGTTGTGCCTCGGCGATGCTCGTAAGAAGTATTCCTACCACCATCGACGCGGCTATGTTGTACCACCGTTTCATGAATGACCTCGAGAAGAATTTGCTGAAATGTTCATCAGCGCAAAACTCGTGGTCGTATGTAGGGTTTGCGTAACGCCACCGTTACGATTCCGTGAACATATTACCGAACCATCAATGCGTTACGTAAACACAATGTTGCCACTTCTTTTCGTTGCAGTACTTCTGGGGTGCGCAACAACACAGCAGCCATGCCTAACAGAGGCAGAAGCAGAACGTTTTTCGGTTACCATTACCAAGGGAATGTGTTTTGGACTTTGTCCGGTGTACTCTGCTACGGTGCGTGGTAATGGCCGGGTGTTATATGACGGACGCCAGAATGTAGACCGCATGGGCGCGTGGAACGGTTCCGTACCACAAGACTCTCTTTGCGCATTGGTGCAGGATATACGTGTCCGAAAGCTCATGTTGCTTGATACATCGTTTGTAGAAAATGTTCCGGATGCGCCCCTTACAACGCTCACCATTTCGGACATGGGAAGAACGCGCACCTTTCGGTGGAATATGGGTACCCCAGAGCCCCTAAAGGGCATCGTAAGCCGCATGATTGCACTTACGCATGAGAACACGAATCTTAGCCAGCCATGATGATAGCAATGCTTGCAACGATCATGTACATTAGATAAAAACCTGCTGTATGCTTCAACGTTTGTTGAAGCTGTGCACCTCGACGAATAATTACGCCGTGCGCTAGCAGGACTGCAACTGGCAATAGCGTGGCTGGCAACCACATCCATGCCCCTCGATGCCCACTTAGCGCAGCACCTGGCAGTAGTACACTTGCAACTGCAAACAGCGCATACATCCCACGTGCTGCAGTATCACCAAGAATCACGGCAAGTGTGCGCTTTCCAACGGCAGTATCGGTTGGAATATCTCGGATGTTGTTCACGTTCAAAATGTTGGCCGCCAGCATACCTGGGCTTAGCGACAAAATGAATGCGTCTGCACTCCACATTCCAGAGTGAGCAAAGTAAGTGCCGACAACAGCAACAACACCGAAGAAAAGGAATGCTGCCGCATCGCCTAGTCCATGATACGCCATTGGATATGGTCCACCCGTGTACGCCCATGCTGCAACAAGACAGACGCAGCCAATTACGAACAATGGCCACCCGGCATGCGCAACGAGTGGTAATCCCAGAAGGAAGGCAACACCCGCAGATGCGGCGGCGGCACTACGAACTGCCGATGCAGATAGAAGTCCACTACTTACTGCCCTAATTGGTCCAATACGCTGCGCATCGGCGCCACGCTTGTGATCTTCGTAGTCGTTTATCAGGTTGGACGAAATCTGAATAAGCGCTGCACATAAAAACAGAAGAGGCACTCCCTGCCAATACGCTACCTTGTCTGCAATTGCAAGTGCGGTACCGATACAGACTGGCGCGGCACTAGCAACCAACGACCACGGACGGGTAGCAATAAACCACGGACTTTTGGTCACAACACGGTGCCCGAATAAAGAAACGCAATGCCTCCCGTAAGTTCTTCGTAGGCGCAATTGGTGAGTTTACCTGTTTGCTGCATTATGCCGATGAACTCATCGCGGCATGGAAAGGCCGCAGCCGTTTGCGGTAAATATTCGTACGCCTCGCGATGTCCGGTAAGGAGTCCACCTATAAACGGCATCACATATTTACTGTACCACCGATACGAAACACCCATAAGGCCTGTTGGCTGGCCAAACTCGAGCACCACCACCTTCCCGCCCGGACGCACCACGCGGGCCATTTCGCTCAGCGCTTGAAGTGGACTATCTACGTTCCGTATGCCAAACGCAATACTTGCTATATCGAACTCCCCATCCTTGTATGGCAGGTTCTGCGCATCGGCCACGGCAAACTCAACATGGAGTCCGCGCTGCTCTGCCTTCTTGGGCGCGTAGGACAACATGTCTGCATTGAAATCTGTGCCAACCACTCGCCCCCTGCCAACGGCTTTCTTAAACGTAAGCGCAAGGTCTCCCGTACCGGTAGCACAGTCCAACACGGAGCTGCCACTCGTAGCACCACTTACGCGCACCGTTCTTCTTCTCCAAAGGTGATGAATACCTAGGGACAATATGGAGTTGGTGATATCATATCGCGGGGCAATGCCCGAGAACATTGTATGTACTGCTTGACTCATTGCGCAAAGATACGGTCAACCGTATTCCATGCACCGAGCATTACGGCGGGCGTTCCCTGACCCGGAAACACAGAGTCTCCAATCATATACAAACCGCGAAACGGAGTCTGATTGGGTGGCAGAAACAGCAACGGTTTACGAATGGAATGAGGAATGCCACCAACAAAACCGTGATATCTTCCGGTGTATTTCTGCCAGGTTGCCGGAGTGCCGCTTTCGATGTGTACACGCTCCATACCTGCAAACTCCGGAACCCTGCGCTCTATGGTGTCCATAATTGCTTGTGTTACACGTTGCTTGCGCCTCACCTGCTCTTCAACCGAACAATTCAGCCAATCATCGGCCACAGTGTGTGTGCTAACAGTAACCGTGCAATAGCCAGAGGGGGCCTTCTGTGTGTCTTGCGGCTGCGAAACAGTAAGAAACAGCGAACCCGAATGCACAAACGGAATCTCCTCGTCGAGGAATACCTGCATGTATGCAGAAGGTAGCTGTGGCCTTCCTTGGAGAGCGAAATACACCGTAAATGCGCACCAAGCCGAAGAGTTTCTTTTCGACAGCTTTTGCATGTAGCGTTGAACAGAGCCCTGGGTGAGCGAAGCCATGTTCCATATTGGAACCGAAGACACAACGCAGTCTGCTGTAAAGATCTCGCCATTGGCACAGATTACCTGCCAGCCATTTCCGTTTTGCCGTATCGTTGTAGCAACCCTGCGAAATCGGAACTCTGCACCCGATTGCTGCGCCTTGCGCATGAGTTGTAGTGCCGGCTGTACCATGCCACCAATGGGGTAGTACGTTTCGGCGGGATACGTAAGCCCCAATGCACCAGTGATGGAGGGGGCGAACTCGGCGGTGTTCTGGGCGCTTATCAGCAGTTGTTCGTTAAGGAACTCACGGAACACTGCATTGTTGCGTTCCGCAGAGGGCATGGTGCTTTCTACCGAGCGCACAAGACCAGGAAGCAGAGGAAGCCACGATAGTGCACCATTGCGCAGAGCGTGCATTACGTCTGCTACGCTCCGCGGCGGTATGCGTGAGGTGGCACCTACGAGCTTCCATACACGGTGGGCACGGCGGTTTTGCGCCTTCCAGAACTTGCGCTGATTGCCACCAAAACACCGCTCTGCCTCTTCAATCCACCGTTCTTCGTTAGCCCAGCGATACACATCCGCGTGGTGCATGCGTACAATCATGCCGGGATCTTGATGAATCACGTTCGGCTGAATTCCAAGATGATGGAACACACGTCCAGCTGGTTGATCCTTGCGAAGTCCACTTATCGTTGTGGCGCCCACATCAAAGAGAAACTTGCCCTCCTTAAAGAACGAAGCGCATCCACCAAGGGTGTTGTGACGTTCGAGAACCGTAACATCAGCCCCCTCCGCAGCGAGCAACGCGGCAGCCGTACAGCCGGCATAGCCGGCACCGAGAACAATTACCGATTTCATAAAGATGATTAGGGGGTAAGGGGCAAACACGCCGATTGCCGTATGGAGTTCCCCTGCCGTATTTTTGTACTCGACATTGTAGATTCACGTTCTGTCCTGTTCAGTATCCGCCAACTCCATGCAGCACCTCGTTCTTGCCGTTGTTACTATGTCTATTGTATGGTTTGCATGGACAACGTTCAAAAAGTTGGGTCGGCTACGAGCGGCAGATATCGATCTTAGTGTTGAGGAGCGACAACAACAGCAGTTTCGGTACGTTATGCGCATAGTACTCTGTTTGCTCTGCCTAGCAGTGCTTCCGTTTCTCTTTACGATACTCCAAACCCTATGAGCAAAACCATCACCAAACATCCACCGGCTGGTGGACAAGGTTCCGAGCGGGAATTCCTTGATGGACCACATTCGCGGTTCCGCGAGCTAAGCTTCGTACTTCGTGTACTTCGCGAGTTTATTCGCGGTTTTCGCATCCTGCACTTTTTGGGTCCGTGCATCACGGTTTTTGGCTCTGCTCGTTTCAAGGAAGATCACCCATACTACGATTTGGCGCGGAAGATGGGTGGACGCCTGGCAGAGATGGGTTTTACCGTTCTTACAGGGGGCGGTCCGGGAATAATGGAAGCCGCTAACCGCGGTGCAAAGGAGGCCGGCGGACAGAGTATCGGCCTCAACATCGAGCTCCCCTTTGAGCAACATGCCAACCCTTGGTTAGACCTCATGATTGAGTTCGAGCACTTCTTTGTGCGCAAGGTAATGCTCGTAAAGTACTCTCTTGGCTTTGTGGTAATGCCCGGTGGTTTTGGTACCATGGACGAGCTCTTCGAAGCCGTAACACTTATCCAAACAAAGAAGATTACGCAATTCCCTATCGTGCTTATGGGCACCGAATATTACGGCGAGATGATGCGCGAAATGGCAGATACCATGTTGAAGAACGGAACCATTTCTCCCGAAGATCTCGATCACTTTTTTGTTACCGATGATATCGACGAGGCCGAAGAGTTTCTTCGCAAGCGCGTAGTTAAACGTTTTGGTTTGAAGCAACAACTCTTCATACCAAAGGCATGAACGTTTGCGTGTATTGCGGCTCGCAGTCCGGAAACCATCCCGCATACACACAGGCGGCCCGGCACATAGGAGAAACTATTGCTGAGCAGAAGTGGGGTTTGGTCTATGGAGGCGGCGCCGTGGGGTTAATGGGTACCGTAGCACGCGCCGCGCTGGATGGTGGAGCACATGTAACGGGCATCATTCCGTCTTTCCTTGCAACGGCAGAGGTTGCTTTAACAGACTGCACGGAACTTATCGAAGTGCATTCAATGCATGCGCGTAAACAGTTGATGATACAACGTTCGGATATAATTGTAGCGCTCCCCGGCGGCTATGGAACCATGGACGAGTTGTTCGAAGCCATCACGTGGAAGCAACTGGGATTGCACGATTTGCCCATAGCCGTGCTTAACGAACATGGATACTACAGCCATTTGGATGCCGCACTGAACGCCTTTGTTCGCGCGGAATTTGTTCGACCCCAGCATGCCGATTTGTACCAGTTTTTTTCGTGCACCACAGATCTCATTGAGTTTCTGCGGCTGCAAGTGCGTTAGCGTGCGAGTTTCGCCGTCCCCGCGGTTTGTCCTGCATCGTCAAATACACGAACTAACAACGCAGTGGGGGCCACACCAGATATGTCTATCGCGAACGATACATCCGCCATGGACACACGCCGGGGCTGTGCCTCGGCAAGGAGTTCTCCTTGCATGTTGTAAACACGCACGCCAACCAAACGCGAGTTTGTGGTACTATACACCGTAGCTCGAACGGTAAGTCCATCGAGCACTACTTCGCGCAGGCGGATCTCGGATGGGTACTGACGAATACCACTCTCCATACCATCGGCGATAGCATTTCTCTTGGGCTGCGGAGGATTACAGGAGTCGGCTGATTCGCATGCGCGTTGCAAGAAGTAGGCAACACCAGCAATCGTTGTGTCGTAGTCCCAATACAAACTTGTAATACTATCCATTTGCGCTGCGGAGAAACCTATGCCCGAATAATCGGGAACATGACAATAGGTGCGCCAATATGCAGCCAGATGGGCCATGAAATAATGAAACTTCAGCGAATCGAGATGCTGATACTGTGCAGATGAAAGAATAGTGGTATCGGACGTAACCACCAAACTCTGTGCTACTTCGGCAAAGCCACACGCGAATGCCAGCCCAAGATCGGAAGCACCGTATCTGCGCGGTGCAACACGTATGTAGGCCTTCTTACCCCACGAGCTTGTGGGGCAATTTGCCGTGTGATAGGTTTTGCCAACACCTGTGCCATAGTATCGCGTGGTCACTCCCTTTGAGCACGGGTAGAAAACGATAGAGTCTGCCACGAAGAGTAGGGTATCGGCCACATAATCTCGCACTTCGAGCAGATAGATTGTTGTGTCACCAACAGACCAAGTTACTGGTGTTCCGGTGGGGTTGAAGGGCGTTTTCTCAACAAACGGCTTAATACACGCGTGACGATAAAACCGTAGTTGGCTTGCATTGGATAAGGTTACCGTATCCCATCTAGCTAACGATGCGATGCCTGTTTGTAATCCTTGTTCACCACTGTTCTGATACCAATCGTTCATGTGATGAAATGTAACGGGCTTTACTCTTCTTTTGGACGTTCCGGTCCTTACAAGCATCTCCCCGTAGTCCACAGAGATTACTGCGCTGTCGAAGTCATTCGTTATGGTATAGTAGTTCAGCCAGTTTCGGTCTGTATTTGTTACCGCAAAGGCAGTGTCGGGAATCACTTGGGACGTGAGTACAAGATGGAATCCAAGAAATGCAAGACATGTTGCAACCAGTCTGCAACTCAAATGATGATGTTTCATGATATTCTCCTCACGGAATGAATGTTACCGAGAAGTAAAACTAGGATAACTCCCGGTGGATCTTGATCTTAAGGCCCGTGCGAGCCACTCTGCGGCTCAGAATTTGGCCCGGTCTCTATCATTGGGAAAGCGGGATAACAGCCGAACCACCGTGTTGGCCCAACAGGTGTCCATGGAAACGGCGTGGTACCAGTTGTACATGGGTATGACACCTGGTCGCAACAGTCGTTGCTCTGAGATTCGGGATCGCCATAGCACTCAACTCGGGCGTAACACTCACTCATTATCGTAGTTCCAGACTTCACAACCAGCGGGGGGAAGAAGCTAAAGTCTATGTCAAAACACAAACACGGAATCCACCGAAGTTTACACATTGTGGTTGGTGATTGTCCCGCATAAACGTCATTGACCTTACACCTCGAGTCACCCCGTGAACTTGAATTCGGATTGGCGGTTGCAGACAGCAAGATTGCGCTCGGAAGGCACAATGTAAGTAGTATGCCGAAAGCAGCCGACATACAATATTGAGCCATAATTCCCTCCTCAGATTGAGTCTACTAATGAACTTGGTTTAATCTAAAAAAAAAAAAGGAACCTCCAAACATTTTTTCCCTTTTACAAAAATAAAACTACCGAAGCTCGCCTGTATTGGGCGGGCTTCGGTAATAAACAAGCTGCTATAGAAGAGTTACGCGGTTCTACTTTTTCTTTATTCCACCCACAAACGGGATGTTCTCCTGAATTGCTAACCGGACAGCAGACGTAATGTACGATTCAAGCTGCAACCACTGGGCCGCGACAAGTGGACTCGTTGCCTTGCGGATCTTGGAATAGTACGACTCGAGGAGATCGTGCTGATCTTCTTCCAAATCGATTGCCTTCTCCATCATGTTGTTGAGCTCTTCATTCGATATTGCCGGATACTTGGCCACAAAACTCTGCAAAAGCGTAATTCGCTCCTTACCGATGCTCTTGCGAGCGTCCTCGTACTTCTCGTACAACGGCCAGAATCCAACAGAATCTGATGGACTCATCTTAATCATTCCAACAATCACGGCTCTTTTGTCCATGCCGAACAAGTTCTGTACAACGGCAATTTCCTCTGTGGTGAGTTGCGCAGAGGCGTACCCGTAGGCACCAAGAAACGTGAGCAGGGCGACAATGAAGATCTTCATGCGCTATAATCCTTCGTGTGATGAATACCGAAAACGTCTGCGAACATACGGCAGTTCTTGACTTCTTGAAATGACATTTGTCAAGCTGTCTGTCTCCCTGGTACGACCGTCCCGGTAGAACAACTTACGGTAGAAGTGTGGGGGAAGGACTGCCGCAGCGGGACCTAGTAAACAACCACGCGCCGAACTCCAACAGGCGAAACATGCAGATACAGCCCGGGAACCGGAGGTTGGATTTCACTTTGCGACACAAAACGGCCCAACAAATCGTAGTAACCGTGCGGAATTGCGGCCGTATCCGCTAGCTCGGAACCTATCTCTTGGCGAACACTTGAGGTGCTGAAGTCTATCGAGCCCGTAAAATGTTTGGTGGCAATGTATAACCGACGCTCATTATCATCGAAGGCCACCTCTCGTAATTCGTTTGTGGCGTGTACGTATGGTGTTTGCGGGACGACGCCAACAACAGAGATCTGACCGGATTGCCTGCGCTCTACGATGAGTGCAGAATCGGCAGTCTCTCCTACCCTAACCGTATAGATGCTCCCATCCGCTGCCAGTGCAGAACGAAACACCTCTCCCTCCGCATAGTTCCATGTAACGCCGGCATCATGCGTCCATAACATATGTCCAGGCGCCAAACATACGCCATGGTTGCCCTTTTGAAATGAACGCATAACTGCGGTGGTTGGGATCACCGGACATACAACCTTCTCCCACTGATCAAAGTTTCCATCTACGGTGCGCCATCCAAAGCCCTCGCGAGTGAGAGCAACGTGGTCGCGATTATTAAACACCATTAGGGTGCGAATTCCTTCTTCACAGAGTAACGTTCGTATAGGACTATTGCCAGACGCCCACACTACCTGATTTCCTCCACACGCCTCTTCCAAGGCATAGAGCATGGTGAACCAAGTCTGATTTGCTTTAGAATACACCCCCCTGAGAAGGTAACCCGGGAAACCAAAGTCGTATTTCAACACGCCACCATTAGGCCCAACATGTATAACGAGGTCTTGTTCGACAGCCCAGAAATCCCCTAAATCATTACCGCCCATCGGTACAAATCCAATGGAGTTCGGATTAGGCGTGATTAGGTCTGCCATCCGCCACTGCCCGAATGATGGGTGAAGGAGCACGTTGCGATATGTTCCTGCAACCACGCCGTCGGACAGAGCCATTAAACGGTCACACGACCGTGAAGGCAAACCCGCGCTTACATTTCTCTCCTGGTTTTCCGAGTGAATAAGAACGGAATCTACAACACCGATAAAAAGGGTGTCATTAACGACAACCACGTTCCGAAAGATCTTCGGGAGACCACGCCTCAGCGTGTCTCTCGTAGACTCCGCTAGGTGAATCCTTTGAATTAACCCTGAGTGCACTCCATAAACAACGTTTGTATCAGCGGTACAAAGAACATTATGAACAGAATCAACAGGGATGCCACCAATGAAACTATACGATTCGAATTTGTTCACTGAGTACATCAGATCCCGCGCACTTGTAAGAACGATGTGCGTGCGCTGCTCGTCTATGTACACGTAGTGTCTATCTGAAGTTATGCCAGACGTAATAGGAATAAATTTGGGGGACTCGGAAAATGAAAAAATGCCAATGCCTGTTCCGGCAAGCGTTATCACGGAGGAATCGGAACACGGGATGGCCGCGCCAAACACCAGTGAGCCCTTACACCGGATACTGTCTGTACGGATCACACTCATGTTGGGCCAAGACAACCATGTGCATTCAATGGTGCTAGTATCTTGCCGAGAGGTAGGTTTGATCCGCCCGACAATCGTGTCGGAATAGCGAAAATCGAAAAACACGCCATCGTGAAAAGTCACCACCTCTTCTCGTATATCGAACTCAGCGGTACCAGCAGCACTTGCCGAAACAACCAGACCATTCGCATGCAAAACCCATGGTTGAGATAACAACACTTGCGATTCGGCACCTAGGTGTCGCCACCGATCAAGCGAAGCGTCATAAACATGCAGCCCCATATACGAACGGTGAAATACCTTGCCACCTGTCATAGACAAAGTCCCAACGGCTGGCGGTAACCCCAACTCTTCATATCGTAGTCGTTCCTGTGCAACCATTACATTGCTCATGAGTACGATTAGCACCAACACCAATGAGAAGCAATTCATTCGCTCAATCTATCAAATTCCGCGACAAAGTAACGCATCGTAGTATTGGCACAACAATTGTCTTTAGCGCAACCCTACCTATTTGAAGAGAACGACCCACATTTTGAACTATTTACGCGATATCCTCTTTTCGAGTGCGGCTTCCATTGTCCGCAGAGGGAAGGTGCGCGCTCTATCGCCCGCAGATGCCCCCGAACTTCCCGCAGATCTGCACCCAAACAACGCTCCGGAGGCGTTTACTACACTCGATACATCTCGTCCCTATCGGTTTATTGTGTTGTCCATGCTGGCAACCGGACGTCCGGCAAAACTCATAATTACCTTAACATTTGCCAAGATTTCCATTGCCATTGCAAGCCCCTTACTGCTTCATGCACTCCTTACCGCAATAAGCACCGCAACTATCGGACAAAACATACCACTCTCTGTGCTGGGATTAGCAACCGCGTTAGGCATTGTTGGCCTAGTAGGAGCGGTTGTGCAGCAACACTGGTATTTCAATGCGCTGCGTGGTTTTGCGATTATTACCAATGGTCTAAACCGACGAATTGTAGACCATGCCCTGCGAGTAGAACGTACCGCACGAGCCGCCATACCAACCGGTGATCTTGTTAACCATCTGTCTTCCGACACCGAGGCAACCTCCGAAGCCATGTTCTTTATTCCGGAGTTCCTCAATACCGCGCTTCAAAGTGTTGCGGTGTTTGTTGTGTTGTGGTACTTCCTTGGTGCTGCTACTCTTGCGGCACTGGCTGTATTGGTGCTTATTTCGCCCCTTACCATAGCTGTTGCAAAACGCTACAGACGTCTCGATCATACCCTGATGGAGCTGCGCGACCAACGTGTAACACTGATGTCGCAAATCCTTCAAGGTATACGCGTGGTGAAGTATCACGCGTGGGAAAAAAGTGTAGAGCAAGAGGTTACCTCTGTGCGTCATCGAGAGGTTGCCACTAAGGTGCGTATTGTTCGCACCGACGCCGTTAGCACGGTAATCTTTATTTCTACCACAACTCTTGTTGCTTTCTCTGCATTCGCTGCCTACATCGCGAGTGGTGGAGTGCTTACGGCCCCAACCGTGTTTGCCTGTATTGCCTTGTTCGCCATGCTAGAGGAGCCCTTTGGGCTTATCAGTCATCTTCTTTCTAACACGCAACATGCCCGCGTTGCGGCTGCCAGACTCCATGCATTTTTCTCTACGCCAACTGTTGCAACACGCAGCAACGACAACAACCAAGAACAAGCCGCGGAACATTCTATTTCTGTTAGGGGGCTTTCGGTTCGGTATCCGGCTTCCAACGTCAATGCGCTTGATGCGATTAATCTGGACGTGAGGTCGGGTGAATCTGTTGCCATCATTGGTGCTGTTGGTAGTGGTAAGAGCACCTTGCTCCGAGTACTTGCGGGCATACAACGTGCTACGGAAGGAACTTGCGTTAGCAGTAGCGTTGGTGGTGGGCTGGCACGCACGGCGTACGTGCCGCAAGAGGCGTTCATCATGAATACCTCCCTCTTGGATAACATTTACTTTGGCGAAGATCACAATCCGGTATTGTTTGCAGGTGTACTTCATGATGCAGCGCTCGAACAGGACATCACAACGATGCCAGCCGGAATTGAAACAGAGATTGGTGAGCGGGGCGTGAACCTTTCGGGCGGACAGAAGCAGCGCGTAGCTTTGGCCCGTGCGGCCTACCATAATCCGGAACTTGTTGTGCTTGATGATCCACTGTCTGCTGTGGATGTGGAGACCGAAACGATACTTGTGCACCGCTTGATATTTGGTAGGTGGAAAAACATAACCCGCATTGTTGCTACACATCGTTTAGCGCACTTGCGCAGCTTTGATAGGGTAGTGCTTTTATCGCACGGACGAATTGTTGCACAAGGCAGTCCAGAAGAGGTACTCTCCAACCCAGCACTCCGCGCACTGGTAGATGCAGCCGGACAAGAAGTGGATCTGCATGCAGCGCTTGGTGCTACCGATTCAACCGTTACCACAATACATGGGACTCTCCACGCGGTAGATGCAGACGATCCAGCAACATCCGGCAGATTAACCGATGACGAAGATCGTGCCGTGGGTGCTGTTGGCAAGGACGTGTTCCTACACTACGTGCGCGCCATGATTGGCTCTGCGCCACTTCTTGCGCCTATAACGCTGGGCGCCCTTATTCTTAGCGCAATAGGTATCACCGTACTTCCCATACTTCAGCAGTGGTGGTTGGGCACGTGGACCGATCAGGTAAAGCGTGGGGTTGATGGAACTGCCTCGCCCCTTACAGCAGTGCTTATCTATGGCGGACTTGGTGTTGTTGTACTTATCGGCTGGTTAGCCGAACGCACCTTGTGGTTAGAAGCCGCAGCGAGAGCGGGACGGCGTATTCACGACATGGCACTGCGCGGTGTGATGAATGCAACGCTCCGATTTTTTGATAGCACGCCAATGGGAAGAATCCTAAATCGGTTTGCTCGCGATATGGAGGCCGTGGATGACCATCTATCGTGGAACATCGAACAGTCGTTTAAGTCTCTGGCGCAAACCATCGGCTCCTTGGTGCTTATCGTTAGTGTACTGCCGGTGGTACTTCTAGTGGTGCTGCCCGTGTTATACATGTACTATCGTTTACAACGCGACTATCGGGTGTGCGCGCGAGAGGCAAAACGACTCGAGAGCATCTCTCGATCGCCGCGTTATGCTCACTTCAAGGAACTCGTTACCGGCTTAGATGTTATCCATGGCTTCCGCAAGGAACACTATTTCCAAACAACAGCTATGGCTACACTGGCCAACTACCAGCGTCAGTTCTGGTGTAGCATTATGCTGAATCGCTGGTTTAGCACACGCGTGCCGCTAATTAGCGGTCTGGTTGGATTGGCAACATGTTTGGCCATAGTGTATGCAGCGTGGAGCGGATCGGTTCTGCCGGGCATGGCTGGTTTAGTGCTCACGTACGCGCTGAGTTTTTGGGGCAACCTTAACTGGACCGTTCGAGCGTTCAGCGAAGTGGAGAGTAGGATGACCTCTGTGGAGCGCTTGAGATTCTTTTCAACACTTCCACCAGAAGAAACAATCAACGTACACCCACAGCACATTCCGGAAGGTTGGCCAAAAGAGGGGTCTATCGAGATGAACAACCTCTGCATACGCTACGCAGAACATTTGCCGCGCGTGCTTCATAGTGTTACGCTCTCCATTACTCCTGCCATGAAGGTGGGAATCATTGGTCGCACCGGCTCTGGCAAGAGTACCGTGTTCCAAGCCCTGTTCCGGTTTGTAGAAGCGGAGCAAGGCGAGATTACTATAGATGGCATCAACATTGCCACGGTTCCACTACACCTTCTGCGGAAGAGCATTGCTATAATTCCACAAGATCCCACACTGTTTATTGGAACTGTTAGGTCAAATCTCGATCGCTTCTCTACCACAACCGATGCCGACGTTTGGGAGGCCCTGCGGAGGGTTCATATGGATGCCGCCGTGGCGGCTCTGCCGGGTGGACTTGATGCGCCTGTGGCAGAAGGAGGCTTGAACTTTTCGCAAGGGCAACGTCAGCTATTCTGCCTTGCGCGAGCAATACTGTTGCGCTCGAAAATTATCGTGTTAGACGAGGCCACCGCAAGTGTAGATGCCAACACCGATGCGTTGGTGCAGAAAACCATTCGCGAAGAGTTTGCCGGCGTAACAGTTCTTACCATTGCCCACAGATTAGATACCGTGGCTGATGCAGACATGATTGTAGAGCTTGCATCCGGACGCGTGGTTCGGATTACCAAACATTAACCTCGCGTTCGAGAGAAACACCAAAGGTTTCGTGAACCGAGTGCGCAATGCGCTCTGATAAATCCAGTATCTGTTGTCCGGTTGCGCCACCGTAGTTCACTAACACCAGTGCCTGCCGGTTATGGACACCAATACTGCCCTCCCTGTATCCCTTCCAGCCACACTTTTCGATAAGCCACGCGGCAGCAAGTTTTGCCGTTCCGTCTGTCTGCGGATAGGTTGGCATGCCCGGGTATTCTTCGCATAACGTAGCAGCAGCTTCTGCAGACACAACAGGGTTCTTAAAAAACGATCCCGCATTGCCTAACACCGCAGGATTGGGCAACTTTTGCGTCCGTACATGCACTACCGCATCGAAAACATCGCGAATGGTGGGTGCAGTAATGTTCCGCTCTTGCAGCTCCAAAGTAATATCGCGATACGACGTGTTTACCTCCGGGGCACTGCTTAGTTTGTACCGCACCTGAACGATTATCCAACCTTCACGATGCGATGTCTTGAAGATGCTCTGGCGATAACCAAACTGGCAATCGTTGCACGTGAACTCATGAAGTGTGTTCGTCTCCCCGTGGTATGCCACGAGCGAATCGAAACATGCAGACTGTTCCACGCCATAGGCACCAATGTTCTGCATGGGGGCGGCACCAACGGTGCCTGGAATAAGAGCAAGATTCTCTAATCCCCCCCATCCATTCTCCACACA
This sequence comes from bacterium, assembly GCA_036834845.1. Classification (GTDB taxonomy): domain Bacteria; phylum Bacteroidota; class Ignavibacteria; order Kapaibacteriales; family Kapaibacteriaceae; genus UBA10438. The sequence goes on along the minus strand of DAITNB010000024.1, from coordinate 15,694 downwards.
CCACTGCACAACACTGTGCCATACTTCGCCGGCACCAACGGTAATACTGCGTTGTGTACCGTTGTGACGCACCGTGCGTCCAACAATGGCTATGCGTACTACAAGCCCCCTAACATCGGCTACCGGTAACACGTTGCTGCCGCCACCAAGAACACGAACAGGCATACTGTTTTGGCGTGCCCACTGCACTGCGTGCCGAAGTTCTTCAACGGATGTAACTGTGCACATATACGACGCATGCGAATCCACACCAAACGTTACAAATGGCGCCAGAGGCACATCTTTCTCGATGGACACCATGTTATCGGTGAATCACAAGGGGTAAGGCACAACGTTTACCCGGCGTGTCTACAACCACGGTGTAGTGTCCGGGAGCAAGCGAGGCAACAGATACGGCTGTAGGGCCGGCTACATCAGAAGCAACAAGCACCGTTTTGCCCTGCATATCAACAACCGTTAACCTGCCGGGTGATTCCAAACCGTGCACCGCAAACCATGTTTCGGAAGGGATCGGGCTGAGTCGAATTTGCTGCGCGTTGTTTTCATCGGAAACGGACGTTGTGGGGTCCTCCCATACAAACGCTACCCCATCGGGAATAGCATCGGCGCTTGTAATCGTTACGAAGGTAGATGCATTGGGCGTAAACACCGCACGCGCAGACGTAAAACTGTTCTCCGAATACAGGGCAAGAAGCTGGTTATCGAGGATGTCGCTGCCACGCAATCCCACTTGTGCAGAAACCGGCTTTGGAATGTCTGCCGGACGTTTGTAGCACATCTCTATCTTGCCGCGTTCGTGAATGTGGAGTTGAAAGCCAAATCGACCAATGTCTTCGGCACGTCCGTTTTCCCAGTCGTAGAAGCGCGACTTCATATCTAACCACTCTATCACAACAGAGCGGTTTGGCTCGGCGCCACGCAGCTCGTAGGCTATGTGCCAGTTCGACGTGGTTTCGGGATCTGGAAACAGCTCTGAACCAAAAACACTCACAACGAATTCTGCCTCGTCATTCTGTGCTACTGGCGAAGAAGACCAGGTTGGAAAGGAATTGTTGGAGAATGTTACGAAGCCATTTTTCGAAACGTACATTCGAGACATCGTCCTGTCCTTAACGCGCACATCAAACGGTAGCTCTACCTTATGATGTGACTGCGATGTTTGCCCCTTTCCACGCAGCATTGTAGGATTGCTTAATCGTTGATAGGGGGCATTTGAAACGCGAAAGCCATAGGAACGCGCTACAAGCGGGAAGCGCCGATTCACCTGTTCAACAAGCGAACCAAAGAGTCCGTATGCCGGGTATAACCACGCAGTACTCGAGATTGGCGACTTTGAAGCAGTATCCACGTTTACATTCAACGTATAGGCAGCGGAAGCGTCGAAGTTTCTGAGCACTATCACACCGTTCGCCGGCATTGTTCCGGAAGCAACGGCCTCTCCCGTGTTGATGTCTGTTATCTCGTAGGGCCTGCCAGAAACAAACGCATAGGTTCTGTTTGCTTCTGTTCCCATCCGCTCAATATGTGCCACACTAAGCGTGGTGCGAAGTTCGGGTAGCGTGCTCGTTGATCCAAAGCGCACCACTACGTCACCTTGGCCAAGAGAGACATCAACCTCGGCAAAAGGAGGCTGGAAGGTTCTGCCCACCGCACTCGGAACAACGATGTATCTTCCTATGGGGAACATGGCGCTACGCTGCAACGAATCTTCCACTTGGTTGGCTGGCGTTAGCGTTGCAGTGAGATATGCATTCGGAATCACTGTGCTGTAGATCGTAAGCGTAACAGGTGTAGTATCCTTGTTGTTTGCTATCATAACGGTGCCTCTGCGTCCCGATGTAAACCGAGCAACAAAATGGACGCTGTCTGTTGCCATCATTACCGAGTTCCCGGCTGAGTACTCGTCCGCATCGGGCGGGTAGGCAATCCACGATCCATCGGCAACTACAGTATACAGTCCGTGCGCCAGACCAGTAAACGCAAACGAACCATCGGGCAACGCTGTTGTAATGGTATCTCCCGCGGGTAATTCGGTTGCTCTGTAAATGTCATTGATGAGCGGTCGCAACCGCAGAGCAATGCCAGCAAGTGGCGCACCTGTAACACCATCTACGGCGGTGCCACGCAGAACAGAAGTGCGTGGTACAGTTACTCCGCCACCACACGTTGCCTTCTCAATAAAGGAGCGCAACACTGTTTTATGCAGTGGATGGAACACCATTGCCATAGTTCCGCCATTGGGGATTTGCTGATGGCAATACGACATAATTGTGCCACGCGTCGGACGTGTTTCGTTATCGGACAAACACGCGCCCGACTCGCCGGATACACAACTGTCCAAGGGTCCAGTTGGCCAATAACAACTCTGGGTGTGTATTCCGCCACATACATGACCCAACTCGTGGGCTAACATCCCAACATCCCACGCCCATTCACCGGGAACTGCGAATGTGCCGCTTACGTCTCCGGCACAATAACTTCCGTCTTCCTCGCATAAACCGCCAATGGTGCGGGCAATACCCCCGGTAGCTCCTCCGCTTGTCAGGAACACGGCAATATCTCGCTCCACGGCAGTCATGGTATTTCTGTAGAGGTCTACAAAGTCATAGAGCAAGGAAAAAATCCCCTTGTCTGCATCATAGGGGTCGGCCTCGGTTTTCCACACGCGAATGTTCGAAAGAACAAGGCGCACCTTGAGGTCGCGGAGGTATACCGCAGAAATGGAAGAAATAAGCTGTGTAACGTAGGTTGTTACTGCAGCTTCGGTTTTGAATTGAGAATACAACTCATAGTCTGCCTCTACGGCAATCCTGAGTGTTATTGTGTCTGAAGTCTGCGCATGCTCTCTCGTCTTCCGTGCTTCCTGGAGAACGCCAAGTAATCGCTGTTGCACCCGTTCTTCAACACGCGGGTTTGTACCACAGGTAAAGGGGGCATGCACCGGCGCAGGCGCACCTACTGCGTACGAACGCCCCTCGGTAAATGCATGAGTTCCGCGAACATCACCATCAGGATCTACCACCGATGTAAGTACCGTACCGTCTGTGGACATTGTAAGGATAACATCTTCGTTTGCAGATGTGCGGGCAGTGTATGATACTACAACGTTACTAAGTGGCTTACACTGTAATCCATTGTTGCTCTGCACCATCAATTGCGCAAAGGGCGTTGCTGCGTTTACTCGACGGAAGTCTAACGTTGCACTACGATTATCGTCGAGTGCCACCTCGGCCCGAAGAGTTGGTGGTGCTTTCTGCACCACAGTGGCCACAGAAGAAGCGGGTATGCCATTCGTACCCACAAAATGATGCACAGTATTCTGTGCATACACGGTAGTTGCAGCAAGGAAGATTACAATGAGTGTACGCACAAACCCTGACTCCAATGTGGTGATCTCAATCGGCGCTAGGCCCCAACATATTCTCCGGACGCACCCACGCGTCGAACTGTTCTTCTGTTAACAATCCAAGCCGAACAGACTCTTCCTTCAGTGTTGTTCCATTTTTGTGTGCTGTTTTGGCAATCTTGGCAGCATTATCGTACCCAATATGCGTATTCAAAGCGGCAACTAGCATAAGGGTGTTCTTGTTGTACCAATCCAAGCGCTCAACAACGGGCTGTATTCCCACGGCACAATGTTCGTTAAACATCGTGCAGGTGTCTGCCAATAGCTGAACACTCTGCAACACATTGTAGATAATTACGGGCTTAAACACGTTCAGCTCAAAGTTGCCTGATGCGCCCCCTACATTCACTGCCACATCGTTACCAAACACTTGCGCTGCAACCATCGTCATGGCCTCGCTTTGTGTGGGGTTTACCTTGCCGGGCATAATAGAAGAGCCGGGCTCGTTTTCGGGTATCGACAGTTCACCTAGGCCGCAGCGGGGTCCGCTCGACATCCATCGAATATCGTTGGCAATCTTCATGCAACTCGCTGCAAGCGTCTTAAGGGCTCCATGGAGGTACACTAAGGCATCGTGGGCTGCAAGAGATTCGAACTTATTTGGCGCGCTAACGAACGGCAAACCCGTAAGGCGGGCAATGGTAGCAGCCGAACGATCCGCAAACTCGGGATGTGTATTGAGTCCGGTCCCAACAGCGGTGCCACCCAAGGCAAGCTCGTACACACCGGAGAGCGATTGTTCGATGCGGGCAATGCCCATCGATAGTTGTTGCACGTATCCCGAAAACTCCTGACCCAGCGTAATGGGTGTTGCATCCATGAGGTGTGTTCTGCCACTCTTGATGAGGTTGGCAAAGGACTCACTTTTATCATGCAAGGTGTTGCGAAGAGCACGAACAGCCGGAAGAAGTTTACCCGTAACAGCCACGGCCGCCGCAATGTGCATAGCTGTAGGAAAGGTGTCGTTGCTCGACTGCGACTTATTCACATCGTCGTTTGGATGTACCGGCTCTTTGGATCCAAGCTCGCCCCCTGCAATCTCGATTGCTCTGTTGGCAATAACCTCGTTCACATTCATGTTTGTTTGTGTGCCGGAGCCGGTTTGCCACACACTAAGCGGGAAGTGATCCATGAGGGTACCTGCTATCACCTCGTCGGCGGCCTGAACAATAAGGTCGCGCTTTTCGGCAGACAGCACGCCCAGCTCAGCGTTTACCATGGCTGCGGCCTTCTTTAGTGTTGCCATCGCCTGGATAACCTCGCGCGGCATGCGCTCTTGTCCGATTGCAAAATGAATGAGTGAACGGGCTGTTTGTGCCCCGTAATAGGCCGAAGATGGAACTTCGATTTCGCCCATGGTATCGCGTTCGATGCGCATTGGTCTACAGGTTGTTAGTGTTCGATATGTCCCGCAAAGATAGCCCCGGCGCTGCTTAGCGCACGAGTGTACCTTGCAAACGCAGTAGTTCTGTTACCGCCAGCACTCGTTCGTATTCCAAACGCGCAACGCTTTGTCCGTTCTCCAGCAAAGACACCAAGCTTTGGCGTACCTCGAGGGGCGTAACTGTGCCCACACGCAACTTCTCAATAGCCACCGTGGCATTTTTCTCGGCAGCCGCGTAGGTTGCTCGTTGTATACCAAGAAGTTCTTCTACACCATCGTAGGTATTGTGTATTCGTTCTGCCTGACCCAATAGATTATTGCGTACGGCATCTATAGAAATCCGCGAACGATCCTCTTCAATCTTCGCCAGCTCGCGGTCATACGCATCTGCCATTCCATTAAAAACATTCCACTGAAATACAGCGCCGAAATACGCACCGTTTGAACGGTTCTCGAGTAAGAAGCCGGCATCAGAAGTATTGCGCGTTAGCTGATACGCCCCAACTATGCCAATGCGAGGTAAGAACGCGGATGTAACCTCGCGAACATGGGCAGACGCTTCGGCCATAGCAAGGCGGGCCGCAATAAGATCGGGGTTGGTTGCCTCTATTGCAGCACGCACACCATCTCGGGAGGGGGCATCCGGCATGCGCATTTCCGACGCAACATTCATTGTTGTTGCGGGGTCTCTCCCGAGAAGGGTGTTTAGCGCCGACTTGGCATTTCGCACCTCGATGCGCGATCGGATAACAACTGCGTTGGCGTTATTACGGTCTATTTCTGCCTGACCCAGCTCTACCCCCGATATAGAACCTGCATCGTACCGATTCTTCTCTATGGTGTATCGCTCTAACGCCAAAACCGCGGCACTGTCTGCAATTCGGAGAAAGCGTTCGTTAGCTACAACAGCGCTATAGGCCGTAATCACATCCGCAATAATGAACATCATCTTGCTTTGTACAACTGCTAGCCCCCTACCCTCGGCGGCCTGCAATTTGTCTTGCATGGCAAACATCTTTAGGCCATCGAACACGGTCCAGTTTACCACTCCAAGCGCATTAAGGTTTGAATATCCTGCGGCATCGCGTTCGATAACAGTCCCACTGGAAAGAACCTGTGTTAAAGCGTTCGATCCGTTTGTATATGTGGCGTTTACGGACGCCGTAGGGAGAAACCCGATGATTGTTTTTTTGCCGGTGGTAACTGCAGAGAGAGAATCCTGACGTGCCAAGAGCACATCGTAGTTGCGGCTAAGCGCAATTGATATTGCTTCGTCTAATGTTAACGTTTGCGCATTGGCAGACGCAACAGCAAACAGCGCAACCACCAACGCAGCAGCACGTTTACCACCCATCTGCTTGCGTTTATATCTCGACAAAACTATGTAGATGGAAGGAATGATGTAGAGAGTGAGAAACGTAGAAAGGAACATTCCGCCCACCACCACAACACCCATTCCTACCCTGCTCTCGCTTGCAGCACCCAAGGACAGTGCAATTGGTAACGCTCCCAGAATGGTTGCGAGCGACGTCATAAGAATTGGTCTGAAGCGCAGATGGGCCGACTCCAACGCTGCGTCCCTCCAGGAAACACCATCGGCTGCACGCTGATTAGCGAACTCAACAATCAGGATTCCGTTCTTCGTAACCAGTCCAATAAGCACAATACACCCAATCTGAGAGAAGATATTCAGAGTGTCGGCAGTTAACCATAAAGACACCACCGCGCCCGATAGTGCCAGCGGAACCGTAAGCATGATGGTAAGCGGATCTATCCAGCTCTCGAACTGTGCGGCAAGAATCAGATATACTAAAAGCAAGGCAAGAACGAAGGCGAACAACAAACTGGAAGAACTTTCGGCATAGTCGCGCGAGGCGCCTGTAAGCGAGGTTCCATATCGTTCATCGAGAACATTCTTCGACACGCGCTCCATTGCCTCTATCCCGTCGGCAATTGTTTTGCCGGGCGCCAACCCTGCACTTACCGTTGCACTTGCCGATCGATTGTAACGATACAACTGCGGAGGAATACTCTGCTCGTACAAAGTAACAACGTCCGCAAGTGCCACCACTCTACCGTCTGCAGAGCGCACATGCATCATGCGCACAGCGTCGGGTGTGGCACGAGACTTCCGCTCGAGTTCGCCGATAATCTGATACTGCTTTCCATCGCGGATGAGATACCCAAAGCGCTGACCTGAAAAGGAGGCCTGCAGAACGCTAGCTATGTCCAAGATGCTCACACCAAGTTCGCGTGCCCGTTGCCTGTTAATCTCAACTACAACCTCGGGCTTTGTGAACTTTAGGTTTACATCAACAACAGAGAATGTTGGGTCCTGCGCTGCTTGTTCGAGGAACGTTGGCAACACCGAACGTAGACCTTCCACATCTGAGGCCTGCACAACAAACTGCACCGGCAACCCGGCGCGTCCACCGGTGGAGATCGTTTGCTCCTGAATTACTACCGAACGTGTTTCGGTGTTGGTACGCATGGCTGCAGTTAGCGCTGCCGCAATCTGCATTTGTGTGCGGCTGCGAGATTCGGCTTCACTAAGAAATATCCGCGCAAAGGCGGCGTTGCTGCCTCCCGACAAGAAGAAGGGCGACGTAACGGTGAGGATGAAGCGTTTTTCGGGCACTAATCGCGTTAACCGCTGTTGCATGGAGTCTACGATTACATTCATCCTGTCATAGGTAGTACCTTCGGGCGCCGTCATATTCATCGTTATCTGCGACCGGTCTTCGAGAGGTGCCAACTCCGTTTTCAAGGTGCGTCCAACAAGAAATATCGATGCAGAGGTAAGCACCACAACTACGGCGGCAATTGTTGGATGGGCCACAATCGCACGTAGCGATGTGTTGTATTTACCCGTTAACCACACGAACGCCGGCTCCGTAATGCGAACAAGGAATCCGGTTGAGTCTTGATGACGGAGCAATCGTGTGCTCATCATTGGAGTAAGAGTAAGCGACACTATTGCCGATACCACAACGCTTGATGCAACCACCAAGCCAAACTCGCGGAATAACGCACCAGTAATTCCAGAGAGAAATATCACAGGAAGAAAAACTACAGTTAGCGTAAGTGTAGTGCTCACAATGGCAAAGAAGATCTCCGACGATCCTCTCTCGCCCGCTTGGATAGGGGGCTCCCCCTGCTCTATCCGTTTAAAGATGTTTTCCATTACCACAATGGCATCGTCTACTACCAAACCAGTAGCAAGCACAACACCAAGGAGCGTTAGCAAGTTAATGGAGAAGCCAAACAGCCACAGGAAAAAGAAGGCCGATACAAGAGATACCGGTATTGCCACAACAGGGATAAGTGTTGCTCGCCACGATCGGAGGAACAAGAATATGATGAGGACCACAAGCACAAATGCGATGGCGATTGTTTCTTCAACCTCGCCAACTGCGGTGCGAATGAAGGTTGTATTATCGAAGGCAATATTCAGCGTAAGGTCTGTGGGCGCCGAAGCGGTAAGCACGTTGTAACGCCGGTAGAACTCATTCACAATGTCTATCTGGTTTGCTCCCGGCTGTGGAGACAACGCAATACCCACCATCGGCACGCCATCCCGCCGAAGCAGGGTGCGCTCGTTTTCGGCACCCAGATATATGCGAGCTACATCTGCCAAACGGACTACAGCCGATCCATCGGATCGAATTATGAGCTGCTCAAAGTCCTCTACGCTCGATAAACGTCCGGCCGTGCGTAACGATAGCTCCGTAGACTCTCCCTCGAGACGTCCGGAGGGCAGCTCTACGTTCTCTCGCTGAAGTGCCACACGAACATCCGATGGAGTAAGACCATAACCGAAGAGCCGTTCCGGATCCATCACAACCCGCATTGCGTATTTCCGCTCGCCCCATATAGTGATGTTTCCCACACCCGTAATGGTTTGTAGCTGTTCCTTCAGAACGTTAGCTGCGTAGTCGCTCAATTCCGGAAGTGTGCGCTTTGAACTTTGCACCGTCATTACCACGATGGCCTGACTATTAGCGTCGGCCTTAGCTACTACCGGAGGATCTACATCAGCAGGCAAACTTCGTTTTGCCCGTTCAACTCTGTCGCGTACATCATTAGCGGCCTGTTCAAGATCTCGGCCAAGCTCGAACTCCACCGTAATCGTAGATCTACCATCGGCACTTGTTGATGTTAGAGACCGAATGCCATCGATGCCATTTATCGATTCTTCGAGTGGTTCGGTTATCTGCGACTCAACAACCGAGGCGTTAGCGCCGCCATACGTTGTGGTTACGGTGATATTGGGCGGATCTACATCAGGAAACTGCCGCACGCCAAGAAAGGATGCACCTACAACACCCATGAGCACCAGTAACAAGCTGATTACTACAGCGGTTACCGGTCTGCGAATAGAGAGAACACTGATGTTCATCGATCACGCACCGTTACAGATGCGCCATCTTTTACAAACAAAACACCACTCACCACAATACTGTCTCCGCTTGCTAAGCCACCCGAAACAACCACATGCGATGCGGTGCGCGTGCTAAGCGTAACGGGCGTAGATCGTGCAATGCCGTTTTCGATGCGAAAAACACTTGCCCCCTTCATGTCTTGCACAACACTTTCTGTTGGTACAAGCAGCGTGGAGGGGTTTTCTCTTAGCGTAAGAACAACATCGGCAAACATTCCGGCTGTTACACCTTTAGGTTGTTCAATTCGAGCTCGAACACGTTGTGTGCGTGTTTGCACATCCACAATGGGTTCTATTGCAACAATAGTGGCAAGCCGCGTTGTTGTGTCGGCACCACGAACACGAACGCGCAGGGCTCCGCCGTTAGCAAGCGCCGCGGTGTATCGCTCCGGCACATTGCAGTCTACGTTTAACGTACTCACGCTCGTAAGTGTGGTGAGAATGGTTTGCGGGGTAATCACAGCACCAACACTAACATTCCGCAAACCAAGTCTGCCCGCGAAGGGGGCGCGCACTTCTGTTTTTTCTATCATGGCGTCGAGCGCGGCAATTTCGGCCGACCGAATCTCTACCTGCGCTGCGGCCTGTTCGTATTCATCGAGCGATACCCCGTCTACAGGACGGAGTTTTTCGAGACGGGCAAGTCGGTTTTTGTCGAGCACATGCTGCTGAAGCAACTTCTTCTTCTGCGCAACCAGGTCTGCATCCACAAGTTTCACCAACAACGTTCCCGCGTCAACATCGGCCCCCTCTCGTATACCTATTCGCTGAATCCGACCACTAACCTCTGCCCGAACCTCGATGGACTGTTCGGCAACCACCGATCCGGTTAGCGTAATCGTTTCCGTAAAGGGCATTGCACGAACTTCCTCTGCGCGTACCGTGACCGTGGCTGTGGCGCCGGGCTTTTTCAGCGCGGCCGATGAAGACTTGCCGGAGGTGCGGAGGAAAAACCAGGCAATGGCCGAGGTCGCTGCTAAGGCGCATAGAATAAGGACAGTTTTTCTGAGAGTCATACGCAAAGTTCGCACGAAACAGTAAATTCCGGTCTGACACGTCTTTTCGCCAGTTCCATCAAAATCCCGCAGTTACCTCTAGGACATCATCATGAGAACCATCGTAACAATTCTCGCGCTGCTTCTGCCACTGATAGCGTTTGCCGGAGAGCAAACAGTAACGTTCAAAGTGGCAGGTAATTGCGGGTCGTGCAAGAAGCGCATTGTAAAGGCCGCCACCGCGGTAGAGGGAGTAACCAATCCATCGTGGGACAAAAAGACAAAACTTTTCACTGTTCAGTACGATGACTCTAAAACAACGCTCGACAAGATTAAACAAGCCATTGTAGCCGCCGGGCACGATGTGGAGGATGCAAAGTCTACCGACGAAGCATATAGCAAACTACCAGACTGCTGTCGGTATCGCGATAGAACGCACGAGTGAGCGCGGATTACTTGATTACCTGATTACCTGAATGCCTGATTACCGATTTACCTGATTACCTGTGGTACTTTGTTCCGCGGCTCCAAATGACGGTCGTGGTTTCTCGTTCGATATCTTCGTGTTTCCGAAACAAAGCGGGATAATTCGATGGCAGAATTGGTTGGTGCCTTCAACGCAGCACTACGTACACTGAACCATTACTCATTCGGATAAGATTGAGACCCAAGAACAGCTCATGGAGATCAATACTGACCCCGGTCTGGCTGAATCTTCCTTGCACTTGGCGCGCTTTACCACAAACGTCGTATGCAGCAATTTGCTGCGGAGATGAGAAATCTCCCGCAAGGAAAACTGAACCGTCTATTGCCGAGGTACGCAAAACCTGCGTCCTGTTTTCCGGTGATCCACCATTTTCGGCAACCGCTGTTGCCTGATCTCGAAATACTCGAAGGCCTTGAACGGTCATCGTAACATAGAGGTATCCCGAATGATACAATGCCTCTTCAATCATCTCTCCCCAAGAGGAGTCGGGCAACCCAGTTTGAATGCTTGCAACCGATAGCTCGGTGCATCTCATCTGTGATACGTCGAACACCATGACGCGGCTCGACGTGGCGTACGTGACGTGGTTACCGCTCATCTTCAACGATCTATAACTACCCGGGACGCCCGTGGTATTCTTGGGTACGTTCATAGACTCAACCACCAGAAAGTTGCTGTCGAGCTTATAAATGGTCTCTGTTAGGTTGGTTGATGTGCCCACCACAATCCAGCCATTCGTATACCCGAAAACGGCTCTTGGTTCGAACAATCGGTCACGTACTACAATGTCCGTGTAAACACCCTCACCGTTGAGTCGCCTGAGCATAGTATCGTTGGACGCGCCTCGGTACTCAAACATTTCAACAACGTCTGATGGCGAACGTGAAGCGTACCCCCCACACACACCTGTAAATCTGTTGCGTTGTTTTCGGTATATCTGCTCGCATTGGTTGTGCGCTAACAGATTACTTGAGTAGCATCCTCCCGATGAGTTCGGTGGAACGTCTACTGTGTCATAAGCGGAGAAAAGCAGTACGCTATCGCTAGCGGCATGGATGAATCGAACGTTACCATTCCTTGGCAAACACGAATCAATGATGGCAACAAGTCCGTTTCTGTCTGCACGAGCTAAGCCATACTGTGTTGTAATGTAGACTGAGTTTTCTGCTGCAACAAGTTCATGTTTCGCGAATCCTTGTTGGGGTGATCCAAGAAAGTGATGCACAAGTTCAAAACTCGACTGCCCGTTTCTTTGCACAACTAACTGGAAGGTATCTAGAATAGCTCCGCGGGTATCTCTAGACGCCTTGATGTACAGATCTCCATTCCCTGCTACAGCAAGATTCGATACTCGACTGCTTCCAGAGAATATGGCATCCGGCGGGAAATGCGCTAGCGGGGTTAACTGTGCTATCGCATCAAGCTGTAACAGAAACAGGAGGATCGCCCCTACCAGGGAATGCGGCTTCACACTAGCACCCATCCTGACACGGTTTAGCGTACTGACTCTGGCCGGAGCAATCACCCAGTTTTTGCTTGGAGACGAGCTGAATATTCCGAAAACGAAGTCCGAAAGCTGCCTCTTCAATGCATACAGTGTATGTCCGTCTGCAGCAGGCCGTACCGCAGGGCTGCCACTTGCAGGATTTTACCTTTGTTGGCGATGTGCCATAGTGAGGGGGTGGGCCCGTCCAGCCAGTTTCACAAACCGCTGTTACGGGGTCCACCGTGTATTCACAATAAACCCAAACACCACAGCCTTCATTTTCTCCTTCACACGCTCCACCCCACTGCACTACGGGCTGGGCAAGTAAGGAGGAGCTAGAAAAAGACAGAATCAAGAGAAAGAGAGAGAGAGAGAGAATTCCAGTCATCGCCGCCTCCAAGTGTTGTAGCTATGAGTTATTACTGATATCCTGTATCGAGTTAGAACATTTTTAAGAATTTTCAAAATGCGTACGGACTTGCGTATTTCAAGGCATAGTTGCTCGAACCAAATCCGTATTTTTGTTGTTCTACCGTCCATACTCCACCACCCTTAAGCCCCCTACCACTATGTACCGCGATGTGTTCGAGCACCGTCATCATGGTTCTTCCCACGCAGACCTCGAAGCCATGCTTAAGGCGGTTGATGCTGCCAGCATAGACCAGTTGATCGAGCAAACGGTGCCCGCGCAGATTCGTCTGCAGCGTCCGCTAGAGCTGCCGCCAGCACTTACGGAGATAGAAATGCTCCAAGAGTTAAAGGCAATCGCGGCAATGAACACGCCTGCCCGGTCGTACATCGGCATGGGGTATTATGACACCCTTACACCACCGGTAATTCTGCGCAACCTTATAGAGAATCCGGGATGGTACACACAGTACACGCCGTATCAGGCAGAAATTGCTCAGGGCAGATTGGAGTCGCTCCTGAACTTTCAAACGGTTGTAACGGACCTAACGAAGCTAGAAATAGCCGGCGCGTCTCTGCTGGACGAAGGAACTGCTGCTGCAGAGGCAATGCACCTGATGTACGCAGCACGTGGTACAAAGGTGAAGAACGCGGAAAAAATCTTTGTTGATGCAAATGTGTTTCCGCAGACGCTAGACGTAATCAAGACGCGCGCAACACCATTAGACATCGAAGTGGTTGTGGGCGACTGGAAGTCTGTATCGTTCGACGGAACCATCTTTGGCGCGTTTGTGCAATTCCCGGCTGCCGATGGTTCGGTGCATGACTACACAGAGTTCTGCAACCGTGCTCATGAAGGGGGCGCACTGGTTACGGTTGGCACAGATCTGCTGGCTCTTACCATGTTAACGCCACCGGGCGAATTCGGCGCCGATGTTGCCGTTGGATCGGCACAACGTTTTGGTGTGCCCCTTGGCTATGGTGGACCACACGCAGCGTTCCTTGCTACCAAGGAAGCATACAAGCGGATGATGCCGGGACGCATCATCGGTGTTAGCATTGATGCGCAAGGAAATCTTGCTCTTCGGATGGCTCTGCAAACGCGTGAGCAGCATATTCGTAGAGACAAGGCAACATCCAACATCTGCACCGCACAAGCCCTCTTGGCCAATGTGGCCGCCATGTACGCCGTGTATCACGGTCCACACGGACTCCGCTCCATTGCGAATAGGGTGCACACGCTTACCTCTGTTCTTGCTGCAGGCGCAAGCACTATCGGCTATACATTGTGCAATCAAAGTTGGTTCGATACACTCTGCATAAACGCAGACCACGATTCAGTGCGTCCGCACGCAGAACAAGCAGCGATGAACTTCCGCTATCACCAGAATTGCGCGTGCATCGGAATCTCTCTCGATGAAGCAACTACCGTTGCAGATATTCAAGCAATCCTCAATGTTCTTGCAGCCGCAAAGGGTGTTGCTGCGCCAAACGCGCAGAACATTCTTTCCACTGCTGCGTCGGGGATACCTGCCGCTCATGCACGCACGTCGGATTACCTCACACATCCCGTGTTCAATAGTTACCACACAGAACACGAGATGCTTCGATACCTGAAGCGGTTGGAGAACAAGGACCTCTCGTTGGCACACTCCATGATTGCACTTGGTTCATGCACCATGAAGCTGAACGCAACAGCCGAAATGATTCCCATCACGTGGCCCGAGTTCAATCGTGTTCATCCGTTTGCGCCGATAACACAGACTCAGGGTTACCAGCGCATTTTCCGTGAACTGGAATTGTGGCTCAATGAGATTACTGGGTTCGACGCATGCTCTCTTCAGCCCAATGCTGGTGCTCAGGGTGAATATGCCGGCCTGTTAGCCATCCGCGGCTTCCACGAGGCAAGGGGCGAGGCACATCGAAATGTTGTGCTCATCCCTGCATCTGCCCACGGCACCAACCCCGCCTCTGCCGTGATGGCGGGTATGAAGGTCGTTGTTGTAAAGAGCGATGCCCATGGTCATATCGATGTGTCTGATTTAAAGATGCAGGCAGAGTCTCATGCCAACGATTTGGCAGCCCTCATGGTAACCTATCCATCCACGCACGGCGTGTTCGAAGAGTCTATCAAGGATATCTGCGCTACAATTCACCATTATGGTGGACGCGTGTATATGGATGGGGCGAATATGAATGCCCAGGTGGGACTTACATCGCCGCGTACAATTGGAGCTGATGTGTGCCACCTAAATCTCCACAAAACCTTTTGTATTCCACACGGTGGTGGTGGACCAGGCATGGGTCCGATTTGTTGTACGTCAGAACTCGCCCCCTACCTACCATCGCACTGCGTGGTAAACCCGATTTCCGAAACGAACGTGGGCGCAGTGTCAGCCGCGCCGTGGGGTTCGGCGTCCATCCTGCTCATCTCATGGGCATACATCCGCATGATGGGTGGCGAGGGCCTCACCAACGCAACCAAGCGTGCGATCCTCAACGCGAACTACATCAAGAGTCGTCTCGACGGAGCATACTCCATTCTCTACACCGGCACGAACGGACGTTGTGCGCACGAGATGATCGTGGACCTACGGGAGTTCAAGCAACGCGGTGGTATCGAGGCCGAAGACGTTGCCAAACGTATGATGGACTACGGATTCCACGCACCTACACTAAGCTTCCCTGTTGCCGGCACCGTGATGATCGAGCCCACGGAAAGTGAAAGCAAGGCCGAACTCGACCGATTCATCGAGATGATGCTCTCCATTCGCGCCGAGATCGAGACGGTATGCATAGGTGCTGCAGACCAGAAGGACAATGTTCTGAAGCATGCGCCTCACACAATGTTTGTTGCTACGTCCGACGTATGGGAACGTCCGTATACACGTCAGCAAGCTGCGTTCCCACTCCCGTGGGTACGCGACCGCAAGTTCTGGCCTGCGATTGGACGTGTAGACAACGCCCATGGCGACCGCGTGCTGATCTGCACGTGCCCAAGCATTGAGGAATACGTGTGAAGAGATTACCTGGATTACCGGATTACCTGGATTACCGGATTACCTGGATTACCGGATTACCTGGATT
>DAITNB010000023.1:0-34870 GCA_036834845.1 bacterium | reverse complement strand
TGCACCATGAAACGCGCTCGTTTTTGGAATTTAACCTCTTCTGTTTTCAAAGAACTCTTGAATCCGACAGCAATTCACAACAGTGTTGTGTTTTCTGTGTTTCCGTGGACCCATACGGGATCGAACCGTAGACCTCCTGAATGCAAATCAGGCGCTCTCCCAGCTGAGCTATGGGCCCATCAACTTTCCAACGTGGGCCGGAGTGGACTTGAACCACCGGCCTCACGCTTATCAGGCGTGTGCTCTAACCAGCTGAGCTACCGGCCCATCTGCAAATCATTGATGGAGTTCGGTTACAAAGAACACTTTTGATGTTCTTAGACAACAGGAAGCAAGAGCTATTACGATCGATCCGATCTGTAGAGAGATCGAGAAGTAAACTTCTCAGGTCTCCTTAGAAAGGAGGTGATCCAGCCGCACCTTCCGGTACGGCTACCTTGTTACGACTTAGCCCCAGTCACCGATTTCGCCTTCGACGGCATTGCTGCCGGCTTCGGGCGCCCCCGGCTCCCATGGCTTGACGGGCGGTGTGTACAAGGCCCGGGAACGTATTCACCGCGGCGTGCTGATCCGCGATTACTAGCGATTCCACCTTCATGGAGTCGAGTTGCAGACTCCAATCCGAACTGAGACCGGCTTTGGGGATTATCTCTGCCTCGCGGCTTTGCCCACTGAACCGGCCATTGTATCACGTGTGTAGCCCCGGACGTAAGGGCCATGATGACTTGACGTCATCCCCACCTTCCTCTCTACTTGCGTAGGCAGTCTCTCTAGAGTGCCCGGCCTAACCGCTGGCAACTAAAGATAGGGGTTGCGCTCGTTGCGGGACTTAACCCAACACCTCACGGCACGAGCTGACGACAGCCATGCAGCACCTTGTAGACGGCCCGAAGGCTGACATGTTTCCACATCATTCCCTCTACATTTAAGCCCTGGTAAGGTTCCTCGCGTATCATCGAATTAAACCACATGCTCCACCGCTTGTGCGGGCCCCCGTCAATTCCTTTGAGTTTCAACCTTGCGATCGTACTCCCCAGGTGGTATGCTTACCAGATTTCCTACGGCACTGAGACCTCGGGGCCCCAACACCAAGCATACATCGTTTAGGGCGTGGACTACCAGGGTATCTAATCCTGTTTGATCCCCACGCTTTCGTGCCTCAGCGTCAGTTACGAGCCAGATGACCGCCTTCGCCACCGGTGTTCCTCCTGATATCTACGCATTTCACCGCTACACCAGGAATTCCATCATCCTCTCTCGTACTCAAGTCCTGCCGTATCAAAGGCACCCTCCGGGTTAAGCCCGGATATTTCACCTCTGACGCACAAGACCGCCTACGCACCCTTTATACCCAGTAAATCCGGACAACGCTCGGGTCCTACGTATTACCGCGGCTGCTGGCACGTAGTTAGCCGACCCTTCCTTTGACGGTACCGTCCCGGGACCCCGAGGGTCCTTTTCGTCCCGTCCGACAGTGGTTTACAAGGCGAAGCCCTGTCATCCCACACGCGGCATTGCTGGTTCAGGATTGCTCCCATTGACCAATATTCCTCACTGCTGCCTCCCGTAGGAGTCTGGACCGTGTCTCAGTTCCAGTGTGGCTGTTCGTCCTCTCAGACCAGCTACTGATCGTTGCCTTGGTGAGCCATTACCTCACCAACTAGCTAATCAGCCGCAGGCTCATCCCCATCCGCCGAAGCTTTGATCTCGCGACCTCATCAGATATTAGCCCCGGTTTCCCGGGGTTATGTCTGTGATGGGGGCAGATAACCTACGTGTTACTCACCCGTGCGCCAGTGGTATTGCTACCCCTAGACTTGCATGTGTTAGGCATGCCGCCAGCGTTCGTCCTGAGCCAGGATCAAACTCTCCGTTGTAGAACAGTTTGATTCTAGTTCTTTGTTGTTGTTGTTTCTCCGAATTGATCTCGGGGGCAGAACATCATATGTCCTACCCTTTTGTGTTACTGCTTGCTTCCTGTTGTCAAAGAACACCGTCGTACTGTCATTCCCCGCCATCGCTACGATCAGCGCGGGGGGAACAACAAACTTACGGCAGAAAGGGTATACACTCCAAATACGAGCCGAGAATTATTTCGATGGCGCCGATGTGGCGTCACGTTTCGCCCCCTGAGTGCCACGCACAAAAAAGGCGCGGAAGAAGAATGTCTCGGGAATCATAAGCAGGAGCAACGAAAGTGTGTCGGAGGTGAAGATGTCTCCAGGGGCGCCGCCAGGCATGATGATACGCGCTATCGGACCCGTAACGGCCCACAGAATGGTAAAGACCAGCGCACACGTTGCAATTGCTAACCCGCCCCCCCGCAGTCCTTCGTGCTGCCAACGCACTGTAAAGGCATATAATGCCGCTACAAGATGGATGTGGTAGATGAGGAGGTCGATCATGGTATGTTACACCGAAAACGAAGGGACGCAAAAATGCAACAAATGTCAACAGTTGAGCACCCGGGTATGGTAGTTGTGCTAACAACGTTCGCCACAGAGCACGAGGCGCGCCTGGCTGTTCGCACCCTGGTAGCAGCTGGAATTGCCGCGTGCGGGTCCGTTGTTCCGGGAATCACGAGTTTCTACATGTGGAATGGCGAGCTCTGCGAAACGCGCGAGTGCCAGGTTCTCCTGAAAATTCCCCGCAGCAACATCAACGATGTAGGGAATGCCTTGGCTAACATCCACACGTATGAAGTGCCGGAGTTTATCTGTTTAGATGTATTGGCCTCGTCCAAGGCATACTCCACATGGGTGCTGGCAGGGGGCATGGCATGACGCAACACACGGCCGACCGTCCGCGAGAACGCCTTGTGCGCCATGGTGCCGGCGCACTGAGTACGCAGGAACTATTGGCACTGCTCATTAACACGGGAACAACGGGCGCTTCGGCAACTGAAGTTGCGGCAACAGTGCTGGATAGGTTCCCTTCGCTAACAGACTTAGCAGGCAGAGATGTGGCCGAACTCCGCGCGGTGCGTGGCATGGGAACAGCAAAGGCCTCTACATTATGCGCGGCCTTCGAGCTGGCTCATCGTATTCAGGCCGAACCGTTTAGCAACCGGATAACAGTAAGTGCACCAGCGGTGTTGGCGCGGTATATGACGCCGCGTCTGCGGCATTTACGCACGGAAACATTTTGTGTGGTGTTGCTGAACACTGCCAATCAGATTCTCCGCGATGTGCATGTGAGTGATGGATCGCTGAACGCTGTTCTCATTCATCCGCGCGAGGTGTTCCGGCTGGCCATCGCAGAAAATGCCGCCTCAATCATCCTGGTCCACAATCATCCGTCGGGTAATATCGAACCATCACAAGCAGATATCGCTATCACGCGTCAGCTTGTGGATTCGGGACGCATCGTAGATATTCGCGTTCTCGATCACCTTATTATTGCTGGCGATGCGTACACTTCTTTTGCTGAGCGTGGTCTTCTGTAGCGCAGTGGTTCTACCAACCAATGTTGCTCATGCGCAACTTCCGTTGCGTAACTCGCCGCGCCCGGATGAGGCAACGCTGCGCTCGTTGTTCTCGATAAATGTTCCCGCCTATTCGTCGCCAATGGTGCAGCCACCATTTACCGCTATCGCCACTACATCCAATCTTCTGTGGCCGTCGCTTACCGGAGACGTGGTGAGAATACTACAGCCAGTAGATCTCCACTGCAGAACGTATGCGTTTACTCACGATCGGCTGTGGGGACTACTGCCTGATGGTGGACTGGTGCGATGGATGGGAACAACGATGGAGTACGATGCTCCTGCGTGGATACTCCGGTAAACTCCGCACCCTCCATACGATACACACGCCCCCTACCCCTTTTCCCCGATGATGCGACATCTTACCAAGGCCGTAATTTTTACTGTTACCGTGCTTACATCGTACCTCTTAACGGGGTTGTTGGAAGAACGTGTGTTATCCGAAACAGAACAGTTCCGACCAGCCACCGCCACCGCACTTGGCATGGCAATCATCGTATTGATTTTTGTGCCCGTGTTTGCGTTTACGGAGCGTCTTACAGAAAAGGCAGTGCAGGCCGGACTGCAACAAACAAAACGGGGTGCCGGACGCACGATAGGGGTAGTGTTCTTCGTCATTATCGTTTTTACAGTACTTTTTGCGCTGTATCTCGATAAGTGGTTCGGCTTGTCGGTAGGCGCTGTACTACGATGAACTTTACAGACTACTACAAAGAACTCGGTGTAGAACGCACCGCTTCGGATGCCGACATCAAGAAGGCATTTCGCAACCTGGCCCGCGAATTTCATCCCGATGCTAATCCTAATAACCCGGCCGCCGAAGAACGATTCAAGAAGATCAGCGAGGCCTACGAGGTGCTTTCGGATAGAGACAAACGCGCCAAGTACGATGTACTTTCTACGCAAACATCCGGCAGGGCAGGGGGCGCACGGTACCCACATTCAGGTGGCACTGTTTCGATGGATGATGTTGGCGACATGTTTGCCGGCACTTCTTTTGGCGACTTGTTGTCTGAACTCTTCGGCAATGGAGCCACACAACAACGAACGCGAACACAATCGAGGAGAAAGCCTGCACCCGCTCCCAAAATGTTCGGCGTTACGTTAACGCTTGAAGAGGCGTTCGAGGGAACGCAGAAACGCTACACCATAGAAGGTAAAACCGTAGATGTTTCATTCAAACCTGGAATCCACACCGGCACCCGACTTCGCCTGCCTAGCGGTCAGATTGAAGTTACCGTTGCCCCGCATAAACGCTTCCGTAGAGACGGACAGGACCTTCATACATCCATTGCAATACCACTCACCACTGCCCTTCTAGGCGGTGTTGTGCGCGTAGAGCTTTTGCGCGGTTCCGTAGAGCTAAAGATTCCGTCCGGAACCCCTGCAACTAAAACATTCCGCATGAGAGGTCTTGGCATGCCGGCCTATGCCGATCCATCCGTGCGCGGCGACCTGTATCTGGAATGTACGGTTGGCCTTCCAGACAGCCTTACTCCCGATCAGTTGACGGCGGCCGAGGCGTTGAAAGCGGCCGGCTTGTAGTGGGTGGCATACGCTTGTTTCGCTCGCGGCGTAGCACTCTCTCCAACTGTTGTATGTCGTATACACGACCAACGATTTGCCTCCCTGGAGCAACGATTATCCACGTGGGATACGTGAGAACTTCAAGATTGCGGAGTTCATCGTGTTGTGAGGAATCTGGAATCAAGCGATAAAGAGGTACACCGCATATTCTGCCTCTGCCGATTTACCGATGCTTTGTGCGAACCTCTCCGTTAAAAGGAATAAACGATTCACGTGTTCGGGTTTTACACAACGAAACAAGCCGGCTGGTGTTTGCTCCTGAATGCCTACCTCGTCTATGTATACTTTAATCTCTGCAATGCGCGAGTACCGTTGGAACGATGCTCCACGCACAATAGGATCGGCAGGCCACATCTCATAACCCGATGGTGTACCATACGGGAAGTGATTTCGGACTACCCTACCATTGTCGCTCTATATCGAGAGCGTATCGGTATCATCTCTCACAACATCATCCACATCACTTGTATGCAGTAGAGTATACCGTATCGTCATTCCGTCCTACCTACTTCGCACCTTCTCACCTTTTGTAAGGGCACTAGTTCGGGAACCACGAAACAACAACGTAGCGAATGTTCAGCGTTCTGGTTCTTAGTTCTTTATGTCAATCTTGACAATGCTGGCTGATGTTGTCTCAACAATTGACTTTCCAGAGACAAACTTTGTTGTCTCGATGCTGGTTTGCTCGAGAAACATGTTCCAGGGAGCAATGCTTGTCTTTACATTTCTGGTTCTCATCGAACCATCGCTTAGCGTATCTACCGAGTTTTCAACCAGACTCACGCTGCGGAACAGTCCGGCCTGAGTCTGTACTTGTACATCAACGTCGTCGAAGTACACAACTGCCGATGATGAGCTCTCGGGATTGGTTTTGAATGAAGACCCCTCAACCAGGGGATCGGCAATCACAACCTGGCTAGATTGAATGCTTCTTAGTGGTAAGCGGTGCATTACAACACTGCCACTGTTGTTCGTGAAGTACAGAGTGTCAACGTCATTCAGCACGCCATTGATAAAACTCTCACGTAGCATAACT
The DNA here is from genome assembly GCA_036834845.1 of bacterium. Lineage (GTDB taxonomy): Bacteria > Bacteroidota > Ignavibacteria > Kapaibacteriales > Kapaibacteriaceae > UBA10438. Next base: position 28,763 of record DAITNB010000023.1, on the reverse strand, counting down.
GTGATGTGCGATACATCCTTGCGTGTTACGCCAGTGTCGAGCAGTGTGAATCGAACCCTCATGCCATCTTCTGGGCTCCTCGTAAGTACACCGTTCGTATCCACTGCTATCTCGGTGTGCGAGTATTCCCATGTGGAACCCTTGCCGCCTTTAAAGAGGTAGTCCGACGCAGATGTTGAGAATAGCAGTACAGGGGGCTCTCCGGATGTGTCTCCACATGACGATAGCACCACGATTAGTATAGCGTATACAGCTATGATGGAAGGGAATTTGATCATAACGCACCTTTTTCAGTGTGAGTTTCGAGGAGAATGAGCGGTTAGCAGATCAAATCTACTATCACCTATGTTCAACGAAAAGAAGTAGACGCATATGCAGTAGTTTTGCAGCAAATGATGCGTATCACCTTCGACTCGATATCAAAATCGTACGGTTCTGTTCAGCCGCTTCGAGCTATAAACCTGACGATAGAGCCTTCGGAGTTTTTTGTGTTGGTAGGTCCATCGGGCTGCGGCAAGAGCACGCTGCTCCGTATGATTGCCGGCTTGGAAGAAGTAACCAGCGGACGCGTGCTATTCGACAACACGTGTGTAAATACTGTAGACGCCCGCCTGCGGGATGTAGGTATGGTATTCCAGAATTATGCGCTCTATCCGCATCTCTCTGTCCGCCAAAACCTTGCCTTTCCATTGGCTATTCGAAAAGTGCCCACTTCAGAAGTCGATGCTCGGGTTCGCGAGGTTGCGGAAATGCTTGGACTGCAAGACCTGCTCGATCGAAAACCGAAACAGCTGTCGGGCGGACAACGTCAGCGCGTTGCTGTTGGGCGTGCCGTTATCCGCAAGCCGAGTGTATTTCTGTTCGACGAACCCCTTTCCAATCTCGACGCACAATTACGCGCCCACATGCGCACAGAGCTTAAGGCGCTGCAACAGAAACTTGGCGTAACCACCGTATACGTAACGCATGATCAAGTAGAGGCCATGACGATGAGCGACAGAATGGCCATTCTTAACGGCGGCGCGTTGCAACAAGTTGGAACTCCGGCAGACATCTACGAGAATCCGTCAAACACTTTCGTAGCTACCTTTACGGGGAGTCCACCAATGAACCTGCTCTCCTTCGAGGGTCGCACATTAGGTGTCCGACCAGAGAAACTGCACATTGATCCGGTTGAGGGGGCGTTGCAGATTGCAGTAACCGTTACTGCGGTAGAATACATCGGTCACGAATGGCTTATTCATGCGAATCGCGGCGCAGACACCCTTATCATGAGACGCACCGACAACGCTCGGCTGGATGTGGGCGCAACCACTACGTGGTACGTGCACCCCAATGATGCGCGTTGGTTTTAGACTACGCCACGTGTTTGCGCCACTCCACAACAATGTGAGCGCGTTTATTTACAACGGCATTAGCTAAGCCGTCTACCTTGCGCCAGAGTCCATACGGCATCCACTTGAGCAATGGGTAGGTGCGAAGAAACAACAACACCTTGTTGCCAAAGCTCTCCCATGCAAATGTTACCTGGTGAACATCGGGTGTTAGCGTGGAGAGCACCTTCTCGTCGAAACTGTGGATGTGTGCATGCAGCGGCGTAGGTTGATTGCAATGAATGCACAGGGAGTACCGCAACTTCTCTTTGTATGGAGTTGATACCAAAAGCACACCACCCGGCTTTATCACGCGCAAAAGCTCCTTCACAAACGCGTGCGGATTGGGCACGTGCTCGATGATTTCCGATGCGATAACCGAGTCGATACTATTAGAGGCAAACGGTAGCGCAAACGCATCGGCTACAACAGCGCAGTGGTTATCGTTAGGATACATCGATAGCGCACGTTTCGGATTTGTTAACGAAACATCCAGTGAACACACCGTAACACCTCTTGGCGTTAACGCATTGGCTACCCATGCTCTGCCACAGCCAACATCTAGCACGTTCGTAACCCCATCGGGCAACCTACGGAGTAGTGCCTCCCGCACCCTCCGCTCGTCATGTTCCGTTGCGGGATCATCTCTCTCCTCGAAATAATCGAACTCGGCAGCATCTGTCTGGTAATGCTCGATGTACTGCTCACCCTTTGCCTGTAGGTCGAGCATCACCGGAATACCGTCCACCACCGGAAACACCGCGCCCCCTTCCGAGATTAATGAGCCATCGGATACTTCCGATAGTGCAGCAAAGGTTCGGGGCTCTACAAGACGATTGGCAAGGAAGGGATGCATAGATCCATCAAGAATTGGTGATCAGACGATTGACTGCCGACGTGGCACTACCGCACAAAGCTGCTGCGCCACACCTGGGCCCCTGCTCGGATTTCTACAGCGTAGATTCCGCGGACAAGGGGAGATACATCGATTGTGTGGCTGCTGGAGTTCAACTGTACACTTTGTACTTGGCGTCCGTCCATGGAAAAGATGCCTAGGCGTGCACCTTGTGGGGCATCGGACACCGTTAGCGTGCCCGAGGGTTGATACGTTACGTGTGGCTGGGTGCTGGGGACTTGCTCGCCTGGTTCGTTCACGTTTGTTACAGATGGCACCCTTAGGTAGCCCACGCCGATGCTCGTAGACGCTACAACGGTTCCGTTGTGTTCTGCGCGCAAATGGTGCACCACTGCCTGACCCAAGTTGGCAATATCGAGCTGACTCCATGAATGGCCGCCGTTGCTCGAGTGCAGCACAGCACCCGAATGAAGATTGGCAAGTACATTACCGTTGCTGAGAACAAGTAGACCAGGATCGATAAAATTGCTCCTCATCCCGGTGCGAACATCAGTAGCCGCAAGGGTCCACGTTGCTCCATCGTCTGTGCTCTTAAGGATAGCAGAGTTCTCTATGGTAGCCGAGAATCTTCCTCCGTTCCGAATTTCTGCGGAGTCTGCAACTATGGTTCCCGCGGTTGCCAAGAGCATCGAGTCGGAGGCCCGTACAATGCTGTTTATGTACTGCATGTTCGCAGGAAGATTTGTGCACCACTGCCACGAATCGCCATAGTTGGTGCTGCGAACAATGCCTCCATACGCTGCTACACCGTTACCCGTAGACCCACCCTGATAGTCTACTCCACGAACAGCACACAAAAGTGTTCCAGTAGAAGTCATTGCTACATCACTAAACACGCCCCGCCGCTTCCCTTCAAGCTGAGGAATTGCAGCCGTTACGTTAACCCACTCCTTGCCGTTGTTGAACGACAACCAGAGAGAATCTTTACCCGCTGCTAACAAGGTTGGCGTTATCCGCCGAAAGAACCGCACGCTCCTTTTCAGCAACGTATCAACAACGTACCCACTATCTATATCGAGAATTCCCAGCACTCTGTCTGCTAAAACCAACCGATTGTTATCCTCGTAGAAGGAGGGATTACCGCCGTAGATAGTCTCTTGACCATAATCAAAGAACGACCTGTCTGTTAATCGCTGGCGTATCTCCACTGCTCCATTGGAGTTGGTTTCTAAAAGATGTTCGTAAGCCGTATGTACAACCGTTTCGGTGCGGTTATTAACTCTTGCGGATCGAATGATTGGCAGATACTCCGGATCGAGCTCCTCTACGTTGATGTTCTGTATGTGCTCCCACGTTGTGCCAAGGTTTGTGGAGCGAACAATCTCGCGGAATCTGTTGTTACCAGGCAGCATGATGAACATATACATTCCTTTACTGCCGAGATACGTTATGGGGTAGTTACCATTGATCACTACATCGGCAAATCGAGCCCAACAGGTGTTTGTTCTCAACACATCGCCGTTTTCGAACTCTACAATCTGCCACTTGTTGGCACCGTGCGGTTTGCTGTTGGCATTCTGATAAATGGCAATGCACCTGTTACCATGTGTTACTGCGTGCACCAGCTTGGTGCTGCTACTCACTACGATATTTGGTGAGGTGAAGGGGGCTCCAAAGGGTTGTATCAACCGTATTGTATTGGTGCGTGGACGGATTTCGAAAACCCAACCGCTGCGATCGAAGGCAAACGCAGTTGAATCGTTCAGCCAATGGATGTCTGAGATGGAAAGGTTTATTGTTTCACCAGTAACCTCACTTGTCCACGTTCGGTAGACCATTGCCGTATCCATGAGCGATGGGTAGATGTGAAGCTCGCCATTTCGACGAGCCACAACGCCACCATCTACTTCGACGAGTTGGTGTAGGCGCGCCGACACGCTTGTTTTTGTCCACTGTGTATCGGTGCGCACATCTATTCTATCCCAGTACATTGTACGTTCGTTGTACAGGACATGAGGGGCAACTTGTAGCTCCCGCGGCATCGATATTGTTGAGTCTAAGATGCGTGGCGGGAACCTCCGCCACGAAATACCAAAGTCGTGACTGATAAGATTCGGAACTGTGTACGAGGTATCAAATGCCCGAATGTGGGCAGGAAAAATCAATCGCTCAAAACCGCGATGCGAGCCATCCTTAAACACTCGCTCGTCTTTTGTGATAGTGCGCCACTCGATTCCTCCGTCGGTGGAAACCAATGCAACCCTCTGATTCCACGGCGTTAGCCCCCAATAGAGATACCTACCATCTGGCGTAACGTACATCTCGGCATCTTTTCCTACTACGTCTGTGCCCAACGCATACACCCCAAACCAAGTTTTCCCATTGTCCGTTGTGCGTAGCGTTGTGCCAATCTTCCAACCTACAGTGAGAAGTCTGCCACGGAGCGCGTCCTCCGATACCACCAGCGCTCCTGGATTTTGCCATCCGAGGGGCATCTGTGGGATTTGCTGTATCCAATCAATAGACTGAGCCTGCACCGAAAGTGCACAGATCAGTAAGCAGAGAACGTGTCTAAGAAGTCTCATGTGCATTCCTCCTGCCATAACAACAGCAGACTCGTGAATAGGTTTCCGGAATTGCGCTCCGCGCGTTTCACCCCGGGAGCATTACACTCCGAAAACTTTAGTGGGGTTGGGACACGTTGAGGCCGTCGAGCGCCCGTTACATCGATTCCGTGTAGGACTTGAAATTATCAAGAATAGACTGCCAGCCCCCTCGCTGCATCTCTATGGGGTTTTCTGTCTCGGCATCGAATGTTACCGTAATCTTTGTTGCACCATCTTCATCTTCCAACAAAACGGCTACCGTGCGACCATCTGGCATTGTATAATCGAACGATTCGCCTGCCTCGATTCTCGTGTACGTGGCCTCGAAATCGAAGCCACTGCTACCATCTCGTGCTTCCATACGCGCTCGATACGTTCCACCCACCTGCATGGTGTTCGAAGCAGTTGGACAATGCCACGAAGGATGGGCAAAGTTCCACTGGGTTATATGCTGTGGTTGCGTATAAGAATCCCACACCTTTTGTTTTGGTGCGGCTACATAGGCGTGGATTGTGATTTGCTGAGGCATTAGGGAAATTACCAATTTGGGGGAACGTATGCGTGGCGTTGTCTCCGGAAGAGTTCCGCACGGACGGCAGACTATGGCGCGGGAATATTTCCCCACGTCATCATCACAACTTCCTTATCGCCCCCTTCTTCCATGCCATCAATAATGCTTTTCGCCTCTGCATAGGCCTCGGCGTGCAGCTTGTGGTTGCCAGCGACATGGGCTGCCTGAGCGCGGATCATGTGCGTAAAGGCGTACTCCCAGCTCTCGGTTTTGTTCTGCCGAAAGTACGCGTATGCTTCGTTGATGTACTCGAGGGCTATTGCTCCATGACCGCAAAAGGCATGTACATGGGCTAGAAGGGTGTATCCGCGCATCTTGTTCAGCTCTGTGCCTACATGAAGCCAGTGATACACGGAGGCATGCGCCGCGTTGAGCATTGCCTTGGTGTTGCGCTCGGATGCGTCATCGAGCGTCATCTGCCACGCGGAGTTGTTGCACTCCACAGCAAAGAAGCGATGCCATCGATGAAGTTCTTCAGCAGTTGGTTCGGCGTGCATGATTACTCCTTGTACGTTGCAATCTTGTCAAGCTGGTGTTTGGTAATCTTTGGGACGGTTGCGTCTTCTGCAGGATACCCTACAACGAGCAGCAGGAACGCACGTTCGTTGCTAGGTCTGCCCAGTATGGTGTTGAGAAAGTTCATCGGACTGGGCGTATGTGTTAGTGTTGCTAATCCGCAATGGTGCAGAGCAGCTATCAGGAATCCGGTTGCAATTCCAACAGACTCCTGAGCATAGTAGTGCTTTACCTTTCGTCCGTCTGGCAACACGCCGTAACTCTGGGCAAAGATGGCAATAAGCCATGGTGCCGTTTCCAGAAAGGGCTTGTGCTGGTCTGTGCCAAGTGGTGCAAGCGCATCAAGCCACTCCTGTGGCGCCTTGTGCTGGTAAAACTCGTACTCTTCCTTTTCGGCCTCTATGCGGATGTTCCGTTTCGTTTCGGCATCGCCAACCACTACAAAGTGCCACGGCTGCATGTTTGCACCACTTGGTGCGCTGCCGGCAGCGCGCAAACAGTTGTCGATTACTTCGCGCGGAACCGCACGGTTGCTAAAGTCGCGAACGGTGCGCCGTGTTTGTATCTCGCTATAGAACTCTTCGGACCTACGCAACATGTGGTTGGTCTCTACAAATGCGAACCGCAGTGGTTCAAACTCGGGCACCACCGCTCACAATAATTGCGGTGGTTACTATCTGTCCTGCATGACGTGCCGCATGTTCTCCGGCGTGCAATATCAGGGCGCGCATGGTTGTTGGAACTTTGGCTCTACCCAACTCTCGAGGCGTAGAGAGTGCCTGGGTTGTTAACCCTTCCAATCTTCGCACGGCGTTATCCATTGTCTCTACAAGTTTAGCACGCACTTCATCGGGCGATGGATGTGTTTCGTTGGCGTTGCGCTCGGCAATAAGCTGGTTTTTTTGCTCGTCCGTTAACTCACCGCCTTCTGCGTACGTTAGCAAGCGGTCCGTTGCTCCGGCAAGATGTAGTACATGAAACCCAATGGTGGCCGCTCCATGATTCTTATTCCACAACGCCTCTGCAGACATGCTCTCTGTGGCGCGCACAATGTCTTCCTTCGCGGCAATAAACATTGCGGCTACGGGCTGCAGCTCTTCAACAATGTTTGGTAGGGGGCTTCTCAGCCACGGTTCGAGGGTCATAATCAATATTGGTAAAAACCTTTGCCGCTCTTCCTGCCAAGATGGCCTGCGGCAACCATTTTGCGAAGCAATGGACATGGACGGTACTTAGTGTCGCCAAGACCGTTGTGCAGCACTTCCATAATGGCAAGGCACACGTCTAGTCCGATAAAATCTGCGAGAGTAAGCGGACCCATAGGGTGGGCCATGCCCAACTTCATTACAGTGTCTATGTCCTCGATAGATGCAATGCCCTCCATTACGCAATACACTGCCTCGTTAATCATGGGCATAAGTATGCGGTTGCTAATAAAGCCGGGATAGTCTTGTACCTCTACCGGTACCTTACCCATCTTTTCGGCAAGGTCCTTTACCAACGAATAGGTTTCATTGCTTGTAGACAATCCGCGAATAATCTCGCACAACTTCATCACTGGTACTGGATTAAAGAAGTGCATGCCGATAAACCTATCGGGTCGGGATGTTGCACCGGCCAATTCTGTGATGGAAATGGAAGAGGTGTTTGAAGCCAAAATCGTGGTAGGCGCGCTGGCGGCATCCACCACGGAAAAAATCTTACGTTTAATTTCGAGTTGTTCACTCGCTGCCTCGATAATCAAATCAGCACCGGAAGCCCCCTGCTCCAGATTCGTGGTTGTTTGAATTCGTGCAAGAGTGGTCTGCATTTCGTCCGGAGTGATGGCTTCCTTTTTTACTTGACGCTCTAGATTAGACGTGATAGTCTTCAGCGCCCGCGCAGTTGCATCTTCGCTTATGTCTACAAGCGTTACGGTGTATCCGCATTGCGCAGCTACGTGTGCAATGCCGTTGCCCATTGTTCCGCCGCCAATAACTGTGATGTTGCTGATAGACATTCTGTTTTTTCCTTCGATTGTGAGCCGCAAAGTTACCGTCCTTCACCGTAAGTTCACGCATCCGGAAACACTCGTGATAGAGAGGGTCTGCTAATGGCACCAACCGATGGGCGAGATAATCTGCCAACGGAAGTACACGTGGAACGCGAAAAAACGAAGCGTACCCTTATCGTTACGGCATCTGTTACCATTGTTGGTGTAATGGCCACGGTGCTATTCTTTCAGAACATCAACAATCGGGGCGGAACGCTTAAGGTAACAGACAAGGGTGTGGAGGTAACGCTAGAGAAACCCATAACCACGCAGGTGGGCACTCCAACTGACGTTGTGAAGGCCTTTGGCGACTCCGTAGCAATTACCACGGGCACGCTGTCCGATTCTCTGGTGCGGTCTCTTCCAGGTGTGCCTTCGAGCGGCGGGTTCACGGGGTCGAACTTTATTGATACCGCCGCAGGGTTTGTTATGGCCTCGGACCGACCACAGAGTTGGACCACATCTGATTCAGGGGGCGTGCGGCGATTTGCTGGCAATGATGGCAGCTCGATGAGCGTTGCTGTTAAAAATGCTCCACGCCGAATGGATTTCGACCGACATACGCAACGGTTCCTCGATTCGCTCCGTGCTGCAGGCGTATCGGCTACAGTTCACTCGGATAGCGCCTCTGCAACTGTGTTGGTGTGGTACCGGGATTCTCGTTCGCAGGAAACGGTGTGCGTAAAGTTTACACAGGCCAACGGTAAAATCTACTCTGTTAAGGCCGAAACGCAGGACCCCTTAGCTGTGCAGAGTATCGTAAAGAGTGTGTCGGGCTTTACGCCAATCGAGAAGAAGTCCGCCGTGAGTACACGAGGAATACAACGCCCGCGATAACAAACGGGATGCTCAGAAGCTGACCCATGTCCAAGGCCATGGTAGACTCGAAGTCTACCTGACGCTCCTTCACAAACTCGATGAAAAATCGAGCGGTAAAGAGCAACACCAGGAACAACCCAATCAAAAAACCGGGTTTGCGCAGTGCCAGCCCCTTGTTGTAGAGATACCACGTTAGCAGGAAAAGTGCAAGGCAAACGAGTGCTTCGTAAATCTGCGTGGGATGGCGATAGATGGGCAATGCATCGATTCGTTTGAACCAAAACGCCCACGCCACGTCGGTTGGACGGCCGATGATTTCGGAGTTGAAAAGATTGCCTATCCGAATGCACATGCCGGATAGGGCAGATACTATTGCAAGTCTGTCCAGCAGCCACACCATAGAAAACGAGCTGCTGTTGCGATGGAATAGCCATAAACCTGTGATAATGCCCAGTGCGCCGCCATGACTTGCCAGCCCTCCGTGCCACACTGCGAAAACCTCGAGAGGATCGGAAAGAAAGATCTCCGGCTCGTAGAAAACTACGTGTCCAAGGCGTGCACCAAGGATAGTGCCAATCACCATGTAGATTGTTAGGCGGTCGAGATCTTTAGCAACCTTCTTTTCGGCAGCAAAGATGCGCTGCATTACCTGGTAGCTTAACCAGAAGGCCATTGCAAAGAATATTCCATACCAGCGTGGCGCAAACGGACCAAGCGAAAAGGCAACGGGGTCGAGATTCCATTCAATCATGGTGCGAACATAAAACAAAAGCGCTCAGCCGTGATGGCCGAGCGCTTTTTGTGTATTGTTTCTACGTTCACTCTTAGTCGCCGAGTTCGGCATCTTCCAGTGGTGTTTCGATACGCACCTGAACCGTACGGTTGAAGAAGCGTCCTTCTGGCAGCTCGTTCGTGTAGAGTGGCTCTTCCTCGCCGGTACCACGTGTGCTTAGGGATTCGTACGCAGATGTGCGGCGCTTGATGAAGTTCTCTGCGGTGCGAGCACGGTCCTCGGAAAGTTTCTTGTTGCGTATTTCTAAACCAACAATGTCTGTATGACCTTCGATGGTGATTACCGATGACTTCTTAACGCGTGGACCTACCCATGTTTCCATGATACGCTCGTTAAGCGGACCGGCCTCCGGAGAGTCGAACTTGAAGAGAATCAGGTTGTACTTTTCCATCGTGCGAGAAGCACCACGTTCGGTACCCATCTTCCGCGAGGAAACACGCTTAACCGGAATTGTAACGGTATCTGATTTACACTCTGTGCCATTCTTGGAGGTTACAACAAGCACGGCCTTATATGGGGCTGCGTTGAACTCCTTAGTGCCTTCTGGACCCTTTTCCTTTGGCCATTCGCCGTCTACGTTTTGCCAGTCCCATTCCTTCGTGGTTTCCGTCATGCCAACTTCTTTGAGTACGTTCCACGGACGGCTGTCGCGGAAGACTTCTACTCTGCGGCTAGCCACGATGTTTTCATCAATGCCGTTACGCATTGTCCACGTCATGCGATCTGGGTCGGGCGATACAATGGGGTCGTTATCAAGAATCGGACGTTGCACTTCCCACAAATCGTCGGCAGAGCCACCGGAGAAGCGGAGTTCGGTGCGACGGTTTTCTACGATACCAAACGTGTCATTCGGGTTGGAACGTATTTCTGGCCAGCCGCGCGCTGTAATCTTCATGCGGCTCTCGTCGATTCCCCAAACACTCTTGAGATAGTCGTACACAACCTGAGCGCGTTGCTTTGGTACGTCGGAATTTTTGTCTTCGTTTTTCTCGTCTACGCAACCAACAAGTTCAACCTTCACATTTGGGTACTTGCGCAAACGATAACCAAAGATGTTCAACACGTGGTAGTACTTGTCTAGCGTACCGCCCGGCAAACGCTCGTCATTAAAGCCCGCTGTTTGCGAGGCGGAAATCAGCTTGTAGCGAGGTGCAATCTTGCTGCTGTTGAGATCGAAGAACACGTATGGCAACATCGGGTACAACTGAATTGTTGCCCGTTCTTCCATCACTAAGCCCTTGAACGAGTTATTCGACTGCTTGGACCAGTTCGAGAAGGCCATTTCTGCGCCGAGTACCGGACGTTGGCCAAGCATGATAGTCTTGCGGATTTCTGTTCGTTGATCTGCCTCGCCACGATCGGTGGTTTTGCCCGGATCTTTTACTTCCACAGTAATGGAGCGCTCGCCGTATGCTGGAGAGAAGGCCGTTACGGTAAATGTGGTAGACTCGTCGCGCGTAGCGCCGGTGCCATAGTCATCGTTGGTAACGATTACGTTCGACTCAACGCGTTGCATGTCTACGCTGTCCTTTACGGCCCGTGCTGTACGGTTATTGCGGAAGGAGACCGTAGCTGGGATATTCTGTCCGGTACACTCGTCGATAACGTTCACAATAAGATTCACGGCGCGGAAGTACGTTGGAATGAAGGCCATGAATACGTCGAGGTCTCCCTGGTATCCGGGGATATCCGTTCTGCGCGAGGAGAAGTACAGCACGTCGCCAGAGGCCGGCAATGAGATGAACTGCTCGTCCTGAGTTGTGTTTATCGGAGCAGGAAGCTGCGATGGCTTAGCCCACTTTTCGCGTCCGTCTCTGTCTTTCTCACCCGTCTTACGCGTGCGGTAGAAGTCGAGGCCGCCCATGTTCGGGAGGTGACCATTCGAGGCAAAGAAGAGTGTGTAACCGTCGGATGCAATGAAGGGCGACACCTCCTGCTTTGGCGTATTGATTTCTGGTCCGAGATTTTTTGCGGGCTTCCATTCGCCTAGGTCGTCGTCCCAATCGCAATACCAGATATCGATATCGTCGTCGCCTTCACCATCGGGGTTTGTTGGAGACGGACGGTTAGACGAGAAATACAGCCGCATCTTATCGGGAGAGATTGTTGGCTGAGAGTCCCAGTATTCAGAATTGACTGCCCGGCCAAGGTTGCGGGGCTTCGACCAACGGTCTCCGTCGATTTCAGCAACGTAGATATCGCAGTCGCCCAAACCGTCGGGGCGGTTACAACCCGTGAAGTAGAGTGTTTGTCGATCGGCAGCGATCGTTGCCACACCTTCGTTCATGATTGTGTTCACGCCAGCATCAACGGTGTCGATGTTTACCGGGGCAAAGAACACCGTATCGAGGTTGTTGAGCTTTTTCGCCGACCAGAAGTCGTGCGAGAAATCTCCGTCCTTCGTTACGCGCGAACCGGGCCGGTTCGAAACGTAATAGAGTGTTTTGCCATCGGCGCTGATTGTTGGTCCGTAATCCAGTCCCTTGTGATTGATAACCTTTCCAAGGTTCAGGATGCGAATTCTCTTGGGATCTTCCAAGATATCGCCTCGCGAATCATCGTCCGCCCTAGGCGAAGACTCAATGGATACCCCTATGAGGTACAAGTCAGAGTTCGATGCTGCGGCCCGCTCTTGCGCGAGAAAAAGTAGCAAAGCGCCGATACAGACCGTCACCAATCGCTGCATCATACACGTCCATCCTGAATGATGTGATTTATCCCAACCTCGGGTGGTGTTCCCACCTCGTCCGTTATTGCCGTTCGGCAACGGACGGAAAAAATAGGTAAATGTGGATAACCACCAAAGCCATTCCTTACAGAATGTGCCGTAACTCGAGAGAAAATTGAAAAGATCTCACCGAAAAACCCGCTCCTTGGGCACTAATAGTGGTAATTGGCACCATGTATTGAAATATTGGCGAGAGAAACATTTTTTTTGATATTCTGATATCCATGCCCACTGCGGGCACAAGTCCGATCTGTAAAGCAGACAATTCTGATACCGGACCATCTTCGAGAATTACGGTAGATCCGGTCTGACCGGCAAGCGAAACGGACGCTGTTTCTCCGTTTGGAAACGTTACCTCGGTGGTTTCGAGGGTTTTGGTATGTATAAGGTTCGATGTAAAAACGTAGCCCACAGAGCCCCCGAGGCGCCCGAAGATTCCCTCGAAAAAGGTGTACTTCACAAAGGGCATCAACGTAACAACACCGAGTTGCACGTCTGCCTCGTGTAAAAACGTAATCGGCACGGTAAAGTCGCGTCCGCTCGGACTTCTCTGTACAACGCCTTCTATCTCGCGGAACTTTGAGGTAATGCTTCTGCCTTCGTACCCTAGCGTGGCACCCCAAACGATGGTAGACCGTGTAAGACGCTCGAAAATCGCTCCCACAAGGATCCCTGCGCCGCCCCCTCCCGAAAACTCGCAGTTACACGAGGTAGTAAAGGTGCCACCTTGGGAGTTGGCGCCAACGCCCACATAGCCGCCCAACTCGCTAAACACCAATCGCCGCCGAGCCGCAATGGGGTCGGAGTCGAGAACGTTTGTTTGCCCGTAAAGACACGCACCTCCAATAAGTGCGAGCACAACCACGGTGGTAATTTTTGTGAGAGCCATCATGCGCTAGGATCCGCTCGTAGGCGAAGAGTTACAGAGAAGGCAAGAATAACACATTAGCACTCTAGCATCGCTACACGCTAACTTGCGGGTATGACGGAAAATCAAGCACCTATATCGGTGGAGCGAGACGAGATGGCCGCTCCACGAATGGACCAAACGTCCACCACTATTTTCCAATCTGCACGCGGCACTGCAGTAAAGCTGCTGAGTCGGTATGAGAATAGCGACTCGTATATCGACAAACTTCTGGATGCCGAACTGCGAAGGTCGGAACTCGAACCTGCAGACCGTGCGCTTGTTACGGAGTTGGTAAACGGAACCGTGCGGTGGCAATCGCGCCTCGACTGGGTTCTTACGGGATTTTATCATGGGGAGTTTGCCAAATGTTTACCGCACGTAAAGAATGCGCTAAGGATTGCTCTTTATCAGATGCTCTTCCTGAACAAGATTCCGCCCCCTGCCGCGATAAACGAGTCTGTAGAGATTGTTAAGCGCATCAAGGGCGAACGTCATGCGGGCATCGTTAACGCTGTGCTACGCAATATTCTTCGCAACGTGCAAACAATACGGTACCCGGATAGAACGGAGAACGAAGTGCTCCACCTTTCTGTGCACTATGCCCACCCACAGTGGATTGTGCGGCGGTATGTAGACCGGTTTGGAGGCGTGGAAGCCGAGGCCCTACTGGCGGCAAACAACCACCGTCCGATGCTTACGCTGCGTGTGAACACCATGCGCTCATCCATCGAAGAAGTAGAACGTGTTTTAACAGAAGCAGAGATAAAATTCGAGCGTTCACCGGTTCATGCCAACAGCATCCTGATAACGTCTCTGCGCGATGTTCGCGCATTGCCAATTTTCCAGAACGGACTTATATCCGTTCAGGATGCCAGCGCAAGTTTGGCCGTTCAGCTAGCCGCTCCTCAGCCCGGATATACGGTGTTCGATCTTTGCGCAGCACCCGGCGGCAAGGCCGTACACGCCGCAGAGCTTATGAAGAACAGTGGCAAGGTGGTGGCATTGGAGAAATACGAATCGAAGCTCCGACTTATCGCAGAGAACGCAGAGCGTGCCGGCATTTCTATTGTGCAGCCGGAACATGGAGATGCACGCCAGTATTCCACAGCCGAACCGGCAGATCTTGTTTTGGTAGATGCGCCGTGCACGGGCATGGGCACGTTGTCTAAGAAGCCCGATATCAAATGGCGTCGGGATATCGATGACATCCGGAAGATGAGCGTTATGCAGCAAGAGATTCTCTCGCACGCATCTCAGTTGGTTCGTGTTGGTGGTTGCATTGTGTATAGTACCTGCTCTATTGAACCGGAAGAGAACGAGCTAACGGTGAGGGCATTTCTCGAAACGCATCCCAATTTTGTGGTAGATCCGGCCGAGAACTACCTTGCTGCAGATGTTTGCACAAATGGCTTCCTTCAAACATTTCCGCACAAGCATCGTTCAGATGGGGCATTCGGCGCCCGCTTGGTTCGAACTTCGTAAACATTTACACCCACCATTTTTTGGAGAGAGAGTATGAATCGTTTAACAGCGCTGGTATTAGCTGGTTCGTTTGCAACACTCGTAGGTTGCGGACAGAAGGACGAGCCAAAGCCAACACCGCAGGAGATGCCGCAAATAGAAGCTCCTGCACCTGCCCCAGCAGATACAACGCCCCCACCGGCAGACACCATTAAGGCCGCAGAGCCAGCGAAGAAGTCTACCACGAAGAAGAAAACCGAAACGGTACAACAAAACACGGACGGTACGGCAAGCGGCGGACAGGTTCGTGCCAGCCGCGACGAAAAGCAGGAAGGTGAAGCATCGGGTGGTCAGGTTCGTAAGAGCCGCTGATAGCTCCAACACTTCAACAGAACACGCAAAGAAAAAGGGCATCCGTTACCGGATGCCCTTTGTTTTTCGTGTGTATGTGCCAACGCTTTAGCGCACGTCTCCGCGCGGTGTGTTGGTGCGGGCTTCGATGAAGGCATCAATACGCTGCTTAAGCGCGTACGGGATGTCCTTGAAGTTTTGGTATGAGAACTCTACATCAATGTACGCACCTGCACCGGTTCCCTGTACAAAGCCGGATGCGCCACGCTTTACGATGATTTTACCGAACCAGTACGAGCCACCATCTTTCCATGCAATTACGCTACCCCAGTTGGTTGTACCACCAATGGTGTTGAGTGAATAGAACTTCTCGCCGTCGGTTGCGGGAACAGTGAGGGCAGCCGTTTCGTAAATGTCGTCGAGCGAGGTTACGTTCGGGTATTGCTTGCCCCAATACACAACCTTTGCGTCTTGACCGTTCGGGAACTTGTACTCGTTGTTTACATAGTTTGTTTGACCTGGAGAAGCAATGCGTGGGTCGCCCGGGTTGGTCTTGTCGTCGAAGCATACGTCCCACTCGCCCCCTTGGGCAATCTTTAATACAGCCGGACCCGTTCCGCCAAAGATGCGCAGTCCGCTACCTTCGGTGCTGTTGGTGCTGGAATAGAGCTTGAACGAGCCAGTACCTCTGCGAGCTGGAGCCCACTCTACCGTTACGGATGCGTCGGAGCGCAAGGTGTCGTTAATGGAGTGCACCATAAAGGTATAGCGCTTGCCTTCGGTAAGGCTGCCAATTACGCCCGTTGTGCTGGAAGCACCCGAAACGATTACTTCCTTTGTTTCTCCGGTGCCACCGGATACTACTTCTGTTGCCATCAACACATAACCGGTAACCGGAGCTAGGTCTGTTGGCGGGGTCCAACGCAGACGAACCGACGATTCGCTTACAGACTGTGCAGCAACCGCTGTTGGTGGTGCCGGCTTCGTTGGCGTTGGGTTAACCGGATCGTCATTGGTGTTACAGCCAACCATCACAATGGCGGCAAGTGCTGCCATCACGATGTTTAGGCGAAAGAACTTCATCATACGGGTCCTCTTTGAAAAAAAATACTGTGAGTTGATTGGTGCAAAGTTACGTTTGGGGCGTCCACGGAACATCGGGTTGTTGTGCCCAAGCGTTTACGAATCGGGCTGCAACGAAAAGATAATCCGACAACCGGTTTACATAGCGCACTGCCAGGTCCCCTATTTCTTCCTCGGCAGCCAACACCACAATGCAGCGTTCGGCCCTGCGGCACACGGTGCGCGCCAAATGCAGGTGTGCTGCAGCAGGTGTGCCCCCGGGAAGTATAAAGGTCTTCAGAGGCGATAGTTCACCGTCGAAGCGGTCTATCCAACCTTCTAATTCCGCGATATGTTCCGAAGCGATGCGCGGAATATTGTATGTGGGAGGGGGCGAGAGTGGCGTGGCGAGATCGGCTCCGAGGGTAAAAAGTGTAGACGATACTAGTGCCAGTTGCTCTTCTACGGCCGCAGGCAAGGGTAACGTACGCACAACACCGATTACAGCATTTAGCTCATCAACGGTGCCATAGGCCTCTATACGTGCGTTGTCTTTTCGCACTCGGGTTCCACCAAAAAGCCCAGTGGTGCCATCGTCTCCGGTTTTGGTATAGATCTTTGTTGCCATGGGTGGCTAAAATACCCCACTGCGGGGTTTCGTAGGTTTGTGATCTATGCGTGCCTTCAGTTTACTCTTCATCGGCGACGTTGTGGGCCACGTTGGCCTGCGCGAATTACTCAAGCAGTTACCCGTTCTCAAGGACACGTACAAGCCAGATTGCCTTGTGGTGAACGGCGAGAATATTGTGGACGGAAAGGGGCTGTCCGAAAAGGAGGCCAACGAATTGTTCGAGGCAGGGGTGCATTGCATAACCACTGGCAACCATATCTGGGAGAACTGGAAGGCCCGGCCGCTGCTGTCTTCCAACCTTAACGTGCTTCGGCCCATGAACTATCCGGCAGAGAATCCGGGTAAGGGGCTAACAGTTATTACGCTTCCAGACAAGCGCGTGGTTGGCATAATGCAAGCACAGGGCAGGGTATACATGCAGGCAATCGACTGTCCGTTTAAGGCCGTGGATGCCGCTATAAACAAAATGGCTTCTCGCACGAAGATTATCCTGCTCGACTTTCACGCGGATGCTTCGGCGGAGAAAATCGCCATGGGTTGGCACGTAGACGGACGCATAAGTGCGGTTCTCGGAACACATACACACACGCAGACGAACGACGCACAAATTCTTCCAAACGGAACAGCCTTCATTTCGGATGTTGGCATGACGGGGCCGTATGACAGTGTACTTGGGATGAAGAAGGAAATTGCACTACGCCGGCTACAGCTACAAACGGCTCACAAATACGAGACAGCAGAGAACGATCTTCGTGTTTGTGGAGTGCACCTCGTGATCGATGAGGAAACCGGCAAAGCCGTATCCATCGAACCGTTTATGAGTCCACGCCCTCGAACCACAACACTCACCACACCCTAAGGAGAACCACCATGGCATCTACGCGTGTGATGATGCACCAAAAAGCCAAAATTATTTGCACTATGGGTCCGGCCATTGCTTCAACAGAAAAAGTTGTGGCCCTTGTAAAGGCGGGCGCAAATGCGTTCCGACTAAACATGTCTCACGGATCGTACACCTCACATAGTGCGTACATCACGGCCATTCGAGAGGCAGAAGAAAAGCTGGGTATTATGCTGCCGATCATCGCAGACCTACAGGGTCCGAAGATTCGCGTGGCCGACTTCGGAGACAAGGAGTCTATGTCTCTTGTTGCCGGACGCGAGATACGAATTGCGGATGTAGGTGCCTTGCGTTCGTTAAAACTAGACTCAAAGGATAACATCGTTCCGGTGCAATACCCCACCATTGCCCAGGATGTGAAGAAGGGCGACGTGCTGTTGTTCGACGACGGTCTTCTGAAAATTCAGGTGAAAGACACCGATGGCACAATTGTGCGTGCCATTGTTGTTCATGGCGGACTCCTGCTGCCACGAAAGGGAATTAACCTTCCTCACACCTCGGTGTCGCAGCCGGCCATGACGTCGAAGGACCGTGCCGACGTGCGTTTTGCCATCGAAAACGATTGCGACTACATTGCTTTGTCCTTTGTGCGCACTGCATCAGACGTAGAGAACGTACGCAAGTACATAACCAAGTATGGCGGCAATCAGTGGGTAATTGCTAAGATCGAAAAGCCGGAAGCACTTGATAACATAGAGGACATCATTGATGCGTCCGATGCTATCATGGTTGCACGTGGAGACCTAGGTGTAGAGATAGCAGCGGCGGCCGTGCCTATCGTACAAAAGCGTATTATCCAGCTCTGCAATCAGAAAGCCAAGCCCGTAACCACGGCAACGCAGATGTTAGAATCCATGATCCGCAATCCGCGTCCAACACGTGCCGAAGCCAGTGATGTTGCCAACGCCGTGCTTGATGGAACAGATGCTGTGATGCTGAGCGCAGAAACAAGCGTGGGTGCGTATCCCGTAGAGGCCGTGCACTATATGCGCACCATTTGCCAAGAAGCAGAGTCGGTGGTTATCAATAGCAACACAACAACAAGCGTGTACGAGCCCGCGCACGAAGGCAACAGAACCAACACGGAATCTGTGGCAATGGCAGCCGCCCACATTGCTGAGGAGAAGCGGGTTTCGGCTATCGTTAGTCTTAGCTACAGCGGCGAAACGGCGCGCCTAATCTCCAACCGCAGACCACGAGCACCAATCTTTGCAATCACTACTCATTCGTCCATCGCACGGCGTATGGGCTTGTTATGGGGCGTAACAGGCATGGTACTCGATCATATCTCGAATACAGACGACACTATTGAGTCCATCAAGGAACAGCTTGTGCGGGAGCGCCACTTTACACAAGGGGCAACCGTGGTTTTCACCATCGGTCGCCCCTTGGTTGGTAGAGCTCGCACAAATATGTTATCGATCGAAACGCTGGGAAAAACCGAGAAGTAAGGTTACTTCTTGCCCTTCTTCTTTGGTGCAGTGGTGTTGGCCTCTCCTGATGATTGAGGTGCACCTTTTTCGGGTTTTAGAACCCACTCTCCGAGATTCTCTCCTCCGAGGTAGCGCTCGGCTGCCCGCTTTATCTGTTCAGGAGAAAGTTTCTTAATAAGCTCGTCGCGAAGAAAGACTGTGGAGTAGGGTTCGCCATTTCTATCGAACTGAGACAGCACAGAGAGCCAGAACTGGTTGGTCTTCATCGAGGTTTCACGTTCCTTTGTTTGGATCTCGCGCACCTTTGCAACCAATGAGTCGGGCACCATCTTGGCGCGCATCTCAGCCATCTCTTTTTTCACCACGCTAATAAGCTCATCGGTCCGCTTGGGGTCGCAACCGAATACGAAGCTGATGGAGTATTCCTCTCGAGGCGTTTTTTCCATGTTCGGCTGAACGGAAACGAAATACACTCCCCCACGCTCTTCGCGCATCTGCTCGCGAAGGGTAATCTCTAGTACTTCGCAGAGAGAAATCAGGTCGTACCGATTTTCGGGTGTGAACTTGAATGCGCCGTGAGTATTCACAAACACATAGGACTGCGCCTCTATACCCTTGTAGATTGTTCGTTTGTACTGACCGTTTTTCGCACGAACGCCAACGTCTTTCCACTTCTCTTTGTCCTTTGTTGCCGGGAGAGATGCGATATACGTTTCGCAGTACTTCTTGAACTGCTCGTCGTCTACGTTGCCAACGAAATAGAACGTAAAGTCTGCCGCATTTGAGAATCGCTCTTTGAAGAAGGCGTACGCACGGTCGAGGTTCACCTTGTCTACGTCTTCTTCGCGCATAGTGCGCATGCGAGGGTGATTGTTTGTAATGCCGGTGATAACGGAGTCGAAGAACACGCGCTGCGGGTTTGCTCCGGCGTTGGCCAGATCGGTCTTCATCTTCGTCTTCCACGCTTCAAACACGTCTGCGTCCTTGCGTGGCGCAGTAAAAGTGAGATACAGAAGTTCGAAGAATGTACGTAGGTCCTTCGGTGAAGAAGAACCACTCAGCGACTCTTCTTCCATTCCAACAGATGGAGAGATGCCAACGCTCTTACCTTTAAGTACCTTCATCAGATCTGTCACACCTAACTCGCCAACACCACATTCGTCTATAAGGCCGGCTGCAACCATTGTGGTATAGTGTTCCGATTCCGGTGTTAGGGATCTACCGCCCCAACTGCGCGCGGCAAAAAGAATTTCGTCGGACTTGAAATCTGTCTTCTTGTACACTACACGTGCGCCATTCGAAAGCGTAAGCTCTACAGCACCAACGTCCGACAACGTTTTTAATCCGGAGATAGAGCCGGGTGTGGGCGCATTCTCCATAAGGGGCTTTGTAGGAGCCGCATCTACAAATGCATCAATGTTCTTTGCTTCTACTGCGGCAAGCAGATCTCGCACCTGTTGCTCGGTGGGCTTCGTGTAGCCCTTACCTTCTGGTACGGAGATGGAAACAACGCGGTCCTCTTTCGTGTTAAGGCGCTTGGCAAAAGCGCTAACATCTGCTACAGTAATCTGTGGAACTAACTCAGAGTAGATCTCCCACTCATGAACGATTCCGGGCACCGACTCACGTGTAAGAATGTGTCGTGATAGCTCCTGCGCGAACTGCTGCGATTCAGAGGTGCCACGCTCGTTGTAGTATTTTTCCATGCGTGCCATTGTAGCGTCCTTAGCACGCGCAAGTTCTGTTGCTGTAAATCCGTGTCTCTTAGCACGTTCGAGTTCAGTGAGAAGCACGCTAAGACTTTTCAGGATGTTCTTGTCTGCCGCTGAAACCTGCGCATACGAAGCGCGTGTTTCCCGTGCCATGGGGAATATTCCGGTAGATGCATTCGAGAACGGTGGTGGGTTCTTTCGTGCAAGATCACCCAACCGTTCATTGAGCATTTCGTACATAAGCTGCTCGGTAATCTGTTGCTTGTAGTCTGCATATGTACGCACGGTATCTGCGCTGCGCTTTACAAGCACTTCTGCACTTGCCCCCTGCAGTTCCGGGTCGGAAGCGATAGAAACCAGTGTTTCTGCATGACTTGGTAATACTATCTGCGGACGAACAGAAGTGCGTTCGCCAGAAGATGCCGGAGAGGAGAAGTACTTGTTCAGGAGCGTAACAAACGTAGCCGGGTCTACGTCGCCCACGGCAACAATGGCCATGTTTTCCGGACGGTACCACGTGCGATAGAATCGGCGCAAGTTGTCGGCCGGAGCACGGAGGAGTACGTTTGTGTCCCCTATCACATCGCGCTTGGCATACTTCGAGCCGTAGTACCATGTGGACCGGTGGTGGTCGCGAATACGGTCATCAGCCCCCTTACCTAGGCGCCATTCCTCCATGATTACACCGCGCTCGGCATTAATTGCTGCATCGTCGTACGTAACAAAGCCAGCCCAGTCCTTTATTACCTGGATGGCGCGAATAAGATTCTGCGACTTATCTAATGGAACGGTTAACATGTACACCGTTTCATCCAAGTTTGTATATGCGTTTAGGTCGGCCCCGAATCGAACACCCATACTTTCGAGAAAGTTCACGAGTTCCTGCTTTGGAAAACCCTGGGTGCCGTTGAAGGCCATGTGTTCGCAGAAGTGAGCAAGCCCATTTTGATCATCGTCTTCGAGCACGGCGCCAGCATTTACCACAAGCATCAACTCTAAACGTTGTGCCGGACGTCCGTTGCGCATCACGTAGTATGGAATGCCACTCGAAAGGCGTCCCGTTACAATGTCTGGATTAAACCGAACGGTGTCGGTTAAAGAAAACTTCGTCTGAGACCATAGCGGTGCTATCGTCAGCAGTAAACAGAAAAACACGAGCAGGCGTTTTGCCATGCGAGACTCCAGCGAAAACGTTAGTGGTATACGTACAGCAAAGTTACGTACGGCGCTGTCAGCGTCCGGTTGCACCCCGCTCGAGGGCCGTTTCGGCAAACGGACGCAGAGATCCCTGACGGTCTGCGATGTCGAGGTTTAACAGAGCGCTAAGGGTAATCATTATGTCGGACTGGCGTTCTGTGCCCAAGAGGTTCAGCAGCGCCTTCCGGCCGTGGTATCGCAGAACAAGGTCGCACAGCACCCCACCCAAGATGTATACGTCATCCTGGGTTACGGCATCACCAGTAAACAGTTCGATAAATGATGGAATACGTTGCGAGCTGTGTTGATCCAGGTATTGAGCAAGTGCGTCGGTAAAGTCCAGTATCCCGGTGCCACCCAACAACGTGGCGATACCTTCACGAAGAACGGGATGGGCGTTTTCGTAGTCGCGAAAGATGATGTGAATTACTTCGTGCAAACGATACACCGTGGGGTCCGACTCTAGTATGAGCGATTCGAACGGGAAGGCTAGCGCCTGTGGTGGAAAGGCGTAATACTCCACTCCCAACGCGGCACAGAGTTCGTCGCGGTCCTTCATAAGAACCGTGCGAATCTCTTGCGGCATCGGCAATCCAAACCGCGTTGCCACCGCATTTGCGTCTCGCTCCAGCGCCTGAACTTGGTCCAGATTAAGCATGTGACCCGTTGGGACATAATACGTGAAGGCGCCTACCCGCACAGTGTCCATCCCCCGCAGCGCATTCTGCAACTGGTCCTGCAGTACCCATCCAACACTTCCATTGCTCCGCGTACCAACCACAAACCGTGCCCGCACAATACCCAGGGGGATTACTGTTTGCTCCTTCGTTTCGAAGCGCGCAAAAATTGTGCGCACCACCCAGCCCCCTCCATCATAATCTACACTTAGCACCGTGGGTGGGAACCGTGAAACAACGCCATTGTCTTGCCCAAACCACCCATTGATAACACCGCGCATGGTGCTTTGGAAGAGGAAGGCAGCATTGTTCTGCGTCGAGCGCCATTGTGTAAGAGAATCAACCCACAGAGAGAGGACCTCCCGAACATGGGGGTGGGTTGTATCTACGCGGTGCATAATCCGCACCGAAGGCAATTCCCCATCGGCCATAGCTGCCAACGAAGAACTCGCAGCAAACAGTATGGCAACGGTGGCGAGAGACAGGCGCATGTGCGAGAATCTACCAAAACTTACAGATACTGAACTTTTCCTACTTCGGCGATGTTTCCCACCCCGAACGCCGATGCTTTCTTAGGTTTGCAGTTCTCTTTCAACGACTTTTCGAAGCCACCCCCCATGCTCGACACCTCAGCTTCTGGTATCTCTTTCGATCTCACCGAAGATCAGGTTTCCCTGCAATCGCACATCCGCGAGTTTGTGAAGGAAGAAATCACACCCGTGGCGTTGCAGTACGATGAGTCGCAGGAGTTTCCGCACGACATCTTTCGCAAGCTGGGCGATCTTGGATACCTGGGCATTGTAATGCCAACAGAACTTGGTGGCGCTGGTATGGGCTACATGGAGTACGCTCTGGTTGTAGAGGAGGTGGCCAAGGGGTGTCCGGCCATCGCGTTGGGTGTTGCGGCACACAACGGACTGTGTTCAGGCCACATCAACAGATTTGCGTCCGATCACGTTCGCGCACAATACATACCGCGTCTGGCTAAGGGCGAAACAATGGGTGCATGGGGCCTAACAGAGCCCGGAGCCGGATCGGATGCAGGTGGCACACGTACCACCGCGGTTCGCGATGGAGACCATTGGGTAATCAACGGCTCTAAGAACTTTATCACGCACGGCAACGTGGGCGATATCTGCGTTGTGATGGCAGTAACGGATGCCAATGCTGGCAAGCGCGGAATCTCGGCCTTTGTTGTAGACAAATCGATGGGTGGGTTTTACGGCTCGAAGAAGGAGAACAAGCTTGGCATGCGTTGTTCAGACACTGCCGGATTAACGTTCGACAATGTGCGTGTTCCGCACGCCAACCTTATCGGCAACGAAGGCGAAGGTTTTATTCAGGCCCTGCAGATTCTCGACGGTGGCCGGATTTCGATTGCCGCTCTTTCCGTTGGTTTGGCTCAGGGGGCTTTCGAGGCCGCGGTGAAATACAGCACAGAACGCGTGCAGTTTGGCAAGCGCATTGCCGACATGCAAGCCATTCAGTTCAAGCTTGCCAAGATGTCTATGGAAATTGATGCTGCCCGGATGTTAACGTATAAAGCGGCAGCACTTCGCGATGCGGGGTTAGACTATACCATTGCTGCTTCCCAAGCAAAACTCTACGCATCAGAAGTTGCCGTGCGCACAGCAGAAGAATCTATTCAAATTCACGGTGGCTATGGCTACGTAAAAGAGTATCCCGTTGAGAAGTACTGGAGAGACTCTAAGCTGCTCACTATTGGCGAAGGCACGAGCGAAGTGCAGAAGATTGTTATCGCACGCAACTTGGTTTCGGCGCTGTAATCACCGCAACGGCAGTTCCCTGCCGTCCATAACCGGCATCGAAATTCCAAGCATCTTTGCCACTGTGGGGGCTATGTCTACCGGCTCTACAGTATTGGCATAGGTGCCGGGCGAAATGTTGCCTCCAAAGAGCATCAGCGGAACATGCCTATCGTAATCGTGCGGCGTGCCGTGTGTGGCTACGTTGCCCGACATAATCCAGTAGCGCTTTGGATACAGAACAATGTTACCAGAACGTTCTGGATGATAACTGCGAAGTACTCTGCGGCATTCAGACTCGTCTGTGCCTGGCGGACATTGCCCCGCGCGAAGCAACTCGCGTGTGGCAACAAACCCTATTCCTTCTACTCCATTGAGAAACTCCATCGCTATTGCAGCTACAGTTTCTGGATCAACACCTCCGCTGGCCGGTAGATCGAGATAGATGGATGGTTCCTTCATCTTTCGCACGTAACTCTTGCCTTGTGGGGCACCAAACCACGCCCGCAACACGCTGTCGAGTGGCTGAATAACATCTGCGTCGCGGCGTATTCTTCCTGCATCAATCGTTGCCTCTTGTTGATGTGCAAGCCCCCTTATCACCTCTGGAACGGGTGCCACGCCGTGGTCGGATGTTATTACAAGCACATAGTTTCTTCTACCAATTTTTGTGTCGAGCCGATCTATAAAGGTGCCGAGAAGCTCATCGGCATGCACAAACAGCTCCTGTACCTCCCGGCTGTCGGGTCCAAACTGATGCCCCACATAGTCTGTTGTGGAAACACCAACACAAAGAATGTCAGGGGCATTGTCTACACCCAAACGTTCCTTTTGTACCGCCATCCATGCGGCATCAAATATCATCGACAAACTGAAGGGACTTAGCATCACGGCTAATGCCTGTTGTCGCCGCAACTGTGCCGTGGTATCCGTCAGCGCTGGTATAACATGCGGAAATACGTTGCTACCACCGGGAAACATTCCCTCGGCAGAAACCGAATCAAATGCGGGTTCGAGACGTTCCGGGATACGCAGATTCCATTGTTTGCCAGAGTGTGATCGGACGTTCACGTTCCGATTGAGCTCGGCAAGCCATGAAACAGCAGGAAACGCCGTGCTCGACGTCCACACATAGCGATCCGTATCGAACCACACACACGTAGAAGCCTGCGCACCCGCCATAAGAATTGCAGCGCGGTCCTTTAGTGCCACACCAATCACCTTCGATCGAGGACTGCGCGTTCGAAGAATATCTCCTACCGTTGGCACAAGGAGTTGTGCCGCACTTGGTGTTCCGCTATCATCGGCCGCGCAATACACACACTGTGCGGACTCCACGTTACAAAAGTCGTTTCCAACAATTCCACTTTTGTACGGATACGCACCCGTTAACAACGCTGCATGACCTGGCCCGGTGATGTTACTGGCATGCTCGAACATACACCCTGTAAACTGCGCACCCTCGCGTTCGATACGCGTAAAACCCTTCTCGCCGAAGAACCGACGAAAGTTCTCGGGCATGTCTCCGCGAAACTGATCAAAGGAAACAACCACCACTAAGCGCGGCTGCGTTTGCGCACCGGCCACAGAGAGCGCACTAAAAAGGCAACAGAGAAATGCCGCACAACCAAATCGAAACATCATGTGGCAATGTAGGTACGAAACCGAAAAAATCTATCGTACCATCACATTATAGCTGACCCAGTGAACGCATCACTGTAGCTACCTCGAAGGCCTTTTGCTGATTGTATTCAGCCGTTAACTTCTTGTGGTTTACGATGTCCATTATTGTCCCAATAAAACACAGTCCACACGTAAGAACGTAAAGCACACCCATGCCAACCTGACCCAAAGTAAATCGCTGAATTCCCGCTATTGGCACACCTACAATAGGCACAAAACCAACAATCGTTAGGATAAGAATCATGGTGGCATCCATTCTTCGCGAGCGATATATCATGGTGAACTGCTGTGCTTGCTCGTCTGTAAAACCTGTAAACAACGTATTGAGATACATCAACTCGTCTCCATCAGCATCCGGAAGATATTGTAGTACGTGGGCCATAGAACACCTCAAGGTTGCGTACGGGAACGCCGTACGAGATGAAAAATCCGGCCAATCACAACGATGATTGCCGGGATTCCTAACGGATGTGCGCTGAAAGATGCAGCCAAATCGCCATGCGAAATATGCATAATGGACCTGCCAAGACCGCATCCCCAACACTCACCAAGCCCTAACACCCTGGAAAGACAGAAGCTTACGCCCGAGTCAAACACAGAGCCCAGCAGTATTACCACTACAACACCCCCACCAAGGGCAAGGGCTTCGAGCGGAATTTTGTGCAGGGGGCTTCTCATAAGCCAAAAGGTACGACGCGAAAGCGAATTGGTTGCCACATGGTTACTGTGGAAATCTTCGACCCCGGTTTGGTACTGCGCTTCTGTACCCGTATATTGCGAGTCCTTTTTTCGCATCAAGACCAGAACCCGCATGTACGCAGTAGTGGAAATATCCGGACAACAGTACGCTGTATCGCCGCAACAAACGGTAATTGTTCCCCTCATGGACAAAAATCCGGGCGACACCGTAGAGTTTACCAACATTCTTCTTGCCAGCAACAACGGCAAGGTATCTGTTGGTACACCCTTTATCAAGGGCTCTGTAAAGGCCACCGTGGTTGGTCATGGTAAGGGCGAAAAGGTTCTTGTGTTCCACAAGAAGCGTCGCAAGGGCTATCAAAAGCTTAATGGCCACCGCCAACAGTTTACGAGCATCACGATTAACGATATCACCGTTTAATCGCGCTCACAAAAACTCATCTAACAATAGAACAAATCAGCAGGACACAGCAATGGCACACAAAAAAGGCGGCGGATCTACCAAGAACGGTCGCGACTCTAATGCCCAGCGTCTGGGCGTGAAGAAGTTCGGCGGCGAAAGAGTAGTTGCCGGCAACATCATCATCCGTCAGAACGGTACTGGTGTGCATCCCGGGAAGAATGTAGGTCTTGGCAAGGACTACACCATATTCTCGTTGGTAGACGGCGTGGTAAAGTTCGAGCGCAAGGATAAAACACGCCTCAAGGTGTCTGTGTATCCCGAAGTGAACTAAATGTTCTCGATGTAAGAAAATGATTGAAACGCCTCCTCCGTGGGGCGTTTTTGCTTTGTTAATCACCAAACCCAGTGTAGAAGCCCTATGAAACAGCCAGTTCGTGTTGCCGTTACCGGTGCTGCCGGCCAAATCGGTTATAGTTTGCTCTTCCGCATTGCCAGCGGCGAAATGCTGGGCAAAGATCAGCCCGTTATTCTGCAGCTCCTCGAGCTAACACCGTCTCTGCAGGCACTTCGCGGCGTAGCAATGGAGTTGCAAGATTGCGCTTTCCCATTGCTGCACGGCATTGTGCAGTCTGACGATCCAATGGTGGCCTTTGCTGGGGCAAACTATGCGTTGCTTGTTGGCGCACGCCCACGCTCGAAGGGAATGGAACGCAAGGACCTGCTCGAAGCCAACGCACAGATCTTTACTGTTCAAGGTAAGGCACTCAACGCCGTTGCCGATCGTAACGTTAAGGTTGTGGTAGTGGGTAATCCGGCAAACACCAACGCGTTAATCACGCGCATGTCTGCGCCCGACCTCGATCCAAAAAACATCACGGCGTTGATGCGTCTCGACCACAACCGCGCGCTTGCACAGGTGGCAGACAAGACTGGCATCCACACATCGAGTCTGAAGAAGATGATTGTATGGGGCAACCACTCGGTAACACAATACCCAGACATTTCCAAGCTCGAAGCGAACGGCAGCGCAGTGTGGCCAACAATCAATGACCAGGCGTGGCTAACGGAGAACTTTATACCTACCGTAGCAAAACGTGGTGCAGCAATTATTGAAGCTCGCGGATTCTCTTCCGCGGCATCTGCGGCTAATGCCGCCATCGAACACATGCGAGACTGGGCTTTGGGCACTCCCGAGGGCGATTGGACCACGATGGGTATACCTGCCGATGGTTCCTATGGCATCGAAGCAGACGTTGTTTACGGCTACCCAGTAACGTGCTCGAACGGAAGCTACTCTATTGTTCAGGGCATCGAGATTTCCGACTTCTCGCGCGAGCGTATGCAAGCAACTCTTGCAGAGCTACTCGAAGAACGCGAAGGCGTGAAGCACCTCTGGTAGGTAACACTGCGGCATAGTCCTTGCCTTTGCTCGTCGTTTCGGAGTAAGAGGTACCCCGGGATCCCGTCATCCCGCCCTTTTTCTCGTTAGATTGCCCCTGACGCTACTGCGAGGTATGTATGACGAGAAGCGGGAATCGTTTTTTTACCCATCTACGGGTTGCGCTGCGAGTATTGTGCTTGTT
>DAITNB010000022.1:0-38150 GCA_036834845.1 bacterium | reverse complement strand
TACTACCCGCCGTAACGACGTAATTACGCTCCTGCAACGCTCCTGCGGCTTCCGTCTACCACAACCTGCCGGCTGGGTAAACGCCGCCTAAGAAGCCCGAGTTGCCGGCCTGAGAGAACTACGCGGTCTTGGCGTTAAACACCCGGCGAGCAAAGGCAACAAGTACAACCACTTCGCTGCATGCATACAAACAAAAAAGCCCCGGAGACTTCCGGGGCTTTTCAAGTTTTTGCGAGGGCAGAACAGACCTACCGTATTTCCTTATGCACCGTGTGGCGCTTCAAGAATGGATTGTATTTCTTGATTTCCAAACGTTCCGTAGTGTTCTGCTTGTTCTTCATCGTTGTGTAACGAGATGCCGGCCTGCCTTCTTTCTTGGCCTCCGTGCATTCGAGAGTGATGATGACGCGTGCGCCCTTTTTTGCCATGACGATGCTCCGAGTTTCGGTCGTTGATTATGCTGCGAACAACAAAAGTACGGGGAATGGTTGAAATGTGCAAGCCGCAGGCCTATATCTTGCCGGCGTGGGCACGTTTTTTGGGCACAGATTTCCCATTTGTGCGGGTAGGGGGCTTCTGTGGCGCAGGAAAGGCAATGGGTATTGCTTGCTCGATGGTGCCAACGTACACCACTTGGAGTCCCTGCGTAACCAGAGGGGATAGCTCTTGCACGTCGGTCTTGTTATCCTTCGGAACAAGAACCGTTGTCATGCCGGCGCGTTTGGCAGCAAGGAGTTTCTCGTTTAACCCACCAATTGGTAATACGTTGCCTCGGAGTGTTACTTCGCCCGTCATGGCAACGTTGCCACGAAGTGGCTTACCGCTGGCAGCCGAAAGCAAGGCCATGGTCATTGTTATACCTGCCGATGGTCCGTCCTTCGGAATGGCGCCTTCGGGAACGTGTACATGAATTTCTTTGCCTTTGGCAAAATCTGGGTCGAGTCCGTGTGCCACCGCAGTGCTGCGGAGATACGAAAGCGCGGCCATGGCCGACTCTTTCATCACGTCTCCAAGTTTGCCCGTAAGTGTTAGTCGCTCTGCGCCCTGCATTATGGTAACTTCTACGGGTAGTGTGTCTCCACCCATCGACGTCCACGCAAGCCCCATAGCCACCCCAATTTTGTCGCTCGTTTCTTCGGTCTTCGATTTAAACTTCGGAGCTTTAAGAAGGCGTTCAACGGTTTTTTCGTCCACAACGAATGTCTTCTTCTTCGCGTATGCGCTGTAGGCCTTCGTAGACTTAATGTCGTTGGTTTTTGCTCCCTTCGACTTGCGTCCAACTTCGCCCACTACTTCCATGGCCAACTTGCGCATGATGCCCGAAATCTCGCGCTCCAGGCCGCGAACGCCCGCTTCGCGGGTGTACTCGCGGACAATTTTCAACAAGGCCGCATCTGGCACTTTTATAGAGAAGTCTTGAAGTCCGTGACGCTCGATTTGTTTCGGTACGATGTACTGTTTTGCAATCTGAACTTTATCGGGCTCTAGGTAACTCGATAGTTCAATCACTTCCATTCGATCCAGAAGCGGACCCGGGATGTCGTACTTAACGTTGGCCGTGGCAATAAACAGCACGTTCGACAAATCATAGTCTACCTCGAGGTAGTGATCGGCAAACGTGGAGTTCTGCTCTGGGTCCAGCACCTCCAGCAGAGCCGCCGATGGATCTCCACGAAAATCCATGGACATCTTGTCTATCTCATCAAGCAAGATTACCGGGTTGATACTGCCCGCACGCTTCATGCTTTGTACAATCTTGCCGGGCATCGCTCCAATGTAGGTGCGGCGGTGACCCCGAATCTCTGCTTCGTCTCGCACGCCCCCTAGAGACATACGAACAAAGTTGCGTCCCAATGCTCGGGCAATTGATTTTGCGAGAGATGTTTTTCCAACACCGGGAGGACCCGTTAGGCAGAGAATTTGACCACGAACATTTCCTACAAGGTTCAAAACAGAAATGTACTCGAGAATCCGGTCCTTCGGTTTCTCCAAGTCATAGTGATCGGCATCGAGTATACCGCGCACGTGGTCGATGTCTAAGTAGTCTTCCGTCCGCGAACTCCACGGCACATTAGAGATCCATTCCAACCACGTTCGGTTGACACTGAATTCCGGAGACATCGTTGGAGTTCTCCGCAAGCGATCGAACTCTTCGAACACCTTGCCGCGCACCGTATCCGGTAGTTCCGCCCTTTCAAGGGCTTCACGCAGCGATGCCAGCTCGCTTCCACCATCGTCTTCGTCTCCCAACTCAGACTGCAAGGCGCGGATTTGTTCCTGAATAAAATACTTCCGCTGAGATTTCTGTATCTGATCCTGCACCTTCGAGTCGATTTCAACTTCCAGACGAAGCATTTCCAGCTCGCCTGTTAACATCTGAACCAACTCGTAGTATTGCGTTCTCAGGTCTGGGGCATCGAGAATACGTTGCTTTACGTCTACCTTTTGAGACACATTCGCAGCAGCGTAATAGAGCTTTCGCACCGGATCGGTGAGATTCTGAAACGCTCCAAGAACCTCCGGGGGTAATCCACGGTTGTCCTTCACATACTCTTCGAATAACTCGGTTGCGTGGCGGATAAGGGCTTTAACATTGCGATCCTTTTCGCCTCCGCCCATTTGCACCACCTCGATTTTTGCTTCGAGGAAGGGTTCGGTTTTCGAGGGGGCAAGTATGCGCGCTGGTACCATACCCTCTACAAGCACCTTTAGCAGGTTGTTCGGCAGGCGCATCACCTGTAGAATCTTCGCTACCGTTCCCACGGAGTGAATGTCATCAAATGATGCATCTTCCGTAGAGGCCTGCCGCTGTGCAGCAACAAGAACAAATTTGTCTCGCTCGTGCGCCTCTGCAACGGCCTTTAAAGAGCTTGCCCTGCCGATCAGGACAGGGAAGATCATGTGTGGGTAAATAACGATATCGCGCAGCGGCAATACCGGTAATGTTCCGGGAATGGCCGGAGCGCGTCGCTCGGCCTCTTCGATGGAGTTAAGAACGTCTGAGTGGTCGATCATGGGGCCTGTTGACGTAGAGAGAACAGTAAAATTACGACGGATGCTCAAAACTGCGTTGGGGTTTGCACGTAACCCCTTTTCCTCCTTATCTTTGCGCTCTTTGCCACGTCTTCATTCACATTCACCGAAGGTCTCTATTGAGGCGTCCGTACATTCCTCCGCAAGGTCCACGTCAGGAACCGCAGCGTAAACACAAAATCAACGATGAGATAACCGCGCCCGAATTGCGCGTTGTGGATGCGCACAGACAGCCGATTGGCGTGATACCGCGAAAGGAAGCTCTCCGGATCGCAGGTGAACGCGAACTCGACCTCGTTGAGATTGCGCCTCAGGCAAATCCGCCTGTCTGCCAGATCATCGACTACGGAAAGTACATCTACGAGCAAACAAAGCGGGAAAAGCTTCAGAAGAAAGCTCAAACGCAAACCACGCTCAAGGAAGTGCGATTCAAAGCCGGAACCGACACGCATGACTTCGACTTCAAAACTCGCCACGCTCGGGAGTTTCTCGAAGAAGGTCATAAGGTAAAGGCAACGGTGATGTTTAAGGGACGCGAGATCCTTCACAAGGAACTAGGAGAAGAACTTCTTCAACGTTTCATTGATGCGTTGGTTGATGTATCGAAGGTGGATCAGCCGATGCGCATGGAAGGAAGATTTCTCGGTGTGATGTTAGCACCGGATGTGAAGAAGCCGGCTAAGAAAAAAGAGCCGAAGCCCGCTGCTGATGGGGCGGTTGCTTCAGCGCCAAAACCAGAAACAGAAAATTCAGAACAGTAACTGGAAACCAGGAGAACCTCATGCCGAAGATGAAGACGGTTTCAGGTGCGAAAAAGCGATACAAGGTAACAGGATCGGGTGCGATTAAGCGTCAAAAGGCAAATCGCAGCCACATCCTCACCAGCAAGAATCGTAAGCGCAAGCGCAACCTGCGTCAGGATACAACGGTGGATGCCACCAACATGCCAAACGTGCTTCACTGCCTAGCAATGCGCTAGGGCACGGTTCGCGTTTATTTTTTAACTCGTCGGTCAGGGACATGCCGTTCTCCTGACGACACAAAACAAGGAGTGTTGACATGCCACGCAGTGTCAATAAAGTAGCGGCGCACCAGAGAAAGAAGAAATACTTCAAGCTCGCCAAGGGCTACTGGGGCGCACGGTCCAAGGTTTGGACAATTGCCAAGCATCACGTAGAAAAGGGTCTTCAGTACGCCTATCGCGACCGTCGCAACAAGAAGCGCACATTCCGTTCGCTTTGGATTGTTCGGATTAATGCGGCAGCTCGTGCGAATGGCACAACGTATTCACGTTTGATGCATAGCCTAAAGCAAAAGAATATCACCATCAACCGCAAGGTTCTTGCTGATATCGCGATGAATCACCCAGAGGTGTTTACTACGCTTGCCAAGTCTGTGTAACACCACAGCAAACATTGAAACATGGTGCGGCGATGATGTGGTAATCACGTCATCGCCGCTTTCATTTTCCGTTGCTACCTTTGCACTATGTCCCTACTCGAAAACATACATCGCGTTCGTGCAGACGTAGAAGCTGCTCTTGCGAATATTACCTCCGCCGAGCTGGTAGAGGAGTTCCGTCGCACGCACCTTGTAAAGAAAGGCACTCTTCAGACTCTTGTAGATGCCCTGAGAGATGTTCCTAAAGAAGACAAGCCGGCAGTGGGCAAGGCCCTTAATGAGTTGCGTAAAATCGCCGAAGACGGATTTGCCGTTGCTTTGGAGCGCTTCTCACAGAAACGCACAAGCTCGCAACTCGACCTAACGCTCCCGCCTCGGGGTCAGCGTAGGGGAGCCATACATCCAATTACGCAAACTATCGACCGCCTTGTGGAGATATTCTCGTCACTCGGATTTGAGGTTGCCGAAGGCACAGATGTAGAAGACGATACGCACAATTTTGGCAAGCTCAACTTTGCGCCCGACCATCCGGCGCGAGACATGCAAGACACGTTTTTTGTGGATGCTCCGAATCGTGATGATGTATTACTCCGCACCCACACCTCTAGCGTTCAGGTGCGAGTAATGGAGTCTATGAAACCCCCTATCAGATGTATCATGCCGGGTAGGGTGTATCGAAATGAAGCTGTAAGCGCCCGCTCTCTGGCAGAGTTTCACCAAATAGAGGGGCTCTACATTGACAAGGGTGTTAGCATGGCCGACCTTAAAGGTACGATCATGGCCTTTGCTCGACGCTTTTATGATGCAGATGCGGAGTTTCGGTTTCGCACGTCGTATTTCCCTTTTACCGAACCAAGCTGCGAGATAGACATGTCCTGCTTCCTTTGCAAAGGCGAAGGATGCAGAATTTGTAAACACAGTGGATGGTTAGAGATATGCGGCGCGGGAATGGTTCACCCAAATGTGTTGGCTGCTAGTGGCATTAACCCCGAAGAGTACTCGGGATTCGCATTTGGCTTTGGAGTCGAACGCGTAGTTCTTATGTTATCCGGCATAGATGACATACGGCTGCTCTACGAGAACGACATACGAGTACTTCAGCAGTTCTAATGAAAACCCTAATTTCTGCAGAGGGTTTATGGAAGTCGTACGTCCGCAAAGACCAACCAGCCACGCCGGTACTTCGAGGTGCTTCGCTAAGTATTAACCGCGGAGATGTTGTGGCCATTGTTGGTCCATCGGGTGCCGGAAAAAGCACTTTGCTCCACATAATGGCTACACTCGATAGTGCAGATAGTGGCAGTGTTATCTACCATCTCTCGTCCGGTCCGGTGGATGTAACCTCGGCTCCGAGGTCGGCCGTTACGGCGATTCGCAGAGACAGCATCGGTGTGGTGTTTCAGTTTCATCACCTACTTCCGGAGTTCACCGCGGTCGAAAATGTATGTATGCCGGCACTTGTACGTGGCGTAGCAAAGGGCGATGTGTTGCCAAGGGCTACAGAACTTCTCAAAAAGGTTGGCATGTCACACAGAGCTCATCATGCCCCCACGGAGCTGTCAGGGGGCGAGCAACAGCGCATTGCAATTGCCCGCGCAATCATGAATAATCCCGACGTGATTTTTGCCGACGAGCCCACAGGAAATCTCGACACGGAGAACGCCGATACTGTAGCCAACCTCCTATTCTCGTTGCGAAATGAGCTAGGGACAGCATGTGTTATTGCCACGCATAGTGATGCACTTGCACAGCGTGCAACGCGTATTGTGAGAATGGTAGACGGTGTATGCTTCGAGGACGTGCGTGGATAAGCGTATTGGAACCGTTCTTGTTCTCTATGGGTGCTTCCTCGTTGTATGCGGGCTTATTGGTTACGAGCTTACCCGAGAAACTAGTACGTCGTCCTTGTTTAATGGCGGAATATTTGGTGCGTTACTCATCGTATTGGGTCTGCTGCGACGTCAGGGAAGAATGTGGACTCACCCCGCAAGTTTGTCGGCTGTTCTCATATTCGCCCTTACGTTCTTATGGCGATCGACAGTAAAGTGGATAGAAACGATAAACGGCAACGAACCCAGTGTGTCCGTTGCCGTTTTACTCACGTGTATGTCTGTTGTTAGTATTGCGGTGGCGCTCACGCTCTATCGAGAATACCGTCATTAAACCGGTGTTTACGTTAGAGCTTGAGAACTATGCCGCCCCCTAAGCTAAACTGAAAGAGCTGTATGGCTGTAGACACGCCATAGCCAGATCCGCCGGATCCAAGGTAAAAGCCGGCTCCACTAAAAATCATTGGCATACTCAGCATTCCGTTGAGACGTAAACCAAACTTCTCGCTCAACCAGATTTTTGCACCGCCCGTAAGCGAGCCAAGAAAGCGTGTCTCGGAATCGTACCTGCTGCTTTCCGGTGCGAAAATTTCCATACCGAACATGAGACCGCCAAACATCGTTACCTTTTCATTCACATCCTTGTTATAGAGGCCGCCGATCTGGATTAGGTGGTTGTTGATGCTGCCACTTCCAGCATCCGTCGGATCGTAGGTTCCGTTGAGTCGAACAGTAGTTGGTTGAAACATATATTGAATTTCTAGCATGAGATTGTTTCTGAGATCCACGTCGATGGCACCACCAAACATGGCAGATCCATCGAAATAGAGGTTGCCGTTGTACGCGTTGTAGTAGTAGTCGTTCGATGCACCGAACATGTAGCTCGAAAGAGCATTGATTTCAACCTTCTGAGCAAGGGCGCTGCTAGCGCTTGCGAGAAGGATACATAGACTCAGTACTGCATTTTTCATGGATCGCCTGACTTGTAAAGTGAATTGCGTTTATTGAATGGTCGTTCCGAAAAGATCGTATTCGGCGGCATCATTGATCTCAACATCAACGAAAGAACCCGGCACAAGTGGAACAGCAGACCGAACGTACACATCGTTGTCTACTTCGGGTGCGTCGGCTTCGGTTCTGCCACGATACTCTCCGTTGATTTCTTCTTCGATCAGCACCACGCGCCTACTGCCAACTTTTGACAAGTTCTTTGCCAGAGAGATGTTTCGCTGAATTTCGATTATTCGTTCAGCTCGTGCTTCTTTAACCTCGGTGGGAATCGGATCGCCAAGAATGTATGCGTAGGTGTCGTCTTCCTGTGAATATTTAAACACCCCAACTCTATCGAGTTGCTGCCGGTCGAGAAACTCAGCGAGTTCGTCTACATCATTCTCTGTTTCGCTTGGATACCCTACGATGAAGGTAGAGCGCAGTGTAATGTCTGGAACCTGTTGCCGAATTTCGTCGAGTAACTCTTCGATAGTGCGCCTGGTAATGCCCCTTCGCATGTTCTTGAGCACTTCGGTTGAGGCGTGCTGCAGCGGCATATCGAGGTACGTGGCAATATTCTTGCGCTCGCGAATAAGGGGCAGAATATCCTTCGGAAACTTTGCGGGATAAGCATACATCAGGCGGATCCACCGAGCTCCACTCTCATCGCTGAGCAACGAGAGAAGATTTGCCAAGCTGCGTTTACCGTCTATATCGTGTCCGTAGTACGTTAAATCCTGCGCTACGAGTACAATCTCTTGTACTCCTTGCGCAACCAGAGACTTTGCTCTTCGCAACAATTCGTCTGGTGGAGTACTTCGGTGTTTACCCCTCATCAAGGGAATAGCGCAGAAAGAACAGGGGTGATCGCAGCCTTCGCTGATCTTCATGTAGGCGAAGTGTTGTGGGGTAGAGAGAATACGCTCCCCAAGAAGCGAATACTTGAGGTTTGGAGAAAGGGCCTTGATGATGCTCTCGTAGGCCTCGGTGCCGAAGAAATGATCAACCTCGGGTATCTCGGCCCGCAGTTCATCACCGTAACGTTCGGAGAGACATCCAGCAACTACAAGCTGTTGCAGTTGTCCGCTGCGCTTAAGTTCGGCTGCTTCGAGAATGGTGTTTACGCTTTCTTCTTTTGCCGCGTCGATAAAACCGCAGGTGTTAATCACCAGGGTGTCTGCCGACTCAACAGAGCCAGCAAGCTCCATGTTGTTTGCTACAAGATGTCCGGCAAGGGTTTCGCTGTCTACAGTGTTCTTGCTGCAGCCAAGCGTAACAATGTGCACCTTCATACAAACTTCCTCTTCATACGTTCGGCTACAACGGGTGGGACAAAATCGGAGATGTCCTGACCATATCGGCCGAGCTCGCGAATGATGCTCGAATTCAGGTACGTGTATCGTTCGTGGGGCATGAGGAAGATTGTTGATACTTCTGGCTGAAGTTTTCGGTTCATCAACGCAATCTGAAACTCATACTCGAAGTCACTCACGGCGCGCAGGCCACGAACGATTACGTCTACGCCATTCTCTCGCGCAAAGTCTACCACTAAACCACCATACACTACAACGCTCACTCTGTGGAGATGCCGAAGTGCCTCAACAGCCATTTCAAGACGCTCGTTCTCGTCGAACAATGGTGTTTTTTTGCTGTTTTTGGCAATTACAACGGTAACAGACGAAAACATCTGTGCTGCGCGCTCAATCACGTCTACGTGACCGTTGGTGATGGGATCGAACGATCCGGGGTACATGGCATTTTTCTGCATTACACAAATCTACGGCTCAGCGGGCTGCCTTCGGAGAATATCGGTAACGGATGCGCCATGTTCGGCGTGCCAGAGTGGGTTAAAATGTTCGCTCGGCAGAAGCATTTCCTGCGTGCCGTGTTCAATACACACAACGGCCGATGCTTGGAGATGTTCAGATGCGCCGAGTGCGGTAAGTAATCTGTTGGCAACGAGGTTGGCGTAGGGGGCGTCTGAAAACACAAGGTTGAAGGGCGATTCCGGTAACGCCACCGTCAATGCAGAAAAGCTGTCTGCTCGGAGTATCGTTACGGCATCCGAAACGCCAAAGGTTATGGCGGTAGCTCGCAGCGTTTTGCACACCGTACTGTTGCTGTCTACAAAAACAACGTGCGTTGCTCCTCTGCTCAGGGCCTCATAACCCAGAGCCCCGGTACCTGCAAAAAGATCTAGCACACGAGCACCTTCGATTGCGGAATGATGGGTGAGCACAGAAAACAGCCGCTCACGCATTGAGTCGGTGGTTGGACGTGTACCTTCACCCGTAGGAGAGGGGATTGTTCGACCACGGAAAACACCACCGGTGATGCGCATTACTTCGATTCGATGTGTGACGGCTGGTGGCGCATGCCCACAAGTGGACCCAACATGTGGGCCTTTGCAAGGATGCTTCGCTCGATGTTAGGGGGCAACGCAGAGCGTACACTGCGGTAGGGCTGAAGGCGTTCTACACGCGCGTCTACGTCTGCCAGCGAGCTCGTAATGGCATTGAGTGTTGCCTTTGTAAGGTAATCTCCAAAAAGCACTACTCGGCTAATGAGCGATCCGGTTGCAGCTCGGGCGGCAAGCAGTGCCTCCGTAACGATAGTACCGGGATCGAGTGCGCCCGCTCCGGATAGGGTGCGCAAATCCACCAGTGTGCCGTTTGGAGAGAATATCATTCGAAACCACTGTTTACCACGTCTGCCAACCGCTAACCAAACGTCTGTTGTGTTGCGAACAGAATGTTGAAGCGCGTGTATGTCGCTTTCTACGTCGGACATAATTATACACTGCGGTGTAGTGCGCCTGCGGCATGCCGCAATGTACCCTTCCGGAATTACAACGAGGGAGTGCCATCGAACGCCGTGAACCGGACCAGAAAGCGGTATTTCGCGAATATGATCGGCCTCGGCATTCACAGTTGGCAGGCAGGTGTCTAACTCAAACTGATGCCGCTGTTGCGCATCCTCATCTGCAGAGGTGGGATACGTATGTAGCACGCATGAGTCTCCATGAACAGATACGAACACGCTATCACAGTTCTCGGTTAGGTCGGAGATTACATCGTTTGCACCGCGTTCATGGTAGGCCACAAGGGTAGAACCTCTTGGGTGTTCGTCCCAACGCGCAACTACTGTACGCTCTGGGTGGAGGTAAACGGTACAATACATAGACACAATTTACGGTGCTGTTACGAACGGTCGCATTTTCTCGAGTTTCTTCTCTCCAATACCCCGCACGTCTAGCAGGTCTTCCACGCACGTGAACTGCTTGCGCGCCCTGGCCTCGATGATTCTTTCGGCCATGGCGGGTCCAATCCCCGGAATCGATTCAAGTTGAGTCTTTGAAGCCCGATTTACATTTACACTACCCCTCCTGGGTGCATTTGTCTTACTTGCGTGGGAAGCCGCACCACGCGACGTGTACGTGTCTTGAGCGGGTTCTTCCGGAACCGAATCAACACGTGACTTCTGAGCGTCGGCCTTTTCTATTGAGTCGATTATTCGGCCAAGCGCGTCGATGTTGGCATGCTCGTGCAGGGTTTGCGTAGGCAGAATGCGCGAACCAATTGTGCCCACAACTAATACGGTTGCAACTACGGATACGAGCAATGCCTCGGACTTTGTTACGCCCAACTGTTGTTGCAGAAAGCCAAGAATGCGCTTCATAAAAACTCCCCGAAAGCGCACCGCGGCTAGGGGGCTAGGTGAACGCTTCCTTTATCTTATCGAAGATTCCGCCTTCCTTGCGTGCATCTTTCGGACGAAAGTGATCGCTTTCGGAAAGCTGTTTTAGTGTCTCTTTTTCTTTCGCCGACAGTTTTGTTGGAACATGAACGGAGAAACGAATAAGCTGATCGCCACTTCCACGTGAATTCAGATGCGGAATGCCTTTGCCTTTCATCCGAAGCACCGCACCGGGCTGTGTTCCCGGTTCAATGGTAAGAACGCTTTCACCAAAGAGGGTAGGAACGGTAATTTCACCTCCAAGTGCAGCGGTGGGGAAGTCGGACACAACGTCCATGTACACGTCGTCTTCGTCGCGTTCAAAAATCTTATGCTCTTCTTCCTCAATCACTACAATGGCGTCTCCGGCGGAACCACCTCTACGTCCTGCATGCCCCTTACCGGAAACTGTTAGATAGTTCCCAGTGCGCACACCGGCAGGAATCGTGACTTTAACCGTTGCTTCGCCTTCAACTCTGCCTTCACCGGCGCACGATGTGCACTTGTCCTTGAGGATTTCTCCGGTGCCGGCGCACGTAGCGCAGGGGGCGATATTGATAAACTGACCGAACACGCTTCGCGATACCTGACGCAACTCGCCGGTACCGGAGCAGGTGCCGCAGGTAGTGAAACCTTCACTCGAAGTGGTTCCGGAGCCGGAACATGTTCCGCAGGCCTTCCAATGACGAAGTTTTATCGTCTTTTCTACGCCTGCTGCAATTTCTTCGAGCGAGAGGGGCATACGCACGCGGAGGTCGGCGCCGGGTTCTCTATGCGACCGTTTCCTACCACCACGCTGCTGTTGTCCAAACATGTCTCCGAAGATGGACTGACCAAAGATGTCGCCAAACGCGCTGAAGATGTCGTTGATGTTCGAATAGTCGTGTACATCTTGTCCGCCACGAATGCCCGCGTGACCAAACTGATCGTACCGCGCCCGTTTGTCCGGATTACTCAACACCTCGTATGCTTCTGCGGCCTCTTTAAACATAGACTCCGCTTCCGGATTATCCGGGTTGCGGTCTGGGTGGTATTGCATTGCCAAGCGGCGATAAGCACTCTTGATTTCGTCTGCAGTTGCGTTCTTTTGAACGCCTAACACTTCGTAGTAATCGCGTTGGGTCATGCCGTGTCTCCTGCGTCTGTTGTAGCGGCACCGGCGGATGTTATCACCTTTGCGTGACGCAGTACCTTCTCGTGTAGCTGATATCCGCGCTGTACGCTTTGTACAACGTGACCCTCGGGGTGTTCCGAAGGAGTATGCATTAGGGCTTCGTGGATTTCTACGTTGAAGGGCTCGCCCGGGCCTGCTTCGATAACACTAACGCCCGACTCTTCAAATATTCGAACGGCCTTTGCATAGATCATGTCCAAACCTGTCCGCAGCGCCGTAGCATCGGAAGTATTCTTTGCTGCCTCTACGGCTGCATGTAAATCGTCGAGCACCGGCAGCATTTTTGTGATAATGCGCTCGGATGCATGCAACATCATGTCTCGGCGCTCCTGCTCAGTGCGCCTGCGCATGTTCTCCATCTCGGCCAGCCGGCGCGCAGCTTGCTCTTTCCACTGCTCCACCTCGTGCTGGAGGCGTTCCATGGGGTCGAGCTCTACCTGTTCTTCGTTGTTTGGCTGTTCGGTCACGTCTGTGTTGTCAATCATGGTATCTAGAGTGTTCAAAAGTGTGTCCTGTTGAAGAAAGCCCTATAACGAACAACCACTCACTATGGTGTGCCCTCACCAAGAGTGCGAGTAAGGATGTTCGACATGAGCTGCACGAGCGAGATCATGCGGCCGTAGTCCATCCTTCTCGGGCCAATGATACCGAGGGATCCGGTTGCATTGCCTGCCCGGTAGGTTGTGGCGATCAGACTGTAGTCGTGCATAACGGCGTCTTCGATTTCGTTTCCTATGCGTACAGCAACACCATCGGCAGAAACTGTACTTCCCAGCACGTGAACAATTACGTCTTCGTTTTCAACTAACTCGATAACGCTGCGAAGTCTTTCAGGCGCTTCGAACTCTGGGTGGTGGATTAGGTTTTGTGCTCCTGCAATGTGCACCGTGGATGCCGACGGAGTTAGCAAGCCCCCTACCTGATCTACAAAGAGTCGTAAAAGGGCCGGACCCGGCTCAGAAACGATAAGGTCTTGCACCGCGGCGGCAATTTCGGAAAGGGGCTTGCCGGATACACGCTCGTTTAACTGCCTCGTTACTGCGTCTATGGTGCCGGCTTCTATCGCGTCGTGCGTTTCAAGGGTTAGGGTGCGCACAACATCGCTGTCTAGGGCAATTACCACGAGTAATCGTTCCGTGGAGAGAGACAGCAGCTCTACGCGCCGCACCAATGCCTCGCGGATATGCGGTATTTGCACTAAGGCCAGGTGTTTGCTTAAGGAGCCCAAAATCCTGGATGCGTCCCGTGTAACACTTTCGCGTGGCAATGCCATTAGGTCGCGTGCAACAGATGCTTCGTCGGCAATTGGCATGTCTCCGATATCCACAAGCGAGTCTACATAGAAACGATAGCCGAGGTCGGTTGGCATACGGCCGGCAGATGTATGAGGATGGGTAATGTACCCCATGGCTTCTAGGTCAGACATCGTGTTGCGTATTGTAGCCGGACTTAGCGGCAATGTTCTTTCGAGGTAACGCGCAACAATTCTACTTCCCACCGGTGTGGCATGGAGTATAAAGAGCTGCACTATTGCGCGAAGAATTACCCGCTCGCGCTCGTTCAGATCTCGATTATCCGATGGCAGGATTAGTGTCAATGGCGGATCTACGCGGATACAACGGAATAAAAGAAGCGGACGAAGGAGAAGGCATCGTACGAGGCATTCCACGTAACTAACCCAACAACCAAACCAAGTGCTAGCGCGCCTAAGCCGATGGAGTAGACGATGCCCGATGGAATGTCGAAAACAACGGATGTTGCGCGAAGTGTTCGCATTACCGACCAGAGCGTAAGTCCAACCACAAGCATCGGAACCCAAATAGATAGGGCATGGGTGCTGAGGGCCTGATAGAGAGCCACCCCAATTGGGAGTAACACAACGAGTGGCAGCGCAGACCAGATAACGATGGTGAGCGTATCGCGAAAATAAATTCTGGCCTTCACGAACATTGCTCCTGCCCGCAGTACAACGGCTGCAAAAAGGAACCCCAACATTACTGCTCCAGACCAGGCGAAGACGGATACCGATGGACGCCACGATACATACCGAACCATCTCGTAGAGGGAGTTCGACGGAATCACGATGTGAAGCAGATACTCAATCTCTGGGTCTACCCGAACGTAATACAACAGCGATGCTAACACCAATCCAACGCAGCTTGCTATTACAATCCCTAATACCGTAGTTTGAATGGTAGACAGGATTCGTTGGTCGCGGATATCTGCGTAAAAGTTATAGGGCCGAGCCACGGCCCGCACGAGGTATTCACGGAACCGGCGGGAGCGGTTGATAAGGAACGCAATAATGAGTGCTAGAAGTATACCCGTAGCAATGAATATAAG
The DNA here is from genome assembly GCA_036834845.1 of bacterium. GTDB lineage: Bacteria > Bacteroidota > Ignavibacteria > Kapaibacteriales > Kapaibacteriaceae > UBA10438. Next base: position 23,645 of record DAITNB010000022.1, on the reverse strand, counting down.
TGGGGTATCGAATGAGGCGTCTCGCGCCTGGAGAAGGGGTTCTTTTTCGTCATTAATCAACGACTTTAGCATGGCAAACGAAATTCTTGGCTGACGCCACACATCGAGAAGTCCGGAGGTACACACATAGGCGTCGTAGTGGTCTACGAGCATCGTAGGTCGCTCCAAAGCATAATCGGCAAAGGACCAAACGATAATCCCGGCTAACCCGGCACCCATTGTGGCCCTAAAACGGTCTCGCACCACAAGCGCCTGTGCTTCGTTGGAGAGTGGGTCCGAAAAGCCCCGCGTATTATCAGGAGAAAGCCGAGAGCCAAAGAGAGTAACCACGGCGGCAGAGCGAAAGGTCTTCCCCAGCGTATAAACTCGTTCGTCGAACTGTACCTTGTCTCGCGAGGAAAGGAAAGACACTACAATAAGGTCGAAACCGCCTTCACTTGTTCGCGAAATCAATCCGGACGGAACCACCTTATAGAGAAGCTTAGACGAAGCCCTGCGGAAGATTTTCACGAGGTCGGCATGGAATTGCGAAACCGCCTCGGAACCTTCTTCCAATCCGTCGCTTAGGCCAATAGCCAACACACTTGGATGCGCGTCGAGATAGGCGATCGTGCGCTCGGACGAGTTTTTATAGCGCGCCAACATCTCTTGCTGTGTGATAATGTCCGACGGAATATCCGATACCGGAAGTTCCGCCATTATCATGATACCGTAGCGGTCACACAGACTAAGGAAGTATGGGTGCGGACTTCCATGATGAACACGCACAACATTAACGCCAAGGGTTTTCATGATGGATACATCCTGTTCCATCTGCTTCCAAGACATCGATATCCCTCGGTTTGGATAATCTTCAATGTAGTCTACGGCATGGATAGGTAGCACCGTGTCGTTTAGTGCAATCATCCTGCCTCTGTCTGTAGTTACAACATTCGCCGAGCGAAAACCCACAGGTATGGTGTACACGTCGAGAACTACACCATCACGCTGGACGTTAATGGATAGATCGTAAAGCTCCGGCGAGTTGATGCTCCATCGTGCGGGCTGCGCAACTGCTAGGTCGAACGTGAGTGTTTGCTGACGTGCGCGTTCTATTGGAACTTGCTGCATACTTGCTCGGGCAATTACACCAGCACCCCTGCGAGATAACGTTGCCTCCACCATTACGGTTACCTTACCCTGGGCCAAGGCATCGCCTTGTTCTCCATTACCCAAGATTCGTTCAACGGCGCCGCCCATTACGGTGGCGTTTACTTTCATCTTTCCGGTAGCCCCCTCAATCGAGGAGCGAACGCGTACGTCGTTCGTCCAAACGTGTGGTGTGCCTACGAGGAACACCTCGCGAATTACACCCATGGAACGTTTACGCGACGCACGTGCAAAGCCCTCAACGCGGGCTGTGAGTTCGCTCGTTGGCGATACCACAAACTCAATGGTATTTGTGCCTGCCGACAAAATGGGGTCTGGAATTCTAATGGTAAAGGGAACCGCTCCACCCGGGTACCGCATCACAAACCTACCGTTTACCCGAACCTCTAATTCGTCGATAACGCCAAGCACCTGCAAATGCCATGTGTTGCGCTGAAGCGAGCCCTGTTCTACGCGAACTGTGCGCCGCATGATAACGGGGGCCGATGCGTCTAGGGCCCCGGGAACGAATGTTTCCGAAAGGGGAACACCGTCTCGCATTACCTGCCACGTACCGCTTAAATCGATAATCGTGCGGGTTTGGTTGGGCATGAAGGAACGTATTTGGTCTGGGCCAACAGATACGTAGCGGGAGGCATCGGCTGCATAGCCGCAGGTAACCGCGCATAGGAGGGCACTAATGAACAGGGCGAAACGTTTCGGCATCACTCACACAATTGATGGGATGGTAAATCGTACGGGGATGCAAAAGTAACCCACGATGTATCTTTGCGCATCACAAACACACAAGAAGAGGGAGTATTCTCACCGTTCGGTACATGTTTTGCTGAGTAATCCGCTGAAAAGCGGTGTCTGTTGTTTCGTATCCATCAGGTGAGCATCCCCACGTGTTCGAGGGTTCCCGCAGAACATACATAGTGGCAGGAATGGCCGTGACGTGTTTGTGCGTCGCTGCGGCCTATGTACCTGTGCGCGCCAACTACCGGCGTGCCTCCGAGGTGGACCCGCTGCATTCGGCGGTTGTTCACGGCGTGTCGTACATGATGTCTGCCATGTTCATGCCGGTGAACCAAGATTCTACCAGGACGGACTCCGTATACACCTCTGGAGATCCAACCAATTCGGACCTGCCCTGGTTTTTCCCGCCCACGCGCGTGAACCGCTACGGCACTTCTCGGTCCCAAAAACGAGATAGGGTACTACCAATTCCTTCCGGCTACTCCAGAAGTGGTAGTGTAGACTCGCTCCTCCGTGCGGTAACCCTTCGGGAAACATTCGAGGGGATAGAGGTAGGAACCTCTGTTCCTGTTACCATGGATGAATATTTAGCAGCGCGTCGGTTAGAGCTTGCAACAAAACTTCGAGACTCGTCAATCCTGAAGTACGAGGTAAAGAAGCCAATGACTGGCGCAGAGCTCACGAAGATCTTAGACCAAGCTACCAACATTACTATCCCGCTTCCGCAAAATGCGGTGTTTGGAATTTTCGGTAAGCCCGAAGTGTCCATTAATGTTAACGGGGAGGTGAATGTTCAGGCCGGTTGGCGCTGGGACACCCAGCGGCTTGGAACAGCGTCGGTTCTGGGTCAGACACAATCCGCACCTATCTTCAATCAGAACATCCAGGTAAACGTATCGGGGCGAATAGGCGACAAGTTCCGTATGAACGTTGATTGGAACACCCTTAACCAGTTCGAGTTCAACAATCGCTTTAAGATTGGCTACGAAGGGTACGACGATGATATCATTAAAAAGGTAGAGTTCGGAAACGTAAATCTCGAAACGCAAAGCACGTTGATAGGGGGCGGGCAGACGCTTTTTGGTGTTCGCGCGGATTTCCAGTTTGGTCCACTCTTCTTAAAAACAATCGCGTCGCAACGTAGAGGCGAACGCAGGTTTATCAACGCTCGTGGTGGTTCGAGTCGGCAATTCTTCACTGTGCGTGCCTACGATTACGCCCGTAATCACTTCTTTCTCGATACTGCCTACTTCCCGATTTGGCGCGCCTATTTCCGCTCGGTTACGCCGGTGCTGCCCCCAGAAGGAGCACCAATTGTGATTAAAGAAATTGAAGTGTGGGAGTCTACCACGGACTTGCGCGAGGTTCAGGCCAATGAAGCGGTGGCAATTGCGGACCTCGACCCCATACAGTTTGCCACGGGGCAGCGCTACCCGGACGCACTAAAAAACCAAGAAATACGGGCTGGATCGGTTGAAAGGGGGCGTTTTACGCGCCTCGACACACGACGATACGAGGTAGATCTCAACTTAGGCGCGATAACAATCCTGAATCTTCGGTCGGATAGGTACTATGCTGTTTCATACCGGACCGAAGGTGCCACGTCTGCTACACAAGACGACTTGTATCACGGTACGCTTACCACTACAGCGAATGAGAAGGATACACTTATTCTCAAGCTCATAGCGCGTCCACAGATGCAACCCGGCTTTCGGACGTTGTGGCGTAGGCTGATGAAAAACATCTACAACATTGGTGTTGCAAATGTTAATCCTCAGGATGCCAAGATTGGTATGTGGTACTACCGTTCTACAAACGACTCAACAGACGTACTCGAAGGCGCACCTGATAAAATCCCCACGATTTTCCGGATCGACCAGATAAACAACGGAACAGGTGCTGCACCTCCAGACGGTGTGTTCGATGCCAGGCCTCCAATCTTTAACTCATCTCGTGGGGAGATTACCTTCCCAAGTTTAGAGCCATTCCGAGAGGGCATCCGCGAATATTTTGCCTCGAAAGGCAACGCCCAATTAGCAGAACAATATGTGTACAACGAGGTGTACGACACAACGGATGTTGCTGCCAAACTTGTTACTGCCAAGGACCGCTTTCTCATCGTAGGCGAAGCGGCCGGGACTGCCGCTGGTAATCGCATTCCACTTGCATATCAACTAGCTCCCGGGAGCGTACGTGTAACACTTGATGGTGCCCAACTTCGTGAGAATACAGACTTCACAGTGGATTATTACAGTGGCACACTTACGCTATTGAATGCCAGAGCGCTTCTGCCAAATGCGAATGTGGGTATTGAGTACGAGCAGAACGACATCTTTAATCTTACAACGAAAACGTTGCTGGGTATGAGAGCAGACATGCTGCTCTTTAATACGCGTAGAATGAATGGGTCTATTGGCATGACCATGATGAACTACGATCAGGCCGCTATTGTAGACCGTGTGCTGCCTGGTCAGGAACCAAATGCCAATTTCATGTTAGGGTTCGACGCAAAGTTCAATGCCGAGTTGCCATGGCTTACCCGAGCGCTAGATGCCTTGCCTTTCTTCGATACAAAACAGAAATCGAGCTTCACGTTTAGCGGGGAATGGGCCATGACGTCTCCTACGCCGAACAAACGAATATCAACCGTGGCCAGTGACGCGGGTCGAGCCGTGGCATACGTAGACGACTTTGAGAGCGCTCGGCGTACGCTCTCATTTGGTCTCACTCCCACTGTTTGGTTTCACTCTTCCGCGTCACAAGACAAATCACTCTGGGACTCTGATACCACGGCGGTAAAATTCCGTGGAAAACAGTTTTGGTACCAGAAGTTTGTTCCAGACGTGCCTCAAGCTGATGTGTACCCGAACCGTGCGCGTGTTCAGGGCAGATTCAACATAAACCCACTTCGCATCGTGTTCCTCCCCGATCAGCGGGGGATTTACAATCCCAACCCTGAGTTTCTCGACGACCGAAACCCACGATGGAATGATGCCGATTCGCTTGATGTACGCGCCGGTGTTCAGCGGTTTCAGTCGGAAAACAGACAAAAAATATGGGGTGGCATGACGAGACTTCTGTCTCCATTCAACACAAACTTCGATAACGAAAACATAGACTATATCGAAATCATGATGCGCATCGAGTCCTACGAACCTGGCTCGCGCATGTTTATCGACTTAGGCCAAATAAGCGAAGACATCATCCCTAACCAGAGACTCAATACTGAAGATCGTCCTCCGGCAAACAACTTGATCGACGTAGGTGAAGACCGCGGTATAGATACTCTTGCGAATGATGCGGAACAGCAGTCGTACCCATTTCCGCTAAATCTCGAAACCGACCCAGCACGCGACGACTACTTCTTCGACTTCACTGCCGACCGTCAGAATCAGTCTGAGAGTCAGTTCCTCCAGTACAACAATTTTGAAGGAAATGCCACGCAATCGGAAAACGGACAGTTCCCTGATACTGAAATCCTAAACCGAAACAACGGACAAACCATATCGCTAGATAACAGCTACTTCCGATACGAGGTTATTCTTAACCCAAACCCGTCGAACAATCCACAAATCGTGGGTGGCAATCCTGCCAGCGGATGGTATCAATTCCGGATTCCCGTACGGCGACCTGATACAATTGTTGGTAACCCGCTTTTCACAAACATCCAGTACGTTCGTGTGCACTGCCAGGGCGGAACAGTGCGCGTTAGCATTGCCGATTGGGGAGTTGTTGGTTCGTACTGGATTCGGAATCACAACTTTCAGCCAAACGTGGTGGAGAATGATTCCGTTCTTGAAGTTGCTTACGTAAACCGTGAAGAAAATAATAATGCTCCGGACTTTTATACCATGCCCCCTGGGGTTCAACCTCCCTTGCAGCTTGGTAACCCAGACCCTTACCAGCAGGTGTATCTGAACGAGCAGTCACTTGTGGTAAATGTCCGAAACCTACGCTACGGTGAAGAACGTTTTGCCGCTCGCATATTCCGTCCATGGGATTTGTTCTTTTATAAGCAAATCGCGTTTTTTATTCATGGAGACAACACCATGCCCGCATCGGTGTCGCCCGGCTCCATTCCACCTGCCTATGCATTTGTGCGATTTGGCGTAGACTCTGCGAACTATTACGAGTACCGCCGGCCACTCTTACGAGACTGGCAAGACCTGCGGATAAACATTGCCGATTTAACGGCCATAAAAGAACTCCGCGATCAAGTGCGAACAAACGATAGGCAAGAGTTTCCTGTACCCGGAGATCCACAGGGCATCTTTGCCATCAAGGGTAATCCCATCATGACGCGGGTAACGTTCTTTGGATTCGGTATTGCAAACCCAGCCGAACGCTTCCCCAACGAGCTATCCACCAAGATGTGGGTTGATGAACTTCGTGTTGTAGACCCAACGAATGATAATGACTGGGCCGCAATTGCCAGCTCGAATGTGAAGCTTGCAGATCTTGGAGACATTACAGCTTCAATTAACCATACAACACCAAACTACCACCGATTAGAAGACAGGTTCGGTAATCGTATGCAAAGCACATCGTGGAATGCAACCTTGCAGCTCGGTCTGGAGAAGTTGCTACCCACATCCATGAGGGAGGCACGGATACCCATCACCTACACCCACACAGAACTTGCGGAAACACCAAAGTATCAAGCACAAAACGATGTAGAACTCGATGCTGCAGCCGCTGCTGCTGAGCGAGAAGCGCTTGCATCGGGAGCATCAGAAGCCGAAGCACAAACTGCTGCGAACAATGTTCGATCTCGATCGCAACGCGTTCGAGTGCAAGATCAATGGGCATTAACGGGATTGAGATTGGGGATACCAACCAAGGCATGGTACATAGATGATGTGTTTAACAAACTCACGTTCAACTTTGCCTACGCTCAAGAGTTTGAACGCTCGCAAGTTGTTCAACAACGATTCGACTGGCGGTGGAGATTCAGAGTAGACTACGCGGTTACTATCCCATCAAAGTACGACGCCTCTCCGGCGAAATTCCTCACGAATGTTTGGGGGCTAAAGGCGTACAAAGACTGGAAAATCAATTTTCTTCCGCAAACAATCACTGCCAACCTTGCCATGACGAGGGCGCGCGTTACCGAACAATCGCGATTCCTCACACAGCCAAGTCCAATAGTCCGCGAGTTTTTAGCAGAGCAAACGGCAGGGTTCAATTGGCGTCTTGTAGAAAATGGATTTCTCAGTCCGGTTATCGACTACAAGGTAACCAGTGGGTCTACACTGGTGCCATACGAACTCGACGAGAATGGCCGGCAGCGTACCGGCGGGGAACTTGCATCACAAATCTTCTTCAATAATGGTTTGGCGGTAAACCTTGGTCAGACAAACAACTTTACGCAGAGCGTAACCCTGTCCTTCCGCCCTCGCCTGCCTGATATTCTATCATTAAACAGACTACTCGAAACCACTGGGTCGTACAACGTGAATTACTCACTTTTCGATCCTTTACAACCAGACCCACAACAACGCGACATTGTGCGCACGGGCCGCTACGTTGCCAACTTCCGACTCAGTCCTGTATGGCGATGGAGGCAGTTTGGACAGGAGATATTTGGCCCGGCAAAGAAGGGTGATGCCGACTTCCTAAGTGTCCTTCAAGATGTAATTTTTGGCTTCGAGAACTTCACCTTTACGCTGAATCAAACAAACACGGCCCTTAACAACGGTATTCTTGGTGGCTCCGGAATCACAAACCTTTGGGCACGCACACTTACCTTCCGCGAGAACGACCCAATTTGGGGTCCAAGCACTGCATACCAGTTGGGTCTGATTTCAAACCCACATGGCGATCTCAAGTTGGTTGGCGCTTCGGCATTCCCGTTCCTACGCTTCGAGTCTACTGTTGGTGTTCGACCAGCAAATGCAGTAATGCAGGACGACTATAATCAACGCACCAACTTCCAGTTTCAAACAAATCGTCCGCTTTGGCCGGGGGCCACACTCGATCTATCAATGCGCTCGGACGTGGGCTACAGCAGAAACCAGCGCGTAGTAACAGACGCGAACGGCGTTCCTACCTTCACAAACGTAAACAAACGTCAAACCCTTGAGAAGAGCGTTATATCCTTTCCCGACGCACCATTTGGACTGTTCGGCGACAATGTAGAGTCCGTGATCAGTCTCTACAATGAACGCAAAGCTGTTATCGATGCCAATCCCGACACTACAGGGAGGAGCACTCAACTACTCGAGGCCTTAGCGGAATCTTTCTTAGAGGGCTTCACATCTCTAAAAGTTTTCGGTGCCAACGCAGCACGCGTGCTTCCAGCCCTTAACTGGACCCTTCGGTGGGATGGAATTGAAAAAATCGCCCCCTTCCGTGGCATTGCTCAAAGAATTTTCCTCGAACATGCCTATCAGGGCACATACACCGAGAACGCCCGGATTAACGATAATGGCCGTGTAATCGAAGTGCAGCAAATTCGTGCCGGTTTTACTCCGTTGATCGGCGTTAATCTCTCATTCGATGAACGCCGTTTGAATGGTCTGCTTACCGCTACGGGACGGTATTCTATTACCACTACACACGGACTTAATGCGTCTGCCCGAAGCACCATTTCTCGCGAAACATCGCATGAAGTCCAAATTCAGGCCTCCTACCTGCGAAGAGGCGTGTCTCTAAAGTTCCTTGGGTTCGACCTGCAGAATGATATGGAGTTTACCTTTAGCACGCAGATACGTCGCAACCTACGCTCGCAATACGATGTGTTAGACTACAAGGGGCCGGAAGGATCTCTCGTAGATGGTACTACCCAGATTATTATAGAACCCCGTGCCCGCTATACGGTAAGCAATAGAGTAACGGCCTCCGCATTCTTTCGCTATGAAGGAAATTTCAGCGAGGGGGCGGCCAATCCAGGATTTTCTACCACGCAGGTAGGAATCGACGTGCGATTGTCGATATCCGGCGGACGATAACGCAGAAGCGGCCCGGTTCGTACCTTTGCAGTCTGGCAATCATAGATTTCACTTCCTTTCAGCACAACTTCCAGCACCATGGGTAAGATCATTGCGGTAGCAAATCAAAAAGGCGGAGTAGGGAAAACCACCACTTCGGTGAACCTTGCTGCCTCCTTAGCTGCCGCCGAACAAAAAACATTACTCGTAGACATCGATCCACAGGCAAACGCGTCGCATGGATATGGTGTAGAAACTGCACAACTCGAAAAAACTATTTACGAGGTGCTGGTTAACGATATGGCGTTGTCGCAAGTAATTGTGCCAACACAGATGCCGTATCTCGATCTCGTGCCATCTCACATTAATCTTGTTGGTGCCGAGATTGAGCTGGTAGAAGTGAAACAGCGCGAGATGCTACTGAAGCGCGTTCTCGAAAAGGTGCGAGACAACTATGACTTTATCGTTATCGATTGTCCACCTTCGCTTGGACTTCTCACCTTAAACTCACTTACCGCCGCGGATTCGGTGCTAGTGCCCGTGCAGTGCGAGTTTTACGCACTCGAAGGTTTGGGGCAACTCCTTAACACCATCTCTATCGTTCGTCGCACAACCAATCCTCGATTAGAAATCGAGGGCGTTCTTCTAACTATGTACGATTCGCGCCTTCGGCTATCAAACCAGGTAGTTGAGGAGGTTCGTAGGCATTTCGAAGACAAAGCGTGCAGAACCATCATATCTCGAAACGTGCGGTTGAGCGAGGCGCCGAGTCATGGCAAGCCGGCCTTACTCTACGATGCATCTAGTATTGGTGCGCAAAACTATCTTGAATTGGCAACCGAAATCCTCACGAAAAACGGAGTGATTCCCGGTGCCGTAGCTGAATAGGCAAGGAATCACACGTGAAGCAAGGACTTGGACTTGGCAAGGGTATTGGCGCCCTAATCCCTAAGGAGCTCATCCGCCAAGACACCACAGCGCAGCAAAGTATTGCCGACGTTTCGGACGACGCAACGGGAGTTGCGCAGATCGAAATAGATCGCATTTCGATGAATCCGGTGCAGCCCCGTCATCACTTTGATCAAGGGGCATTGGAGGAACTGGCACGTTCGATTGCCGTGCATGGCGTGATCACTCCAATTACTGTGCGTAAACATTTTGATGGGTATGAACTGATCGCGGGCGAACGAAGGCTGCGTGCATCGAAGATGGCCGGACGCACGGTGATTCCCGCCTACGTAATGGACGTTGGGTCAGACGGCCAGATGTTGGAGATTGCCATAGTTGAGAACGTTCAGCGCGAAGATCTCAACCCACTCGAAGTTGCCCTTGGATATCAACGATTGATAGACGAGTGCTCTCTCACGCAGGAAGAAGTGGCAGTGAAGGTTGGAAAGGACCGATCCACAGTTGCTAACTTCCTTCGTTTGCTGCGACTGCCCCTCGACATTCAAACCAGTGTTCGCACCAAACGCATCAGCATGGGACATGCCCGAGCTCTGCTTGCTCTTACCTCCGAACACGCGCAGCTTACCGTGCTCCGGGAGATCATCAAGCGAGACCTACCAGTTCGTAAAACCGAAGCCCTTGTAAAAGACATAGAACTTGGGCACAAGATTATTGGCAAGGGTGGCGCCATAGAGGATGTAACAGAGGTACCCGTATCACGAAAGACGAAGTCATCCCAGCCGTCCTCTGGCAGTGAGGCCAATTCATTAAAAGACATCGAAAACTCCTTACGTCACATTTTTGCCACGCAGGTTCGCGTTTCAGTGAAACCAGACGAGTCTGGGAGCATCGACATCTCGTTTTATTCCCTCGAGGAATTAGAGCGACTTCTCGATCTGATGCTTTCCGTTCATGGCGAGACAAAAAAATGAGCGATCCGGTAGTTCATGAAGTTCCCTATAGGGTGCGCTACGGCGACACCGACAAAATGGGTGTGATGTACTACGGTAACTACATGAGACTCTTCGAAATAGCCCGAACAGAGATGCTCCGCGCCACCGGCATTCCGTATGCACATTTAGAGAAAATGGGGTACCTGCTTCCGGTTCTGGAGGCGCATTGTTCGTATTTACGACCCCTTCTTTACGACGATGCAGTTACCGTTGAGTGTACGTATACCCCCGAGTTATCACCGGTATTACGTATCGAGTATCGCATTTTACGCTCAGGCGAAACACTTGCAGCCGGTTGGACACGTCACACCTTTGTGTCGGAAGACGGTTTTAAGCCCGTTAAACCGCCGCAGCCATTTCTAAAAGCCATGGGTTTGTGGAATAACGAACGTTAACTATGATTCTACCCAGAACTGTTGTTGTGATTAGTTCCTTGCTTGGAACCGTTTGCTGCTCCTTTGCGCAGCAGGCAACCCTGTTCCCATCGCTCAATGGTATGGTAAGTGCCCGCATGGCGGGTTTGGGAGGTGCAACAGTGGCACTTTCCAACGACCCTTCCAATGTGTTGCTTAACCCGGCAGTATTGCCAACACTAGAAGAACAGTCCGTTGCTGGAACGTTCGTAAAAAACGTACTCGATATTAACGCCGGGTTTGCCACGTATGCTCATGAACTCGAATTCGGCACTATAGCTGCAACCGTATCCTACACGTCGTACGGCACATTTCAACGGGCCGACAATGCAGGAACAACAAGTGGCACCTTTGGTGCTCAGGACGTATCTCTTGGGGTATCGTTCGCTCGTGAATTAGATACTCTAATCTCGTACGGTGCAACCGTAAAAGTGCTCTACAGTGGACTTGATGACATGGCATCAACGGCACTCGCGCTGGATGCTGGGTTGCTATTCCGTTTTCCCAAGCAGCGAACGAATGTTGGCATGTCTATTCTCAATCTCGGCACCCAGTTAAGCACGTTCGATGGGGTTATGGACCGTTTGCCGCTGGATATGCGCATTGGTGTTAACCACCGGCTGCGTGGCCTGCCCCTTCTCGTAAACTTCTCGCTAAATCATCTCACCGACGAGGTTCCGACATTCTTCGATCGGTTTTTGAACTTCTCCGTTGGCGGCGAACTGTACCTTGGCAAGGTACTACAACTTCGCGTGGGATACGACAATACCCTGCGTAATACATCGCAAGTACCAGTCGCCACGCAGCTCACCGGACTAAGCGCCGGCTTAGGGATTGTTCTTCCTGCCTTGAAGTTTGATTACGCGATGAGTTCCCTAGGCGCCTCGGCGCTACAGCACCGGGTTAGTTTGTCCATGCGTCTCGATAGTTAAGAATCGCCTATTTTGTGAGATGCCAGCGCCACTTTCCATACCGAACGAAGACATCTTGCAGAGGGCCGACCTTCTTGTTCGTCAAGATCCGCCCCGAGCCATTGAGCTTCTCGTAGGTATCATAGACTCTTCCGAAAGCACGGCTCTCGACGTAGTACGCGCACTTCTCCTTGTAGCCCGGGCTCGACTATACATGGGCCATTTGGTGCAGGGAGAGGATATAGCTGCGAAGGCACTCGATACCGCCAGACTTCATGGACTTCGCAGATATGAAGGCCTAGCGCAAAATGAAAAGGGTATCTTCCGTTTCGTTAATAATGACTTTGACAGTGCTCTTGCTCACTATGCGATCGCGGAACAACTCATTAGTGAATTCGGCACCGAGGTGGATCTTGCGAAGGTATTAGTGAATCGCGGAAACGTGTTTCTGCGCACGAATGATGAAGTCCGAGCCATTGACACCTACGAGAAAGCGGCTGCTCTTGCCTACAAAATTGGCGATCCGTTAACAGAGGCAAAAGTCAACACCAATATGGCTGGTCTCTACAGCAGCGTTATCTACGATGTTGAAGCCGCGATACGCTGTTCCGAACGTGCAATCACCCTCTACCGCGAGCTCAATGACACCGTTGGATTGGCAAAGTCTTATGTGAACCTTGCAAATCAATATCGTGTAGCACAGCGACACGCAGATGCCTTAGTGCTGTACAGGCAAGCGATCGAACTGCGGAAACAACACTTCGAACCATCGGATTATTTCACGAACTACCACGGACTCATTCTAACACTTATTGATGTTGGAGACATACGTCAGGCACGTGCCGAATACGACACATGCTCTAAGCATGAGTACGTTCTGAATCGAGCACCCGGTGTTACATACTTCGACATTTCAGCTGCGCGCCTCTTTCTAGCCGAGGGCCGCTTTGCGGAGTCATACGCAGTTATTCAACGTGCTGAAGAAGAGCTTGCCGCTTTCGGTTACGACGAGGTAGTGGATGAGATACTAGGCGTAAAGATCGAATGTTTAAAGAATCTTCAAGATCACAAAGCCGCACTCGAAACAATTACCGCTCTCTTTCAGCAACGAATGAGCGTAACGAAACACCGTGCGGAATTCCGACTAGTGAAGTTGCGTGCCCATTACGACTTTGAACGTGCGCGTGCAGAGGCCGAACTCGAGCGCATGCGCAACGAGGAGTTAGCACAGGCACTCGATGAAGCTCGAAGACTGGAGAAGAAGAATGCCGAGTATAGTGCCTTCATGGCACACGAGCTGAAGAGTCCACTCACCACAATTCGATCTATAGCACGGATCCTGGCCACCGACGGAACAATAGCGTTGGCAGAAAGACAGGAACTCGCAAAAGAGGTGTTCGATGTGTCAACGCACATGTTCGACCTTATTACGCAGGTCCTTCGAATTGGAATGGATCCCGAAGGGGCAGCCACGGCACGAGTAATTGATGTGCGCACATTATGGCAGCATGTTCTTGGTTTGTGGAGACATCGCTCGAGCGAGAAATTCATCACAGTTACTACTGAGTTTACGGACGAATCACTGCTAATATCCGGTAACGAAGCCTCCGCAATTTCTATTCTCGACAATCTTGTATCGAACGCAGTAAAATTTTCTCCCGTCGGCTCCACCATAAACGTAAGTGTACGTCGGATCCCGGTTGAAGGAGATCCAACGAGTATACTGCTCTCCGTACGAGATCAGGGGCCCGGATTAACAGCCAGCGATTTAGATCGCTTATTTACTGCCTATGGCAAGGCAAGCCCGCAACCAACATTGGGTGAGGATAGCACAGGTTTAGGACTGCTAATTGTAAAGCGGGAAGTTGAGCTCCTCAACGGCCGAGTGTGGTGCGAAAGCATCGCCGGATCTGGTGCAACCTTCTATGTAGAGTTACCAATAGCAAACGAGCCCGACCAACTGACTGGCGCAGTTTTACGCCCATCATGATCTCGTATCGCGCCTTTCATGCTGTTTGGACCCTGCCTCTGCTCGCTGCATGCGGTGCATGTTTTATTGGTGTTCAAGCACCCATCATTGGTCTGCTGGTAGTTTCTGCCGTATCCTGTGTTGTGGTGGTGTTTACGTTTCCGTGGGATAACTGGGCTGTTGCCCGCAAAGTGTGGGATTTTCCAGATGGACAGGTGTGGTTTCGGATTCAACATCTTCCCGTGGAAGAGGTATTCTTCTTTGTTGTGCAGACGTTTCACGTAGGACTCCTTGTTTGTGCCTGGTTAGCATTCTTCGGTCCCTACCCAAACACCGACGCTGATTTTTCACCCGTTTCTACAGCTCTATTAGGGATTCTCGGGGCGGCATGGATTCTCCTATGGTTTGTTGCAAAGAAGTGGCTGCGATCGCGAAGAACGTCTACCTACGCCGTGCATCTTGCGTACTGGTTTGCACCAATACTTATTGCACAATGGATATTTGCCTGGCCCATACTCGCGCCTCGTCTTGATGCGCTGCTGATTCCTGCGGCAATCGTTGGTACTATTCTCACCATGGCAGACGTTTGGGCCATTCGACGTGGAATATGGTTCTTTGACGAGACACAAGTTTCCGGAATTCGTGTTGGAGCGATTCTTCCCATTGAAGAGATGTGTTTCTTTTACATCACCAGTGTTCTCGTGGCACAAAGCGTAATCATCCTCTTGCCGGCAGGAGCCAGATAAGCGTGAGTATCGCGAATACGAACAGTAGAATCAGATAATCATGGAGCACATTCGAATAGACCTTGCCGCCGGCTACTGGTGGTTGTTTCTCGGTATCGTTGGGTTGTGTGGAGTGTTTGCAACGCTATTGTACAAACGCACAACCCCAGAAGTGTTTGGCTGGCGCAAATGGATGTTAGTTGCACTGCGTGCCACGGGTATTGCCTGCCTTGTGCTTATGCTGTTCGAACCCCTTGCGCGCATTGTGAAGAGCGAGGAGCTCCAACCTCGGCTTGCAATTGCCGTGGATGTTTCTGCATCGATGAAGATCCGCGATAAATCCGGAGATCGTAGCGAGTTAGCCCGCAAGAGCGTTGAAGCACTTCTCGGCACTTTTGGAGATGCTGCCGATCTGCTGGTGTTCGACGAAACTCTTCAGACACCAACAGATAGGGAGCCCGACAGTCTGCGCTTCAACGGATTCCGCACCGACATTGCAGGCGCAATTCGCTCGATGAGGAATCGAAGTCTGCAACAACACTATGGAGCCATTGTACTTGTTACCGATGGTAACCACAATGGTACCGAAGCACCACTTTATGGCGCAGAGCGCGCCGGAGTTGGCGTGTATAGCATAGGTATAGGAGACACGGTGGTACCACCAGATGTGCGCGTGTCGTCGGTTCTTGTTACGGGTGTTGCCATAGTAGGAGAGACCGTTCCCATTTCTGTCGAGGTGGGATGCAGCAATCTTCCTGCTGGTGAGATTGTTGTAGATATAAAGGAGAACGGCACGTTGTTTCGATCCGAGTCTGTACTGGTGCAGCCAACAGACATGCGTAAACTGTTAACTGTGGATTGGACTCCATCATCTGAGGGAATACGAAAGGTTACGGCCACGGTGCGCCCCCTTCGAGGAGAGTTTACAGACAGAAACAACACGAATGGTGAGTTTGTAACGGTGCGGAAAAACAAGCGAAAGGTGTTGGTACTTGCAGGTACAGCAAGCCCCGATGTTTCGTTTGTAAAGCAGTCTCTAGACGCAGATCCTAATACCGAGATCCAATTGTACGTTCAGAAGCAACAGGGAACCTTTTACACCAATGCTCCCAACGCCAATGCATTTGCCGACTGCGAGTCTGTTGTTCTTGTTGGTTTTCCCACTTCAAGCTCGCCACAAGACGTAATTGATAGAGTGGCCGCCGCCGCGGTACGCGGAACGTCGATTTTGTTTATTGCATCACAGGGAGTGGACTATACGAGACTAAAGTCCCTTGAGTCGGTGTTACCCTTCAAAGTCCGAACTTCTCGTGCCAACGAATTTCTTGTTTCGCCCGATGTGCAACGCGGCGCAACATACGATCCCGTGCTAAAGATTACCGGAGCAGAATCGGATCAAGACCTGTGGAATAATCTGCCGCCTGTGTTCCGCACAGAAACGTTCGTAACCATTCAACCTGGTGCCACGGTATTGAGCACACTTCGGGTAGGGAATGCGCCCTTAGACGAGCCATTGTTGATGAAGAGAGAGTTTAGCGGCGCACGCAGTGTTGCATTCTTAGGCTACGGACTCTATCGTTGGCGTTTGTTGGGAACAGCTCCTGCTGCGGCGCGTGGAGCGCAGCCGATAGACGTGTTGGGTGCATTTCTGTCAAACACCATGCGATGGCTGCATGTGAAGGAAGACGAACAACGTGTGCGAGTGCGAAGTACACAGAAATTTTATGCGTCCGGTGAAAAGGTTGGATTTGTTGCTACCGTGCGAGATCAATCGTTGTCTGCCGTTGAGGGTGCGGAGATAATTCTTCGCATAACGAGTTCCAAAGGCACCAAGGAGGTTATTCTCAATGAGATTGGTGGCGGCAGCTACGCACTTGAAACAGGAGCAGAGGCACCTGGAGACTACTCCTATTCTGCTACGGTAAGTGTTCGTGGAACCGTTGTTGGAACAGATGCAGGCAGATTTTCCGTGGGCGAAGTTGGTGTGGAAGAGGGGGCAATTACTCGTAATGTGTCCTTGCTCACAACTCTCGCACAGCGAACAAGCGCACTGGCGGTTGAGGCCTCCCAAACCTCCCGGCTGGTTGACGCCATTCGCGCTGACCCGAGGATGCGCGCCGTTGCCAAGACAACGGAGAAGGAGCACGCGTTGTATCATCTGCCCTGGCTTATTGCGCTGGGCATTTTCTGCTTCTCGCTGGAGTGGTTTATTAGGAAACGGTCGGGTCTCGTGTAATGCCCTCCAGTTTACCCGAAGATCTCCAATCCCTACTCGATGCCGAAAGAGGTGCAATAGAGAGCCGGCTTTCAGACTTTCGGGCAGTGCCGAGAGATCAATGGTTCTACGAGTTATGCTTCTGCATTTGCACGCCTCAATCCTCGGCCCTCCATGCCCATGAGGTAACTACGGAACTCCAACGGCGCAATTTTCTCAAAGTAGGGGGCAATGTGGAACCGGTTCTGCGGAACCCGGCGTGCTACATACGGTTTCATACCACAAAGAGCCGCAGACTGCACCTTCTTCGAGAAAACTGGTCTGCCGTAGATGCCGAGATTGCCGCTCACTTCAACAATCCATTCTTCTTGCGCAAACGCCTCGTTGAACGAGTTCATGGATTTGGCTTCAAGGAGGCAAGCCATGCCCTGAGGAATATTGGCCTCCGCGGATTAGCGATTCTCGACCGGCATCTGCTTCGCAACCTTGTGGCATGTAGGGTATTCGAGGACATTCCTTCGGTTAGTACTGAGAAAACCTATCTGCATGTAGAACAACGCTTTACAGACTATTCCGCAGAAATAGGTGTAAGCATAGATGTTTTGGATCTTCTCTTTTGGAGAAAGCAGACCGGCTTTATATTCAAGTAAATAAGGCACTTAGCTCATTGTACCATGTATTGCTTTAAGAAATCTACGTAGTAATACGATATTATCGCTTGACATTAAGTAGCTCTACGTAGTAAGTTCGTCCCGCCATCGAAAGAGTGCGTAAGAATGCGTACGCATCTCGACGGACACAACCGGGAGGTATCCATGTTCACAAAAACGTCTCTCTCACTAGTCTTCGCAAGCGCGGTGCTCGTCTGCATACAGGCACTGCCATCATTTGCGCACGGTTCATCGGATGGGTTGGGAACGAACCTCAGTGTTCGAGACCTCGTTACCTCGGGTCAGGGACGGTATCAGATTGTCGACCGCAAAGTTGCAAGCGAGCGCACAGAAATTGAGCTTGTACTTACCGACCCAATGGGAAGAACAATCGGCGGCTACGCACCACCATACCTCCAGTCTGAAGAAGAAGCACGTCAGTTGTGGAAGGACTTTGTAACCGCGAACCTTGCGATGACTGTTCGCGCAGATCAAATCTCTGTACGCGAAGAACGCAAGAGCGAAGACGAGTCGTTTGCTATCGCGTTTGCCCTCGATCATAGCCCGTCGATGACCATTCCCCGGGCCATCCGCATGCAGAAGGCCGTGCAACAGGCGCTGTCCGCATTTAATCCGAATGATTACGTTTCGGTACTAAAGTTTACGGGCCGAGTTACAACAGAGGTTGACCTAACGAACGACCGCGCTGAATACCTTTCGCAGTTTAAAGTAAACGGTCTCAACCTTCGTTCCGAGGGCACTGCTATTTACGATGCAGCTATGAAGGCTATGAAGCAGCTTGCCGGTGCTGAGAACGTTACGAAGCGCATTCTCATTCTCTTCACAGATGGCGAAGACAATTCATCGAGTGCCACACTCAACGACGTGTTGGTGAAGGCGAAAGAAACAGGCACCACTATACACACAGTACTCTATGGAGTGCTCACACAGTCGCCAGTTACACAGATGTCCGCGGAAACAGGTGGACGGAACTTCCGTCTTGCCGATGTCTATGAATTTGATCGAATTTTCCTAGGTATCTACATGTCGCTCCGCCACAGCTACATGATAACCGTAAACACCAAGGGCGGCAACGACGGAGACGGCGCTCTTGGAGGCGTACTTACTGCGGCTGGCAGCTCTTCTGGTGCATTACGCACAAATGAAATGAAGGTACTTCTCCCACGGCATCGCGTGGAAATGTCGCCGTTCTCTACGGAAGAAGTGCTGGTTATGAATATTGATCTGAAGTTCGACGCCGAATCAGGCGATTTGTCATCGGACGACCTACCAACATTGGACTCTATTGCTACGGTTCTTGTTCAACGAAGCGACGTTGGACTCGACATTGTGGCAGCTTCCGGACGCGACGCTTCTTCCCACGAAGAGATCGAATCATCACAACGCAAGGTGCGTTCAATTCGGGACTTTCTCATCCGCAGGGGAATCAATCCAGCACGCGTTCAGGCATACGCTAACCGCGCCGCGTCTTCGAATCCAATGCTTCAACGTGTAGCGTCGAACACAAAAACTACGCTCGTACTTACAAAGCTTTAAGCGGGCCCAACCCTATTGGGTTACCGCGTTGGCAACCTTATCCTGTAGCGTGTTAGACGCGAGCAGCACCTGTCCCTGCTCGCCCCTTGCTATCAGCGTATTCGATGGCAGTACGTGCGCTGTAAGAGAACAGCCGATGTATCTTCCACGTACTTCCCTTACTGTGGCTACGATGCGCACCTTGGCGCCTACTGCGGCCATTGCAACGTGGTTAACGCTAACGGACACACCTACGGCATTATCAGCTTCCTCGAAAAATGGTTCTATAGCCCTACGGGCGGCAACCTCGAAATGATAGGAAAGCCAGAAGGTGGAATACACTGCGTGAATGGCCCGTCCGTCGAGAACGGCCGTCATATCCGGTGTTACCTCCAGCTCTACAACACCAACTCCGGCTTCAATTCCTGGTTTCATACCCACAGTTTACGAAGCACGGTGTAATCGAACAACGTACTTTTGCAATCATGCGCGTTGCACTTCACACGTTAGGTTGTAAGCTTAATCTCAGCGAAACATCATCCATCGGACATGGTCTTGTTCAGAATGGTCACACCCTTGTTTCGTTAACCGATCCGGCAGACGTGATAGTGGTGAATACATGTTCGGTAACAGAGTCTGCCGACGCGGAGTGTGAGAAGATCATTCGAAGGGGGCGTAGGGCTTCCCCTGATGCGCGGGTGATTGTTACGGGTTGCCATGCGCAACTCCACCCAGAGCGCGTAGCGAGTATCGAAGGTGTAGACGCCGTTGTAGGAACAGAGAAGAAACACGAGATTCCTACACTTGTTGCCAACATTACCTCCTTCGGGGGGCCTGTTGTTCTGGTAGACGAAATCGACAAAACAACAGAGTTTCGGCCAACACGCACCTACCAGACTACCTCGCAGACGCGAGTGTTCTTCAAGATTCAGGATGGATGCAACTACACCTGCTCATTCTGCACCATACCGATGGCACGAGGTACTGCCCGTGCTATGGCACTCGCGGATATAGAAGCAGAACTGTTGGCAATTGCTAAAGAGGGCTACCCCGAAGTTGTTCTCTCGGGGATTAATCTTGGTGAATATCGCGGAAGCAATGATGAACGTTTCATCGACGTTCTGCGATTGATTGACTCCGCATCACGGCCGTTCCGCGTGCGGATTTCATCCATCGAGCCAAATACACTTACTGGCGCTGTGATTGAACACATTGCGCAGTCGCCTCACATTGTGCCTCACCTTCATGTGCCGCTTCAGAGCGGCTCGGACCACATCCTCCGTGGAATGAGACGGAGGTACAACACGGGCATGTATGCGAGCACTATACACTTAGTGCACCAGTTGATGCCGGATGCCGCCATAGGAATTGATGTGATAACGGGATTTCCGGGAGAAACGGAGAGTCGTTTCCACGAGACGTTGGACTTTCTGCAATCCTTACCGTTTTCGTATCTCCATGTGTTCACGTATTCAGAGCGTCCCGGAACACCAGCAAGCGCGTATGAAGGCGCAGTGCCGATAGTTGAGCGACGACATCGAACGCGTGTTCTTCGCGCATTGTCGGAGCAGCGGACACGCGAGTTCCACGAGAGGATGGTTGGTACGCAGCGCATGTTTATCCCAGAGGGTTACAACGCTCAACTTGGCACATGGTCTGGCTGGACAGAGAATCACATCTCATGCGAACTGCCAGCCCCTTCTACACTTCTCAAAAAACCCTATACGGTGGTGTGCCACCAAGTAAGTGGCGAGGTTGTGCGTGTGCAACCTCTCGAGGAACTTGTTCTAAACAGAAACATCTTGCCAATCCTATCAACTCCAGTTACAACATGAAGATCTTTATTGCCGCAGATTTAGAGGGTGCTACGGGCGTTGTACACAACGATCAGTTGATGCCGGATGGCAGAGGGTATGCAGAAGCCCAGCGGATGCTTACGGCAGATATTAACGCTGTTATCGACGGGGTTCGCCGTGTAGATCCCGGCGCGGAGTTTCTTGTAGGCGACGGTCATGCCACAATGCGTAACGTGCTTCTCGGAGAACTCCACCCGTCTGCCAGATTGGTAGTTGGCGGAGCCAGAGTAAGTAACAAGCCGCTGTGTCAGCTGGAGGGAATAAACGCTACATTCAACGCAGCCATACTCGTTGGATACCACTCGAAGGCCGGCACCCCAGGAGGATTACTTGCCCATACATACGTGGGCTCGTTAGTTCGCAATTGGATTCTCAACGGTAAACCAGTTGGAGAGGTAGAGATGAACGCGGCCATATTGGGAAGTTTCGGAGTACCGCTCGTTTTGGTGTCTGGCAACAGTTGCTTAGAGCCAGAGGTGCGCGAGTTTAATACAGACATACCCTTTGTTACCACAAAAACAACGCTTGGACCAACTGCGGCAATCTGTTGTACGCCAAAAGAAACACAACAACTCTTAACAAACGCTGCCGAAGAAGCTATTTCGCGCCAACGGCAAATATATCCCGTTTCAGCGTGTACGATTGAAATTCAAACCTATCGCCGCGAGCAATGCGAAAAAGCATGCACAGCGGCTGAAACAGAGCGCATATCCGACAGCGCCTTTCGCGTGCTCGGAACGAATGCAGCAGACGCATTTCGGAAGGCGTGGCGTGCCTGCGCTACCGTGCTAGAAGAAACGCCATTCTGGCTAACGTAACACACACTTACTGTAGTGTGCGTTTAAACTCCGCATATGGTCGGGCACCAAGCTGAGCCTCGGTAGGGGGCGGGATATTCGCCTTCTTTAGTCGGTTATTTGTAGCATCAATTCTGTCTTGCGGCAATGGGTGTGTGCTTAGCAGGCGTTCTATGGACGAACCACCACGCCCCTTAACCTTTTCGAAGAAACCGACTATTCCTCCGGCATACCATTGCGTGGAGCGCAGATAACGGAACGAGTATTCGTCCGCTTCATCTTCGTCTGATCTGCTGTTTTGCAAAAGACCCAATCCGGTAAACGCATTCGCAGCGAGTTTCACATCGTTGTTCGGATTCCTCCCTAACGCCATGTCCATCATTGTTTGTACACCAAGTTGTGTTGTCATCCTATTGGTGCTGTGTCTGCGTTCGGCGTGGGCAATTTCATGACCCAGTACGCCGGCAAGCGTGGCCTCATTATCTATGGCCTTTAGCAACCCTGTGTACACATAAATGTACCCACCAGGCGTACAGAAGGCATTTATTGTGGCATCGTCCTTAATGAGCTGCACACGATAGGGGAATGTACCTCTGTAACGCACATCCGGCGCTTGCACAATTTTATCTACCATACGTTGCACGTACTGTTGCGCAGCGGCATTCGAATACGGCGGATACTGCCGTGGGTCGGCTTTTATCTCCGTATCGAATTTCGCGCCTAAGCGAGCGTCTTCACTTACGGGAAACACGTTAATGGCGCCGCAGTTAACGAGAAGGAGCGAGGCCACCAGCAGAAGGGGTTTGTAGTATTTCATAGGCCCTCAAAAATACCATTTGCGTACCTCACACAATGCAGTGCCAGTCCGTGTGGAGGGGCAAGAGGGGGCTGCCCGGCTCGGGATGCGTTTGCTAGTAACATGCGAAGTTCGTCGATTGTATGTGCGCCACGAGCTACACTCATTGCCGCACCAATGATGCCGCGGCACATCCCGTACACAAACCGATTTGCACGGATGGCAACATGCAGTTCTTGCCCCACATCCGCCAGGCCACAGTGCTCAACCACACACTCGTATGAAGCGGTGTCTGGGTTGTGTTTGGACACTGCTGTGAAATTATGAACGCCCCGAAAAACGCTCAGTGCCTCGGCGAGAACTTCGTCCCGAAACGGCACCCGCGGAGTCCATGCGAAGCGCTGCGTAAACACCGACTGTTCGCGCGAGATACGATACACGTATTCTCTGCTCACGGCAGAGTACCGGGCATGAAAGTTGTCCTCCACAAAAGAGGCGGCCCGCACACGTATATCCCTCGGAAGCTGAGTTTGAACGGCCAGGGGAATTTTGTGGAGTGGGATGTTATTATGCGCTCCCGCAAACTGAACATGCACAACCTGACCACGTGCATGAACACCGGTGTCTGTTCTACCCGAGGCAATACAATCGGCCTTGGTGCCGAATGCAGCGCCAACAGCACGTTCTACCTCGGCTTGCACCGTACGTGCATTAGGTTGATTTTGCCAACCGGCATAGTCTGTACCATCGTACTCAAGGAGTAGCGCTATCATGCACGAAGGTAGGAATGTTCACGTGATGTTGATGAATTTGGAGGTGTTTTGGGGGTGTTTTGAGCACTTTAGTCATTAATCCGTGTAACAATATGGCACATTTACGCATGTATAAAGGGCTTGGAATCGTGCTAAGTGCTTGTATTTCAACGCCCACAAACGATCTAAGACAACCGTACGCTCTCTATACCCCCTGTAACAAAACGCGTTGAATTGTTCCTTGGTCTCAGCATGGCATCCCTGATTTTCGTATCGAAGACGATTACCACGGAGATCAATCATGCTTG
>DAITNB010000021.1:0-40246 GCA_036834845.1 bacterium | reverse complement strand
ATCTACAACCGATTCGGGGCCTCTTTGTTTTTCAACTAACTTTTGGACATAGTCTCAAGTAATCCCGTAATCCAGTAATCAGGTAATCCCGTACTCAGGTAATCCCGTAATCAAGTATTTGCGTTTCCTGCCTACCAAAAGCCAATAGGCAGCGATATCCCGGCATTAGCGAGCATAAAATGAACAAAAATTCACCCAGAATTCATTGGGTTGCTGTGGAAAACTCCTAACTTGCTTGTCTCTCCCAAAAGAGAGGGGGCCCTTGGCCCCTCATTCTCGGCCGCAGTATAGGGTAACTATCGGTACGAGTGAAGCTTCTCGGAACTTCGACGGAGGACAACCCTAATGCAAATTCAACTCTCGACAAAACGACTTGTGCGCACGGCAGTTTTTGTTGCCGTATTCCTTGCAGTAATGTCTGTAACGTTCCTTCTTCAGGCCCACGACGGTCCTGCAACTCCGAACGTTCTTGCATCAGAACCTACGCCCGTGGCATCTATGTATGACCCGGAACCCGTAGAAATAGAAATGGACGATGTAGCCGATGGGCTCGCCTCATGGTACGGCGGCCAGTTTCATGGAAGGCGCACGGCCAGTGGCGCCCGTTATGATATGAATGCCTTTACGGCAGCTCACCGTTCGCTGCCCTTTGGAACATTGCTACGCGTAGAAAACCCCAATACCGGTAAATCGATTCTCGTAGAGGTTACAGACCGCGGTCCTTTTATTCGCCGTAGGGTTTTGGACCTATCGTATGCTGCAGCCCGCCAACTTGGCGTGTCTGTTACTCCCGTGGTGGTAGATGCGTTAAGCTTAACCACGGTTGAAGAGTTTTATCGCGAAAACGACTCCACTGTATTGGCCTTCGACGCAGACCTGCGGCCCGTAGCGCTTTTAGCTAGCAGCGTTCGCGAGTTAGAAGAACCCGGAACATTAACGTCCATCATGCGCGTTCGCAGCGACTCCGACCTGGTTGTGGTACGCCCTAATGGTAACAAAGGCACAATGTTCTACCGTGCCACCATGGCGAACTAACTATCTGCCCTGCAGAATCCAGCGCGAGATTCGCGCTACTACATTGGTGCTAATCGACAGTTCAGTTCTCAGTCGCTCGTCGGCGTCGCACACGTCGCAGGGCTGAAACCAATGGTTTACATTGGGAATAGTCTCGATTACAACCCGCGAACCCCGCATCTTGTACGTTGCCAATGCCGGGGCATGAATGGCGGCGGGAACCTCGGTGTCGCGTTCGGCATACAGTGCTAACACAGGTTGGCGCAATTGGTCGAAATACGGCGCCGGAGAGTACCAGAGGTAGCTCCACAACCACGGCAGTAGGGTAGAAACCATGTAGTCTTCTCGGCCAGGTTGCTGAAGCTGCCGCGCTAGAGGATATCGGTCCAGAAGGTCGGGCCGAGCCGCCAGAACCGAGTCTGTTATCCTGAGGAGAGCAAACACAACGGAGTCTTTCTTCCGATTGCGCAACACTTCTGCGCACCAAGCTCTAACCATGCTTACGGCCACCCCAATTAGTTCTTCGTCTGTTTCACGTGCTCGCTCGCGTGCCGCTATCTGACCCAACAATGTCTCTGTGCCGTTTGTTGCCGGGGTGCCCATGAATACAAGCCGCGAAATCGTTGGGTACCTGTTCGCCACAACGGTTGCTGCCAAGCCCCCTTCACCATGCCCAATTACAACGATGCGCGTGGTATCCACGTTGGGGTGTCTGCGCAACCGTTCAAGTGCGGCACCAATGTCTGATGCCTCATCGTCGATGCTCTCGGGGTCTGCAATCCCCGTTGAGAGTCCGGTGCCGCGGTCGTCTATTCGCAGCGTTGCAATGTTGCGCTCGGCAAGGAGGGCCGCTAGAATAAGGTAGGGGGCATGCCCAGACTGGTCTCGGGCATCTCGGTCAGTTAACTCGCGATCACCAGCAAGAATAGCCAGTGGATACCGCCCCAAGGTGTCGGGGATGATGAGCTCGGCACCAAGCATTACACCTGCCGGACGGTTGGGAATCGACAGCGGTATTCGCAGAAATGGTGGCTGAGGACCTGGTTCCTGTATTCGTTTGGCCTCGTAGAGTTTACGAAACACCACGGGTGAGTTTGTTCTGCGCTGAACCCAGGTACCGGTTATTGCTAATGGCGACTGTGTGTAAACACCGGTAAACACTACGTCGGCCGAATCATCCTGCAGGAGAATATTCCCGTCGGCACAAGAAACACGGGAAAATCTGTTGCCGATCCAGCCATATGTGGGCAAATCCCACGTGGCATCGCAGGGTCCGCGCTTAAAGGAGGTAAAGTTAATGATCACCCTGTTTCGCGCGCCCACGGCATTAAAAACGTCGCCACTCCAACTGCCCGTTAACAAACTATCGAGGTCGCGGGCACCGGGAGAGTCGAGAATTTGCCCCGAGATAGGGAGGCCGCAAAGTAGAGCAAGAACAAAGAGGAAATACTTCATACCTGGTAATTGTTGTGGTGGGGGCGCAACTCTGGGTGCTAAATTGCGTAACCCGCGCGGCATTTTTACACACCACCACCTATCATCAATTCTCGGACACCCCCATGCGCACACTTATCCTTACGTTGTTCGCCACAATTGTTGCCACCAGCAGCGCCTTCTCTATCACTCTCGAAGAAATCATGGCCAAGAATGTGGCCGCAAGAGGTGGAGACAAGCTGAAAGCCGTTCAGACCTTTGTGATAGACGGTAGAATGTCTATGGCGCAGGGTATGGAGTTAAAGATGACGCAAACCGTAAAGCGTCCTAACAAGATTCGGATGGACATGACGGTGCAGGGGATGTCCATTATCCAGGCCTTCGATGGTACAACTGGTTGGGCCGTTAATCCGATGAGCGGTGGCGTGCCGGAGAAACTCAGCGAAGCGGAAGGAAAGAACCTTAAGGACAGAGCGAATATCGACGGTATGCTTGCCAGCGCCATAGCAAGTGGTCACAAGGTAGAGCTCATTGGTCTGGAAGACCTCGACGGAGCCAGCGCGTATAAGATTAAGGTTACCGACACGGATAATGACGTGTCGTACGTATTTATCGACGCAACAACGTGGCTCGAAACACAGGTCCGCACGAAAACCACGATGATGGGTCAGGAAGCCGATGTTGAAATTGTGTTTACGAGTTATCAAGAAGTTGGCGGAGTGCAGTTCCCCATGGAAATCGAAATGCGCGCAGACGGGGAAACCTTTATGACGATATCCTACTCCAACCCAAAAATCAACGTAGACGTGCCTGATTCCCGATTTGCCTTCCCGGCTTCTGGTTCGGCCCCTTCGCAGCCAAAAACGAAGAAGAACTAGTGTGGCTAAGCGCGCTTTACTTCTTAGCGCATTTTTCTTCGTAGCGCATGTCTCTGGAACTAACGCGCAAACGCTTACCAGGGTAGTTTTCGATTCCTCAGATGTCAATAACGGGTACTATCTGGCTGTGGTTCCGCAGTCAGATAGTATCACGGGTGTGCTTGTTCTTCTTGCGGGTTTTGGGCAGAGGCCAGAAGACACACCTCCCGAAACGAAGCTACATAACGTAGCATACTCTAATGGGGTATTGACAATTTTCTATGCTGCAGGCAATAAGCTGTATGCAGATTCTGTTGTGAGAGCCCAATTGTCTCGGGTATTGCGTGATGTGATTTCACGATATAGTGTTAACCCGTCTACATTCGTATTGGGCGGGTTCTCGGCCGGCGGCATGGTGGCGCTTCGGTACACTGAACTGTGTTACGAGCAACCGAACAAGTATCCGATACGGCCCAAGGGCGTGTTTACTGTTGATTCGCCAATTGACGTATTTACAGTGTTCGATCTGTTGGAGGAGAATCTCCGAAACGCATACTCCGAGTTAGCGGTAGAAGAGGCACAGCGCGCAATACAACTCGTTGTAGCAGATCATGGAGTTCCGAGAGATAACGTGGCCGTGTACTCAGACTTAACAGCTTTTAGTATGAACACCCAGTACGGTAGGAACGAGCGATTCCTGGAAAAAGTAGCTGTTCGAACCTACCATGACGTAGACATTGCCTGGCGAATAGAACATCGAAACCAAGGTGTACACAATTCCAACTACGAGGTAACCGCGGAACTCATCAATCGCCTCCGCCTGATGGGGAACACGAGAGCCGAGTTCATGCAGACCTTCCGAACAGGATTCCGAGCAAACGGACTGCGCCATCCCCATTCTTGGTCTATTGTAGACGAAGTTGATCTTCTCCGGTGGATGCGCACCTTGCTTACTCCATAAGGGGCCTGTGTCTGCTGTCTGCCCGCAGTCGGTGTTCGGTATTGCGTGGCCTACCGCCGTATCTTCGTATTCTCTTCTCACAGCCCGCTTAGTTCCTCATGAAGCGCTATCTCCTTTTCTACCTTGCGGCAACAGCCATAGCGGTTTTCACTCAAGGGTTCCAATGTGCCTCGTCCGAGTTGGCAACTGCACGTAAAGCTATTCAGCAGCAGGACTATTTAAAAGCAAAGGCCGCTCTTGAGCGAGCAACAGCGGCGAACCCCAAGGACTGCGATGCGCTGCTCCTGCTCGGCGATGTGAACGACCGGCTGAAAGATCGAGACGCTTCCATTGATGCCTACAAACGGGCGCGCGAATGTCCCGGCCTTAAATCAGAACAGCAAACCCTAATCTCTGTTAACCTCTTCAATCTATGGGTGGCAGAATACAACGCGGGGATTGCCGACTATAATGACTACGCAGAAACAATGATGACCGAAAAACTCGTCACCTCAAAGGAACACCTGGAGCGTGCTGCTATTGTCAAGCCCGAGTTCTCTGATCCCTACGTGTTGTTAGGTCAGGTGCAGGAACTCCTTACAGATACAAACGCAGCCGTGATTACCTACCAGAAGTGGTGGGAGATAGAACGTCCGGGGTTCGAGCTGCTCAAGAGTAAGGGTGTCACTATTGGCGCTTCGCGCGGTTCCGTAATTAAAGCGTTGGGTACGCCTGTTACAACTCGAATGGATTCTGTTGGTACCGCGATTATGTACAAAGACCGATTCGATGTTGGTGGCAGAGACCTGATAACGTTCGCCACGAGTCAGCCAGGCGCAGACGCGATTCTGGAGGGGTGGACGTATAATCTGCCTACAACCGTGGCCGAACCCGAAAAGTGGCGCGCCCGCTACGCCAGTGTTAGCCCCCTAAAGTCCATGGCGTTTGTTTCGTACCAACGGGGTGCCTACAACGATGCATTAACGTGGGTGAACTTAGTAGGTACGTACAAACCTTCCGACCAAGACCTGGTGCCGCTTCGTACGCAGCTATTGCAGAACCTGGGAAAAACAGACGAAGCCATGCGCGAAGCCGAGCAACAGGTTGAACGCGATCCTAAGTCTGTAACGGCGCGGCTTCAGTTTGCTGGTATGCTTTCTGCTGCTGGCAGGTACGACGAGTCTGTAACGCAATACCTTGCCGTTGTGGAGATCGAACCAACCAACGAGAGCGCTCTGTACAATCTTGGCGCCAACTACAAGAACATCGCCAGCAGTAAACAGCGGGCCGAGCTCGAGAAACTCGACAAAAACAAGAAGTACGTGCCGGATACCACGTATCTGAATGATCTGCGCTCGTCTGCAACGTACTTCGAGCGGCTACGGAAATCGTCCGTGAAATACCGCGATGACATCGTCGTCCTAGAGCAGCTTGCAAACGTATATGAGGTTCGTAAGGATCAAGCCAGGGTACAGGCCATCATCAGAGAACTCGAGGCATTAGAAGACAAGTACCGTACAAACAAGGACTACTACCGTGTGATGGAAGGTTTGTATGGGCGCAGTAAAATGATCGACAAAATGAAAGAAGCACAATCTAAAGGAGCAAAACTCTGATGGCTAACAATCAGAACGACCCCAACCAACAGCAGCAGATGACCATTGAGCTGGGTGAAAAAGAGGCCGAAGGCATCTATTCCAACCTCGCCATCATCTCTCATTCCCCGGCAGAGTTTGTGGTAGACTTTACCCGAATCCTTCCCGGCGTACCGAAGGCGCGTGTGCATGCACGCATCGTAATGACCCCCCAGCACGCCAAACTCCTGCTCCACGCCCTTGCCGATAACATCGGGAAGTTCGAAAACCAGTACGGCGAGATTCAGGTAGACGGCCAACATCAACCATTTCCGCCAGGCGTAACGAACATTAACTGAAAAAGTCGTAGGTTTGCAGTTCTGTCCAAGACTGTACCTCTGTTTTTCACGGTGTAATCATGAAGCGTACGTATCAACCAAGTCGCCGCAGGCGCGTCAATGTTCACGGCTTCCGTGCGCGTATGGCCTCGAAGAATGGTCGCAAGGTTCTTGCCCGTCGTCGAGCAAAAGGCCGTCATCGCATTGCGGTGAGTTTCGCTCGCTAAGAAGCCCCCTAACATGATCCTGCGACCCCTCAAAGGGCAAGGCATGTTTAGTGAAGTCCTGCGGTCCGGTCGTCGTGTGACGTCCGGACCGCTCTCGTTGTGTGCTCAAATCCACGGCGAGGGGGCGGTTCAGGGAACGCTGCGCTTTGGCGTATCCATTGGCAAAAGAGTAGCCCCCAGTGCTGTGGTTCGGAACAGAGTAAAACGTCTGTTGCGTGCCGCGCTACGGCAGTGCATTCCCGGCGCTGCCGAACACATTGAGGCGCGCAGGATTACCTCGGTGGTTCTCTTGTGGAAGGTAGCGCCAAGCCGAGCGTCCGACATTGGACTCCGAGACGTGTTGCCCCACGTAGAAAACGCCGTTCGCCAGTTGATTACTGTATGCCGTCCACTCCCATGAGCCCCTTAGCACACATTGCTACCGGAATTGTTCGGCTCTATCGCTTTGCGATTTCTCCGCTCTTCCCTTCTACCTGTCGGTTTTCTCCAACGTGTTCGGCCTATGCGTTGGAAGCAATTCGTTTGCACGGTGCCATCCGAGGTGGGTGGTTAGCGGTAAAACGAATTGCTAAGTGCCATCCTCTTCATCGGGGCGGTCATGATCCGGTTCCAACGGTGCACCGGCCAAGCACCTCTCACACAAATGGGCATTCACACTAAACGAATTATGGACAGACAATCACTTATTGGCGTTGTTCTTATCTCTCTCGTAATTGGTGTGTGGGTGTTCATGCAGAACTCCACATCTACACGGGATGTAACGCCGCAAAGAACAGAACAACGGAAAGATTCCGTAGAGCGCACGGCAACGGCTACTTCGCCGGCTGCACCGCAAGTGCAGTTTCGTAACACTGCGGAACGAACACTTACCATTCGGACATCGCTCTATCGGATTCGTCTGAGTTCGCAGGGGGCGATGGTTCGATCGTGGCAGCTCCAGGACTATCGTCCATGGTATGCGCGAGAAGATTCATCGGCGGTGGTAGACATTGTGCGTCCGGGTGCATCTGAGTTTGGATTTTCGTTCCGCACAACGAATGGCTCGAAGTTGATGTCGAAGGACATTCCTTTCGAGTTCAACATCGAGCAGGATAGCGTAACAGTAGAGCCGGGTAACCCCCTTACCATAAAGGCCACGGCAACGGTTGAGGGCGGTGGTGTTATTACTCGCGAGTACACGTTTGCGGATAATAGGTACGACGTAGAAACCACGTTGCGTTTGCGCGGATTAGAGAACGTGATTCCTCAAACCAACCGCAACGTAAACCTTGAGTGGATGCACGGAATCCGTTATCAAGAGGGAAGTAGTGTAGACGAGTCGAACAATGCCGTTGGTATTATCTCCACAAATCGAGACGCAACAGAGCTTGATGCATCAGATTTTAACTCCGAAAAGGAAAACAGCGCTAACGGCACAATAGACTATGTAGCCACCCGCTCGAAGTACTTTGCCGTGGCCATGATTCCGCCAGCCGGTTTCGATGGATCGGTGTTTGTAAAGGGCAATAGGTTTGGGTTACCAAACGAGGGCTATGAAGAGATATACTCCCTTATGTATAAGCTTCCGTATCGCGGTGGAGAGCTTGCCCAGAGTATGACTCTGTTTGTGGGTCCAATGCAGTATGACACCCTAGCGTCGTACGGCCTTACCGGCATTATGAACTTTGGATGGAAGTGGATAGTAAAGCCAATAGGCGAGTACTTCATGTTGCCAACGCTGAAGTTTATCCACTCGGGTATCCCTAACTATGGCATCGCGATAATCATTTTTGCGCTCCTCATGAAGGTGTTGCTGTATCCGCTTAGTATTACGCAAATGAAGAGCGCTCGAAAAATGCAGCTTGTTGCGCCATTGATGAATGAGATACGCGAGAAGTATAAGGACGACATGCAGACGCAACAGCAAGAGACCATGAAGCTGTATAGCGAGTACGGGATAAACCCTGCCGGCGGCTGTCTTCCGCTATTGCTGCAAATGCCGTTTCTGTACGCGTTGTATGCTGTTCTGAATCTGAACATCGAGCTGCGTCAGGCCGGCTTTCTGCCAATGTGGCTAACAGATCTTAGCGTACCGGATGTGATTTTATCCCTCCCGTTCAAACTGCCGCTGTTTAACATCGATAAGTTCTCTGGCCTTGCCCTCCTCATGGGTGCAACTTTGTTTATTCAGCAGAAACAAGCCGTTACCGATCCGCGTCAAAAGGCCATGGTGTACATGATGCCGGTGATGTTAACGCTGATGTTCAGCACATTACCGAGTGGACTGAACCTCTACTACTTTGTGTTCAATATCGTGGCCATCGGACAACAAATCTGGCAGACAAAGTTTTCGAAGAATCAGCTCACACTGGCGGATCTGCGCAAAGCACCAAAAAAGGAGAGTTGGCTACAGCGCAAAATGCGGGAAGCCCAACAGGTTGCGGCTGCCCAGGGAAAACAGATCCCAGGTACCCCAAATGGCTCCAAGGGGGCAAATAAGGACCGGAATTCCCCTAGAAATCGCAAGTAAATACCCCGTTTTGTAACAAAATCTTCATGGTGGGGGTCCATACCGCCGTGAAGGGCTTCGAACATGTCCCGGAGAGTAATATATTGCTCTGTTTCGGGAATGCTCCCGAACCATTTGTTCGATTAATCAACCCACTTTTCTCGTTCCCCGAAAGGAGCAAGCATGCGTTCTGGTTCCATATTCCGTTCGCTTACGCTCGCCGTGTTAATGTTAGGTCTTGCCGCAGGTTCGGCAGATGCTCAATTCACTGGCAAGTACAAGAGGATGAAACTGCTCGAGCAGTTCACAAGTGCTACATGTCCACCTTGTGCTACAGCAGCACCCTATATCAAGTCTGTTGTCAAGCTCGAGAACGACATCATCTCGATTCGTTATCACATGAATTATCCTGCGCCCGGAGATCCGTGGAACGTGATGAACGGAAACGACCCGTCTATCCGCCACAATCTTTATGGTATCAACGGTATTCCGTATCTCCGCGTAGGTGGTACAATGAATATCAACCCTACGGCGGGCATTCCGGCTATCAACAACCTTATCTCACAAATCCCCCCAACGTCGATGGCCAAAATTGACGTAAAACAAAAGGGTGGCAATGTTGAGGTGACGGTTACAACAGATCGCGCGCTCACCAATGCGAAGCTGTTCTTTGCAACTATTCAACAGTCGGTTACCATTGCAAATCTTCCTTCAACGCTGCCAAATAGCAACGGCGAGTCGGAGTTCGGAGACATCATGATGTTCATGTATCCTGATGCCAACGGTACACCAATCTCTCAAGCGGCGAACGAAACCAAGGTGTACACATTTACACCAGGTATGGGCAAGGGTCAAGAATGGAATCCGAACAACTTGTACGGTATTGCGTTCATCCAAGACAATGCCACTCTCGAGGTAATACAAGCCGGCGCATCGGTTACCGACGAAACACCAGTAGCGTTCGACTACTTCGAGTCATCACGTGTAACGGTAACGATTGCAGGAACGTATGACCGTGTAGACCGCAACGGCACGCGTGAAAAGAATATTACGCTCTCTAATGCAGGTTCTACACCAAATACAGTAGACCTACGCGTTACAAACAACGACGATCTAACGCAGGCCGGCATCACAGCGGTTATTGAACCTGCCTCCGTAACTGTTCCTGCTGGTGGTACTGCAAGTGCAAAGCTCAAGGTAACGGGACCAGACAGATCTATCTTCTTCTCGGTTTCCACTGCCGGTGGAGCCACAGACGGTCTTGGAAGCATCATCCCACCGGTGTATTTCCTTGTGAATGGTGCCAAGATTGTTAACTATTACGGCTTGGGCAACGAAGGCGCACCACTCACGCAGATTGCAGCGCTTAACAGCAATCAGTACAACAAAGATGTTGTATACATGCCGTTTGCCACGGAAATCCTCACGAACTACCCAACCAATGAGTTCGGTGGTGTGATACTTGCACTCGACGGAGCATGGTTGAACCTGCGTGGAAATGTTCTTTCAATGGTTGAAGACGCGCTACGTGCTCGCAAGGGCGTGTGGATTCAAACCCAGTCTGGTATGCGCGCTGCCTATCAGGATTACGCAACGAATGCGGCGTTCAACGCAACACGCACGTTCTACTCCTCTGTGTTGGGCATCCAGTTTACAACGTGGACGCAGCGCGTTCAGGTGTCGAACAACCAGATTACGGGTTTGATTACCTATCCTGTTCGCGGTGTTGGTAACGACCCAATCGGTAACGGTATCAGCTTTACTGGCAATCAGTGGGATCAGAACACGTGGCCGTACTATATTATTGGAACGGACATCATGGCTCGCACTGCAACATCCAAAGCCGTTCCGGTTCTGTACTATGACAATGACCAGTCCAAGCTTGCAATGGTGCGCGTAGAGCCAACATATGGTGGACGCCTTGTTTACGGCTCTGTAGGTGTTGAAGCAATCGCAGCAGAAGGCACCCGCAACACGCTTACCGAGAAGGTAATCACGTGGCTGCTCAATGAAACTACGCCAACGCCAAAGATTGCCGTTTCGCAAAGCACACTCAACTTTGGAACAATCAACATCAACTCGAACAAGGACATGACAGTTGTTGTTTCAAACACGGGCAACGCCGAGCTAAGCATTACTGGTGCGAACCTAACTGGCGTAGATTCCCCGTCGTTTGCTGTTGTAGGTGGCGCACCTTCAACGAGCAGTCCGATTAGAATTGCAGCCGGCCAAACTCATACGATGACTGTTCGCTTTGCTCCTTCGGCAGTAAAGAATAACTACGCTGCTGTGCTTGGATTTGCTTCGAACTCTACTGAGTCTGCCACAGTGCAACTTCGTGGAGCCGCCATCGATCCAACAAGTGTAGAAACAGACGTTGTAAGCGAAACAGGCGCAATCCGCCTTACTCTGAACGGCGCAAATCCTGTAACCTCTGCTTCGAGCGTTAAGGTTGTTGCAAACGGTACTGTAGAAGTATCGGTTGTAGATGCTAATGGCCGCACAGTTGCTACGCTTCTTAATGGAGCCGTAAACGGTGCCCAAACTGTGGCACTCAACGCAGACAACTTCGCTTCGGGTATGTACACGTTGGTTGCTACGAACGGCGCCGATCGTGCCGTACTTACGGTGGTAGTTGCACGCTAAAACGTAGACATCAATATTCAACGGGTCGCCTTGCAACGTGCTGGGCGACCCGTTTTCTTTTCTGTCTTTCCTGCCACTCAGCGCCGGTACACGTACTTCGATCCGGCCGGAATGGGCGATCGAAGGCGATAATCGCCAAATCCGTTCGCATCGTCGAAGGTAAACACCATACTATTCGCGTACGTCCAGCGTACCACTGTAGAAACCCCATTTTGCGCCGTAAAACGGTCGATATTTGTTGGCTCTCCAAAAATGATGTACACTCTGCCCATATCTGTTAGCCATCCCTCTGTGTACGACTTAAACCGTTTGTTGGCCTGATCTACTCTGTTGTAGTAGTCTTCTAATGCTTCGTTCCGCACCGTAGAGGGTGTTGGATCAACACGTTTCCAATAGTCTTCGAAGCGCGTAAGCCGTTCCGCATCGTTTGGTGCAGACTGAATCATTTCGATATCGCTCTGATCCGCGATGTAGATCAATTGTCGTATTGCCTTCGACAGGTCGCTAAGCACAGCTCCGGCTGTAGAACGAGGCACGATATATGCGCGGGTGCGCTCGGCCATTACGGTAGACGTATCCGGTGTTTCATCTGAACCAACAGGATGGAGCCGAACGTACAAAGTGTAGTTACCGGGTGTTAACCGGTTTGGCACCGATAGGGGCACAAATGCCTGCTTAGCCCCTTTCGAGTTCTCGAATGGCTCGCCTATACCACGGGCAAGTTCACGACCGTCTTGTGCCTTTATCACCCACCCAAGTGCGCACCTCTTTGGTGCGGACCGCACGTATGTTTCTACGAAGGCGAAAAGGAGTAGCTCGTTGGACCATATTACGTCCCCCACATAGGGCACGATGGAAAAGCGTGATCCACGGTCTTCTACGTCGCTCACGAAAAGAATGGAACTGATGTCCGCCTCTGCGCGATCCTCGAAAAGGGGCACAACAAGTCGGCGGGTAGAAGTGTGGTCGCGTTTACCAAACACGTCGCGAATCACAACCTCTATGCGATAACTTGCTGGACGAAGAGTAAATCTCCTGACCGAGTTGTCGCTCTTTCCCGTTTTTCCGCGCGTTACGGCGTAGTCGTCTTCGGTAACGGTGCGCCTGTACGTTGTATCCGATAACTTGCGTCCGGCAGTATCTCGTACGGTTATGGTTACCGTGTATTCCGCTACGTTGGTGCCGTTGTGCTCTGTAAACTGTAGTGTTTCGTAGGGAACCGACACGTACACATCTGTCTTGGCGGTGCGATACTCAGAGCCGCGAAAACACACTGCGTCTAATAAGAACGCCGACGGCGGTAGGGTTTGTGCATCAAGCGCAGCACTGGCGCAGAGCGCTGCAGCAGAAACAACAAGTGTAGGTATGGGTTTAGTCATTGGGAGTATTAAACGCGAACCGAAACTTTCCATTGGTCGCGAGCTTCCTTGCCTAGGCGCTCTCGTTCATCGGGATGGGCAATGGCAATGAGTGCTTCGGCGCGTTCACGAATGGTTTTCCCATAAAGATAGGCAGTGCCATACTCCGTAACTACATAGTGCACGTGCGCCCGCGACGTAACAACACCTGCGCCGGGATTAAGTAGTGTTGTGATGCGGCTTACGCCACGAGAGGTTCTCGACGGCAGAGCGATGATCGGACGTCCACCGGCAGACAATGCAGATCCTCGTATAAAGTCAACCTGACCTCCCACGCCGGAATAGGGGGCTGTACCTATGGAATCGGCACATACCTGACCGGTAAGGTCTACCTCTATCGCACTGTTAATCGCCGTCATCTTAGGATTCCGCTGGATAACAGTAGGATTGTTCACATAGGCAACGTCCAGCATGGCTACCATGGGATTGTCGTTGATAAACTCGTACACTTTTCGGGTACCCATCACAAAGGTGGAGACAATCTTGTTTGGGTGAATGGTTTTGCACCGTCCATTTACCACGCCCTTTTCTATGAGTGGTATGAGACCGTCCGAAAACATCTCGGTATGCACACCGAGATCTCGGTGACTGGTGAGTTCGTGCAGCACGGCGTCTGGAATAGCTCCAATACCCATTTGTAGTGTTGCGCCATTCTCCACAAGTGCTGCTACATTCTTTCCAATGGCGCGCTCAATTTCTCCCAATGCTGGCGGCTGCACCTCAAAAATGGGGTCGTTAACATCTACCATGTACGTAAGCTTATCTCTGTGGATAAGGGCATCTCCATGGGTGCGAGGCATGTTGGGATTGATTTGGGCGATAACGATTTCGGCGGACCAAAGCGCGGCGTGTGCGGCCTCTACGGTTACTCCCAAGGAGCAGAATCCGTGAGCATCTGGAACACTAACGTTGATAAGTGCCACATCTATGTCGAGTATGTTGCTTCGAAACAGATGAGGTATCTCGGACAAGAAAACCGGAGTGTAATCGGCCCTTCCTTCCTGAACGGCTTTGCGCATGTTGCTGCCGATGAACAGGCAGTTTACGCGGAAGCTATCGGCATATTCTGCGTTTGCATAGGGGGCGGGTCCCTCCGTGTGGAGGTGGACAATTTCTACATCCCGCAAACGTGGCGCCTGCCGCACAAGTTCTGCAATAAGGGT
This sequence comes from bacterium, assembly GCA_036834845.1. GTDB lineage: Bacteria > Bacteroidota > Ignavibacteria > Kapaibacteriales > Kapaibacteriaceae > UBA10438. The sequence goes on along the minus strand of DAITNB010000021.1, from coordinate 26,147 downwards.
TTGTGGCGCAGCCGCTACGCTGTGCAGATACAGGCGGTTTCCGGATTGGATTGCACCGATGGCCGTTTCTGCACTAACAACTTTACCCATAAGATCTCCGTGGTGAACGAGGAGTGCAAAGTTAGCGTTTGGTATCTTCGCTGAATCATAACGGATGCATCATGGAAGCAAAGAACCTCATCTTCATCGTAATTCTCCTCGTTGCCGGCGGCTTTTTTGCCCGCTCTGCCACGAGATTAATTGCGTGGCTCCGCATTGGACGCAAAGAAAACCGCTTCGATAATCTTGCCAAGCGTATTGCTGTAACGCTAAAGGTTGGATTTGGACAGAGCAAAATTCTCCGCGATACGGTTGCCGGACCCATTCATGCGGGGATTTTCTGGGGTTTTCTTGTGCTGCTGTTTTCTGCCATCGAAATGATCCTGGAAGGTATGCACGATGGCTGGTCTCTGAGTTTTCTCGGACCACTGTATTCAGGCATCACCATGCTTACAGACTTCTTCTGCCTGCTCATCATTGTGGGAACAATGATGGCACTATGGCGCAGGTACGTTACAAAGATCAAGCGCTTGCAAGTAGAACACGAGAAGGTAGAAGCGGGCATGATTCTGCTTACCATCTTCACCATTGTAACGGCATTGTTCGTTCAGAATTCGCTTCGAACTGCAGTAAGTGGCCAAGACTTTCCGTGGGCTGTGCGTCCGCTATCTGCACCCTTTGGTGTGGCTGCAGCTTCGTTGTTAGGGGGCTCGGCAGCCATTGTATTCGAGATTGCATGGTGGCTGCACGCAGTGCTGATTCTGGCCTTTATGAACTATCTGCCGTTTTCGAAACACCTCCATGTGTTAACCTCCATACCGAACGTATTCCTTGGCCCCCTTCATCCTACAAACGCCATGGAGAAGATCGATTTCGAAGCTGAGGGTGCGGAGTCTTTTGGTGTTGTTGATGTAGAAGACCTTTCGTGGAAGTCGTTGCTCGATGGATATACCTGCACGCATTGCGGACGCTGCACCAGTGTGTGTCCGGCCAATCAAACCGGCAAGGTTCTCGATCCACGCGGCATTATTGTTGCAATCCACGATAGAACCATGGATAAGGCACCCCTGGTGCTAAAGAAGCAGTCGGGTGCAGAGTTAACGGCCGAAGAGCAGGCCGTGTGGGACAAAAAACTTATCGGAGACTATGTATCGCCGGATGCCTTATGGGCATGCACCACATGCGGCGCCTGTATGCAAGAATGTCCGGTAAACATCGAACATGTACCGGCCATCGTTGGAATGCGTCGGTCCATGGTAATGATGGAGTCGCAGTTTAACGAAGAGTCTGCGTTGTTGCCAGACATCTACGGCAACATGGAAACGAATGCCGTGCCGTGGGGCGGCTTTGGTCAGGCAGACCGCGCCAATTGGGCCGAAGGTATGGGCATTAAAACAGCCGCAGAAGATTCGTCCATGGAAGTGCTGTTCTGGGTTGGCTGCGCGGGTTCGTATGACGAGAGAGCAAAGAAAACAACCAAGGCGTTTGCAGAGCTGATGCAAATAGCCGGTGTTGATTTTCGAATCCTCGGCACCGAAGAAAATTGTACCGGTGATGTTGCGCGCAGAACGGGTAACGAGTATCTGGCCGATATGCTAACGAAAACAAACGTTGAAACATTCCAGCGGTACAATGTGCAGAAGATTGTAGCAACGTGCCCACACTGTTTCAATTCGCTAAAGAACGAATATCCGCAGTATGGATTTTCCGCAGAAGTTGTTCACCATACGCAGTTTATCCAGGATCTCATTGCGAGCGGAAGACTAAAGATCGATAGGAAGACGGCATCTGAACAGGCCATAACGTATCACGACTCCTGCTACCTTGGCCGGTACAACAACGAGTTTGAAGCACCTCGCGCAGCTCTGGAGAATGTTCCCGGTCTTACCATTCTCGAAGCTCCGCGTGCCGGAGATCGTGGTTTGTGTTGCGGAGCCGGTGGTGGACGCATGTTTATGGAAGAAACAGTGGGAGACCGCGTAAACATTGTGCGAACAGACGAGTTGCTTTCCACCGGTGCACAAACAATTGCCGTTAATTGTCCGTTCTGCACTACGATGATTACCGACGGCGTAAAGGCCGCTGATAAGGTAGACTCGGTGAATGTGAAGGATATTGCGGAGATTGTGCGGGAACACGTGGTGGCGTAACGTATCCAAAGAGGCGGGAGATGTGGCTTCGAAGATCTATAGCACTTCGAGTTGCTTGGATTACGGTTACAGCCGGTTCGATTCTTCCCATCAGAAGAACGGGCATCACATGAGAATTCCCCTGCGACAGGCAGCAGGTATCTTGTTTGCTGCTCGCACCTTGCCTGCTGGATGTTCAGTAATGGGCATGGTACGAATTTACAGGGTGCCTATGAGAGAGATCTTCGGAGCGGGGCTACCCAGGTACATGCGATCATAGATAAAAACGGCAATGCGCGCATCAAAAGCATCGATACGTGATTACTCGCAGCAGGCGCAATGGCGCTTTGCGTGGCTCTTAGCCCTATCCACCATCTTGTATAATGTGGTAGAAGGAATAGTGTCGATATGGTTCGGTGCCGAAGATGAAGCGCTCACACTCTTCGGTTTTGGTATAGATAGCGTAATCGAAGTGATTAGTGCTGTTGGCGTTGCGCATATGGTACTGCGTCTTCGGAAGCATGGAAGTGCACGCCGCGATGACTTCGAGAGCACAGCATTGCGAATCACGGGCTGGTCTTTTTATGGCCTGACTGCGGTGCTACTTTCTACTGCTGCCTTGAGTGCATACGTTGGTCACACACCTCAGAATACGATCTCGGGAGTAATCATTTCGTTGTTATCTATCAGCTTTATGTGGGCACTAATCAGGGAAAAGATCAAAGTAGGCACCGCGCTTAATTGTGCACCGATAATTGCCGACGCCAATTGCTCAAAGGTCTGCCTGCGGATGTCTGTGATCTTGCTCGCCGCATCAACCATGTATGAGCTATTTCACGTGGGCTACATTGATGCCGCAGGGGCCACCATACTGGCATGGTACGCCTGGAAGGAAGGTCGGGAGTGCTTAGATAAAGCCCGAGGACAAGAGTGCTGCGATACGTGTACATAAGCGCCTACACAACACGAGTGGCCATTGCCAGCTCTCGCGCTAACTGGCCGGTAAGGTCGCGACGATTAAAGCCCGACACAAACTCCTCGTCGGGTACCGGGAGAGCCCCCTTCTTCCACAGGTCGTACATCTCGCTTATACACTGCACAATTGCGCGCACATCTTTTGGCTCGGTAATCCAAGCAGCGCCATAACGTTCTGCATCTTTGCGCAGCGCTCCGTCTGGCACACTTACTAAGATGGGTTTACGAGAACCAAAGTACTCATAAAGCTTTGCGCTCGATATTGTGTCGGCGTTGCGTGTTTCACCAACCATCATCCAGAGTGCGTCACTGTCTTCGAGCAGAGCAACAGACTGTGGATGGTTGCAGTACCCATGGTTCGTTATGATGTCTGATAGACCCATTTTTTTTGCAACCTTGCTGTATTCGTCTCGCAATAACCCCGCAAAATGTAGCTCGAGGTTCATGTCGGGCCTGTCCTTACGAAGCTCGCGCACAGCTTTAAAGAATGGGATAGGTGTAACCACATCGTAGAAAATGCCGGCATACGTTAGGCGGAAGGGTCCGCCGGTTCTTTGTACGGTGCCTTCACGAAAATCTTCGGGATCGAAGCCATGAGGAAGTATCACCACGTCCTGAAAGTTGAGGTGACGATACCGGGCAACGAGACGCTCCTTGATTTTGCGGTTGGTAACAGTTACCCTGTCTGCATGGGCAAGAACGTCGTATTCTAATGCTTGGTGTTTATGAGCATGCCAAGAGGTAGGGTAAACGTGGAACTGGTTGCCATACCATAGGTCTCGATAGTCTACCACTAATCCAATTCCGGTTTCCTCGCTTAGCTGTGCTGCAGCCATGGCAGCAGAGAATGGTGGACCACTTACGAGGATAGCATCGAAATGCCGGGTCTTTACTAACTCTCGTGCTTCGGCCAGCGCTTGTTTTGCCCAACCGCGTTTATTGTCTGGAATGAATATCGTGTCGCTAACGGCACGCATTATCTTCCGTACCCATTCGCGAGGCATCTTAACGGTACCTTTCCCTTTGAGCATGCTGTTGGGATCTGTGCCCCCGGTGCGGTGTATTTCTACGTCGCAACCTTCCAGCTCGTCCAGTAGCGTTTGATCGTGCGCATAGTAGGCCGTAGGCCCGGCAGTAATAACGGTTGGACGCCATCCAAATTCCGGCAGGTACTTAACGAACTTCGAGATTCGTTGTACGCCGCTCAGACCCATTGGCGGAAAGTAATACGCGAAAACAAGAACGTTGCGCGGTTCCATCGCCCCCTTACACAATCACAAGTTCACGTGGTGCCGTTGTAAGGATGCGTGCACCCTTTGTAGTTACCACCACGTCGTCTTCGATGCGCATGCCAAACTTGCCGGGTATGTAGATGCCGGGTTCGATGGTAACAACTGCGCCGTTGGGGATGATCTCGCTCTTGTTTGCGTGGCTCACACGAGGGAACTCGTGCACTTCGTAGCCCAAACCGTGTCCGAGAGAGTGCCGAAAGTTTTCGCCATAACCGGCGCGTGTTATCACGTCTCTGGCTGCAGCATCAAGGTTGGCGGCCGTTACACCTGCTACGGCCGCATCGAGGGCCGCCATGTGGGCATCGTAGAGTACGGCAAACACGTTTATTACTTTCTGTTGCGGTGTGCCAACGCAGAACGTACGCGTCATGTCGCTGTGCAAACCATTAACGCAGCACCCAAAATCTATCGTAACTACATCGCCCTTTTTAATCACCGCCGAGCTTGCCCTACCGTGTGGCATTGCACTGCGGGTGCCGGATACACAAATGATGTCGAACGCATCTCGTTCAGATCCAAGCTTGCGCGTGGTGGTTGCAAGAAAGGTTGCAACGTCGGTCTCCTTCATCCCGGGTTCAACGTAGCCCAGCATCCGTTCGTAGGCGGTGCTGGCTATTTGAGCGGCAGCGGCAATACTTCGAATTTCAGAAGCACTCTTCTCGCGCGAAATCATCTCTGTTAGGCAGGGGGCTTCTGTAAGCTTTGCTGAAGCGAGTGCCTTCTTAATCCCTCGAAACCCGGCAACGGTATGCCTGCCTGGATCGAAGCCAACGTTCTTCCACGTCTTGGTTAGCCCCTTTTTCACAAGGGCGCTCCACGGATCTCGGTCGATAAGTATTTCTAAACCCGCAAGTGGATACACTTCTTTACGCACCTGCACATCGTACAGATCGTTAGTAACGAAGAATACCTTTTTGAGGGTAACGATGGCTAACGCCGAAGAGCCGGAAAAGCCAAAGAAATATCGGAGGGACGGAACGTGCGCCACGATGTAGGCGTCGAGTTTTCTGCTCCGCATTTCGGCGCGGAGCGAACTGAGTCTGGTGTTTGCGGTAGCGAGTTGCGACGTAGAAGTAGCCATGGTTATCGTGTGTTGTAGTTCGGTGATTCTTTAGTGATAATCACATCGTGGGGATGCGATTCGCGCAGTCCGGCAGCCGTCATGCGCACGAAACGTGCGTCTCGTTTCATTTCTTCTAGCGACGAACAACCACTGTATCCCATTGCAGCGCGCAAACCACCAACAAGCTGATACACGGTGTCTGCCACGTCTCCCTTATATGGTACTCTGCCTTCGATACCCTCCGGAACAAGCTTCGCAATCTCGTCTTCCACGTCTTGGAAGTACCGGTCTGCACTTCCCTGATTCATTGCGCCGAGTGAGCCCATACCTCTGTACATCTTGTATGCTCTACCTTCGAGGAGTACTTTTTCGCCCGGCGACTCTTCGTGTCCCGCCAACATTCCACCAATCATCACGGTGTCTGCGCCGGCTGCGATGGCTTTTGCAACGTCGCCGGTTTGTTTAATTCCACCGTCGGCTATCACTGGTACTCCGCTGCGCGCAGCAACTTCGGCAACGTTCATTACAGCAGTTATCTGCGGCACTCCCACACCGGCAACTACTCGTGTGGTGCATATCGAGCCCGGACCGATGCCAACCTTAACGGCGTCGGCACCAGCATCAATAAGTGCTTGCGCGGCTTCGCCGGTGCCAATATTGCCGGCAACAACTTCGAGAGAGGGAAAACGGGATTTTACTGATCGTACAGTGGAGATTACGCCCTTGGTGTGACCATGGGCGGTGTCTACGATAACTACGTCTACGCCGGCATCTACAAGGGCTGCTACGCGATCCATAGTGTCGGCAGCAATACCAACGCCGGCTCCTACGAGAAGTCTGCCATGTTGGTCCTTGGCGGCCTTCGGGTACTTCTGCTTCTTGGAGATGTCTTTTACCGTCATCAGTCCACACAACACACCATTACGGTCTACAATCGGCAACTTCTCTATGCGGTGTTGGTGGAGAATCTCTTCGGCATCTTCGAGCGTGGTTCCCATCTCTGCCGTAACAAGGTTGGTGCTCGTCATGATGTTGGCAACGGCCTCGGAGGCATTGGCAGCAAAGCGCATATCGCGGTTGGTAACAATACCCACCAAAACGTTGGCTGCATCCACAACGGGGAAGCCAGACACTTTATAGCGCGCCATCAGCTCGCGTGCTTCCTGCACGGTGTTCGAAGCTCGCAGGGTGATGGGCTTTCGAATCATGCCGCTTTCCGACCTCTTTACGCGGTCTACCTCTTCGGCCTGACGTTCAATGGACATGTTCTTATGGATGATTCCTATGCCCCCTTCTCGAGCAAGCGCAATACCCATGGCAGACTCCGTAACGGTGTCCATGGCTGCACTTACTATGGGGATGCGTAGCTGTAACCTGCGCGTAAGTTGTGCCGTTGTGTCGGCGTCGCGCGGAAGCGTTTCGGAATAACGGGGTACGAGGAGCACATCATCGAATGTGATGCCCTCGCCGAGGATTTTATCGAGTGCCATAGGCAAACTTACGGCAGAGCCGTTAATCAGCGTGGATGGTTTTTATACCAACGCGAAAAACACGCCTATGTGTTGGCAGTGTGGCTTACGCCTGAACCATTTTCGCTGCACGCACTTTTGCTTCTGCCCAGTGCAATTCCAAACGCATTGCTTCGCGCGTATGCCTGTTTGTTTCGGCCTCTGCACGCGAGCGGATGGTTGCTACTTCTGCTTCGGCTGCGGCGAGTTCGATAGACTCTGCTGGAACGAGATCTTGAACCACAATGCTTACAAGGTTATGGTTTACCTCGATGAACCCTTCGCGAGAGGCGAAGTACGCAATGTGGTTTTTGTCGTCTTCGATTTTCACCACTCCGGGGTCGAGCGAAGAAATGATGGGTGCGTGATTGAAGAGCACCTGAAAGGGGCTTTTCGATCCGGGGACGCTAACGGCTAAAGCTTTACCCTCGAACGCAGTGGAACGCGGGGTAACGATGTTCACAGAGAGGACGTGGTCTGCCATGGTTAGTTCTGCGACTTCTTGTGAGCGTCTAGTACTTCGTCCAAAGTTCCCTTGTACGAGAAGAACCCTTCCGGCACGTCGTCTACTTCACCGTCGAGGATGGCCTTGAAGCCGGAAATGGTGTCGTTAATCTTTACGTACCTGCCGGCAAAACCGGTGAACTGTTCGGCAACGTGGAACGGTTGCGAGAAGAAGCGCTGAATTTTCCGTGCGCGGTAAACGGTAAGCTTGTCTTCGTCCGAAAGTTCGTCCATACCAAGGATCGAGATGATGTCTTGGAGGTCCTTATACGTTTGGAGGATCTTCTTTACACGTGTTGCCGTGTTATAGTGATCGTCTCCGATAATTAGCGGGTCGAGGATTCGCGACGTTGAATCCAGCGGGTCTACGGCAGGGTAGATGCCAAGCTCGGCGATTTGACGGCTAAGAACCGTTGTGGCGTCGAGGTGGGAGAAGGTGTTGGCAGGTGCCGGGTCCGTAAGGTCGTCCGCAGGAACGTAAACGGCCTGTACGGATGTAATAGAACCACGGTCTGTCGAAGCAATACGCTCTTGAAGAGCGCCCATCTCCGTTGCAAGAGTTGGCTGATATCCTACGGCAGATGGCATCCGGCCAAGAAGCGCTGATACTTCAGAGCCGGCCTGGGTAAAGCGGAAGATGTTGTCTACGAACAACAACACGTCTCTGCCTTCTTCATCGCGGAAATATTCGGCCATTGTAAGAGCCGTAAGAGCAACACGAGCGCGCGCTCCCGGTGGTTCGTTCATCTGACCAAACACGAGTGCTGTTTTGTCGATAACTCCAGACTCGGTCATTTCCAGATAAAGGTCGTTTCCTTCGCGTGTGCGCTCTCCAACTCCGGCGAATACGGAATAACCACCGTGCTGCTTAGCAATGTTGTGAATGAGCTCTTGAATGATAACCGTTTTGCCTACACCGGCACCACCGAACAGACCAGTTTTACCACCCTTCGTAAACGGCTCGATAAGGTCGATAACCTTAATGCCCGTTTCGAACATTTCCTTCTGCGTGGAAAGTGTAGAGAAACTTGGCGAGCTGCGGTGAATGGACCAGCGCTTGTCGCTCTTGATCTCGCCCTTGTTGTCGATTCCATCACCAATAACATTGATGAGGCGACCAAGAACGTTGGGGCCAACGGGCACAGAGATCGGAGCGCCCGTGTCTACCACTTCCATTCCACGCACCAAACCGTCTGTGGAATCGATAGAGATGGCGCGTACGCGGTCTTCGCCCAAGTGCTGCTGCACCTCGCATACAAGCACTTCGCTCTTACCGGTTTCAATCGACGTACGGTCGATAGTAAGCGCGTTAAGAACGGCCGGTATATGACCGTCGGAGAATTCAACGTCGATAACTGGTCCGATAACCTGGACGATGCGACCCTTGTTCATGGTGTTTACGCTTTAGAGCTGGAGGTGGATTGGTATGCGTTGCAGTACAGTCCGGCAAAAATAGGGATGTGAATTGATTCAGAATGATAAATCTCCCGTTGTTTTCCACATACCCCAAGAACCCACAGCCCCCTAACAGCGATTGGGCGCCAAATCTGTGGTATTTTTGGAGCTACTCTGAACCGAACTCCCATTTATATCCTCACGAAAATGTCCTACATCATCTCCGCCGCCCGAACACCAATTGGTTCGCTCCTTGGCAGTCTGAGCGACCTAAGTGCGCCCCAATTAGGTGCTGTTGCTATTACAGCCGCCGTTGAGCGGGCAAACCTCAACCCCGATCTCGTAGACGAAGTGATTATGGGCAATGTGCTTACCGGTGGAGTAGGACAAGCCCCCGCCCGCCAGGCAGCCATCTATGCCGGTTTGGGCAAGAACACCGCCTGTATCACCATCAATAAGGTGTGTGGTTCGGGGCTCAAGGCCGTGATGTTGGCCGATCAGGCCATACGCTGCGGCGACGCGTCGGTAATTGTTGCCGGTGGCCAAGAGTCTATGACGAATGCCCCCCATGCCATGCTCGATTCTCGCAAGGGCGTAAAGTTTGGCAACGCACGCATGGTAGACCTTATGCAGTGGGACGGTTTGTGGGATGTGTACAATCAGGTTCCCATGGGCGATGCAGCCGAACTTTGTGCCTCCGAGTGCAACATCTCCCGCGAGATGCAAGACGAGTTCACGATTGATTCCTACAAGCGCGCCCAACAAGCTATTGCAAACGGTGTGTTCGCCTCCGAGATTGCTCCTGTAACGATTAAGGGGCGCAAGGGCGACATGATTGTAGACACCGATGAAGAGCCGGCACGTGTGCAGTTCGACAAGATTGCATCACTTAAGCCGGTGTTTAAGAAGGACGGAACGGTTACGGCCGCTAACGCCTCGACCATTAATGATGGAGCAGCAGCCCTTGTTGTGGCCTCCGAGCTTGCCCTTACTACACACAACCTAGAGCCAATGGCGCGTATTGTTGCTCAGGCATCGTTTGCGCAAGATCCGTTGTGGTTCACCACGTCGCCCATCGAGGCAATCAACAGGGTGGTAGCCAAGGCCGGTATGAAGCTTTCCGATATCGACCTGTTCGAGATTAACGAGGCGTTTGCCGTAGTAACCTTGGCAGCGGAGCAAAAACTTGGTATTCCGCATGAAAAAGTCAACATCCATGGAGGCGCTGTTGCCCTGGGTCATCCAATTGGCGCCTCTGGAGCGCGCGTACTTACCACACTACTACACTCACTTCGCTTGCACGGCAAGAAGTATGGCTTGGCAACTCTCTGCATCGGCGGTGGCGAGGCCTCGGCAGTGATCGTAGAAATGGTGTAGTTCTCATCGATGTAAATACATAACGCCAACAACACTCTCAAGGAATCATGAAGACGATTACGCTTATCGAAGGAGACGGCATAGGTCCGGAAATCTGTGACAGTGTGGTAAGAATCTTTCAGGCCGCACAAATACCTATTCAGTGGGAGAGGGCAATTGCCGGACTCGAGGCTATTGAACGTTTTGGCAATGGTGTTCCGCCAGAAACGATGGCGAGCATTCAGCGCAACACCATTGCACTCAAGGGTCCAACCACCACACCCGTTGGTGGTGGCCATAAGAGCGTAAACGTTACCATCCGTAAAGGTTTGGAGTTGTACGCCAATGTGCGTTTGGCAAAGTCGATGCCCGCCGTTGCCACTCGATTCGAAGGTGTAGACATTCTTATCGTTCGCGAGAACGTAGAAGATCTTTACGCCGGCATTGAACACTTTCAAACACCAAATGTGGCTCAGTGTTTGAAGCTGATCACACGGCAGGGCTCGTTGGCAGTCATTCGTTATGCCTTCGAAGAAGCCCGCAAGTTGGGTCGAAAGAAGGTTACCTGCGTACACAAAGCCAACATCATGAAGTTAACGGACGGACTCTTCCTCGAAGTTTTCCGTCAGGTGGCCGCAGAATACACAGACATCGAAGCAAACGACATCATTGTAGACAACTGCTGCATGCAGCTTGTGTCTCGTCCCGAGCAATTCGATGTGTTGGTGTTGCCAAATCTCTATGGCGACATCGTTTCCGACTTGTGCGCCGGAATTGTTGGCGGCTTAGGTGTAGCTCCCGGTGGCAACATTGGCAGAACATGTGCGGTGTTCGAAGCAGTGCATGGATCCGCGCCCGATATCGCAGGCAAGGGGCTTGCAAATCCCACCGCCATTCTTCTGTCTTCCGTGCAGATGCTTCAGTACATGGGATATGTTGGCCATGCCGAGATGATTCAGGATGCGCTTACCGCAACACTTGGAGCGGGAATCAAAACCCGCGATTTGGGTGGAAGCGCTTCTACAAGCGAGTTCACCGATGCCATCATCGAGAGACTGAAGCCAAATCACGATGTAAGCCTGGAGCCCGTGTCCATTCAGGCAGCAGCGTTCCACGCCCCCGAAGTGATTAACGAAGAGTGGGTGCTTCAGGGTGCCGACGTGTTTGTAGAACACGCCGGTGGTTTACCTGATATGCCGGCAAATGTTGGCCCCCTAACATTAAAAATGCTCTCGAACCGCGGAACAAAGGTGTGGCCCGGACCAACACCCGATATACTTTTGGTAGACCATTATCGTTGTAGGTACATCGCCGATGAACCGATTACGAGAGCCGATATTCTTGCGTTGCTCGAAGCGGTTACCACAAGCGGAGTAAAATGGTGCCATGTGGAACTTCTTAATCAAGCAGATGGTCAGGCACGCTACACCAAAGCACAGGGTGAATGACAGTAGAGACAACGAAATCTGAAAACACCGCTGCTCCTGCGTCTTTTGTACGCAGGGCGGCGGTGTTTCTTTTTCGATGGACCTACCGGCTTGTTGGTTCACTGATTGTTGCCTCGGCCTTGGTAGTGCTCTTTGCACAAACCAACATGGCACGGCAGCTAATGCGTGAAAAGATACTCGACATCGTAAATGGTCAGCTTAAGGGTAAGCTGATGTGCGATGACGTAGAGATAGACATCTTCCGAGGTGTTGTGCTCACCAATCCGCAGCTCTACGCGCATGGCAGTATGGTGCTCGGAGCAGAACGGTTAGAGGTTGCCTATGATTTGGCTGGGCTATTGGGTAAGACCCTCGCGGTAAATAAGGTTGCGCTGATACGTCCACAGATTCATGTTCTCCGCACGGCAGACTCGGTTTGGAATGTAGACGACATTGCGTTGCCGTCGGCAGATACAACAACCACGCCGCCCCCTAACATCGCTATCCGCGTGCGAGGGCTTACCCTTACCGAGGGTAGAGTAGTTGTTAACGACGCAACATCAGAACGTGGTGCCTCCACAGCGTTCGATCCTATGCACCTCGATCTGCAAAGCGTGGAGCTTCGTGCATCTGCAAGACTGGCGCTGCGCGACGAAGACTACACGATTTCGATAGATCACCTGTCCTTCTTCGACACTTTTGCGCCCGCCTTAGACGTGCGCGCACTCCGTTTATCTGCGCGTGTTCGGCCCGGCGACGTGGACGTGCGATCACTAACTGTGCAACTTGCTCGCACCTCTGTACAAGCGCGCGCGCGAGTTTTTGGACTCAACATTTTACGCGATGGCATCTCCGATTCGCTGCTGGCACGCTTTCCAATTCGTGGTAGAGTAGAGGCAGATGAGATATGGGGCGAAGACCTGCACTTTTTTATACCAGACATCGACCTTCGAGACGCCTACAAGCTGCGCGCAAATGCGGTTTTTGCCGGCGATCGCTTGCTTGTATCAGACATTCAACTCACTGCCGGAGACGGCAATGTGCGTGGTAATGTAGAAATCACCGGGTTGTCCAAAGGCATTATTGGACTTGATATCAAGGTTGTTAACTCGTCGGCACGATTCGAAGACGTGCGCCGGCGTATTGCCTTCGTTCCGCTTCCCGACCTGCCGTTTCTGTCTCGCACCCATATCGACAGCGTGCATCTTCGGGGGCATCCCGATGACTCGTTGTGGTTCGAGGTGCATGGGTACGACAGACCAGGTAGGGTAGACGGCACTATGAAGCTCTACCTACGCAATCCTGTTCTGGGGTACGATGTTGACATGAGGGTGGGCAACGGAGATCTATCGGCATTTTCCGATTCGTCCATCGCTACTTCGCTTCATGGAGCAGTTCGATGCAGGGGGCAAGGGGTTGCGCTTCAGGAACTCGATGGAGAGTATCATATTGAATTGCAACGAAGCATCCTTATTGGAAGACCAATTCGTAGATTCTCAGCAGATGTGCGCGCCGTTACCGGCGGCATGATAACGCTTGATACACTCTATGCAGATATCACTCCATTCAGCAGAGACACCATCGATCACTATGCGTTAACGTCGGATGATCGAGTTATCCAAGGTAAGGCGGTGCTGAATGTATCCAACCCCGTGGAACCTCGGTATAACGTAGATCTTCATGTGAATGCGGTGAATCTTGCGCAACTGTTGAACAATGCCGCGTTACCTTCCAGATGCAGCGGCAACATTGTTGTGGACGCTGTTGGCGTAGAGTTAGACAGCATAACAGGTACTATACACACAGACATAGAAGAGTTCTCCCTGAACGATCGAGCACTATTACCGTTTTCACTCACTGCTTCCTCTGAACGTATTGGTGATAAAAGGGTTATACGCGTGCAAGCCCCATTTATGCAGGCCACCGTACATGGATTGTTTAATCCGAGCGACTTGATTAGTGCCTTTGCTCTCTCCATAGACCATACCGTAGATGCAGTGCGGCAACGCATTCGCCACTTGTTTAAGGAACAAGATCAAGTGGAACATCTCGGACGTGCGGTGAAGAAACTTCAAGCGTCATTTGATATCGACGTTCGAGATGCGTCACCCTTGAATGTGTTCCTTGATGACATATCACTTTCGGCAAGCGCGATGGTGCGGGGCAACATTCAAACCGAAGAAGATAGCGTGAACCTGCGCATAGACACATTGTTCGTGCGCGACTTGTTCTTGCGCACTCCCGACGTAACCATTGTATCGGACCCATTGTCTCTTTCGTTTGCCACAACTCTTTTCGACGTATCAACATCTCCCCGTGTAGACGAGCTAAGCGTGCGCGGAAGGTGCGACAGTACGTTGGTTGTGAATGGTTTGAACATACAACGACCTCGCATTTTCCTGACGGCTGCCCTTGATACTGTGCAGGTGCGTGCGTCCTCGATTGTAGATGGTATTGATGGCGGGGTATCGTTCTCCGGCAAGTTCTTTGATGATTCCACAGACGTGCGTATAGATTCACTTCGGGTGGTACTCGACACCGCGCGCGGATTAGTATGGCGCACACTTCAGCCTGCGCACGCGTCCCTGCGCGACGCTCGCGTGCGAATTGCCAACCTTGTGGTGCAACGAGCAGCTGCCGAGATCGGCTACGTAAATGGTAGATTTACCCTCGACGAATTCGAAGACGCACACGTACGCGTTGAGAAATTCGATCTTGTTGATATTCCGCGATTTGTGAATTTGCAAAAGGGGCATCCCGTTCGTTTCCTCAGTGGATTTGTAGAATCGGCTGATCTGCGCATAAACGGCGCGTGGGAGAAACCCCACATAGAGGTGTCCGTTGATGCATCGGGCGTTGGCTACAACGGTGAGAACATTGGAACACTTACAGCAAAGTTTGTTCACGATAATCAAGACATAGCGGGTGAGCTTTCTATCGCAAATCCCGATTTAGAAACGAAGTCCAAAACACTCGATGTTCGTGTTCGTCACCTGCCCCTTAACCTTGCATTGCGTGGTGCCGAAGAACGATTTGTGAACGATCGTCCGATAGATATTGATCTGCGCGCTACACGGTTAGCTTTGGCAGCCGTTGAGCCGTTTCTTCCGGCAATAGAACGTCTTCGCGGCGTTGCCGATGGACAGATAACCATCCAAGGCACCACTCCCGATAGAATTGATCTGGGCGGAAATGCTAGTTTTCGGAATGCGAGCTTTTTAACGTCGAGCACCAACATCATTTATAACGCAGATGGTGTGATGCATCTTGATGGTAGCACGCTTCATCTCGATACGATTGTGGTGCGAAATCTCGACAGAGATAGGAAAAAGGGCATTGCCTACGCGAATGGCACGGTGAAGTTCGACGGATTGAGTGTTGAGTCTATGGACTTTACGGTGCGTTCACCTGGAATACTTGTGATGAATAAGAGTTCGCAGGCACGCAGTCCAAAGGTGTTTGGCGATATGATTATTGCCACTGGTGGCAAGGACTCTCGCCCCATACGCTTCTACGGAAAACTCGACTCGCCTGTGTTGGAAGGAGACATACACGTGTTGTATGCCGATATCATCTTTCCCCAGGAGAGATCCACCACGCGATCGCGCTACACAGCATTCGACTATAATCGCTCGTCCGACACCGTGCGGCGATACAACTCGGTTTTGGATGCTTCCCGTAAGAGTCCGGCCACTCCAGATAGCATGCATCACAACCTTCACAGCAACGTGGCAGATGCTATAGAGTCGGTCGTAAAAAGCACAACCGCATCCTTTGTAGACATTCTTCGGTATGACCTGAACATCGTGCTCAAGGGTAGAACCCTAATGACAATGGTGTTCGGGACGTTCGAGATCCTGATAGCAGACCTTGCATTAGACGATCAGAAGGTCCCTTTGAATTTTACCGGCCGCTTCGTAAACAACTCAACAAATCTGCGTGGTCGGGTGCGGGTTAAGGATGGAACGTCTACCTATAAGTTCTACAAACCATTTGTTGCCAGTGGTACACTCGACTTTACACGAGGGGGCATGACAGACCCCACACTCGACCTGAAAGCAGTGTATAAGGATCGCAGAACCTTAGCCGATGGCAGACAAGAAGACTTCCGCGTAGAAGTAGTGATTACCGGCAGCAAGCAGAAGCCAATTGCCAAGTGGTCTGTCTACCGCCAAGACAGAAAGCAGGAGGGAGACTCTGCGAAGATTACCGGAGATGCCCTCATGCTTATTCTCGTTGGAAAAACCCAGGACGAGCTTACTTCGAGTGGTCAGGGCAATCTTGTAGGCGAAGTGAATGCTTCAATGTCTGCTCTGGCAACCAGTGCATTGGGCGACCTCTTGAGTGGCATTGGCGGGATTGTACAAAGCACCCAGATTGATATTGGGTCCGACATTTCCCAGTCGCGGCTTACCGTGTCGGGTCAACTCTGGTCTGACGTGAGCTACAGACTCACCGGACAGATAAGCGACTTTGCCGGAAACAGCACCATCACGGTTACCATACCGTTTACGGTTCTCAGCGATGCTGATGCTATGAGGTATTTCATGCTCGACGCGTCGCGTTCGGTGAACACCACCGGCAACGTTACACGCTATCAGCGCTTGTGGGAAGTGAAGCTTGGAGCTAGGCTTCCGTAGCGATGAACTGTTGCGCTTAACCCACTTCCTTCATAAGCTCGCGGGCAATCACTATGTGCTGGATTTCACTCGTGCCTTCGTAAATCTCGGTGATCTTCGCGTCGCGTAAAAAACGCTCCACCAGATACTCGCGCACATATCCATACCCACCATGTACCTGAATTGCCTCCAGCGCGTTGTGAACCGCCGTTTGAGAGGCAAGAAGTTTTGCCTGTGCTGCCGCCTTAATATAGTTAGCGTGCTGATCCTTTAGGTAGGCCGCTTTATACACTAGCATCCGGGCCGCTTCTAGACGAGTAGACATGTCGGCAATCTTCAGTTGAATTGCTTGCAGATCGGCGATGGGTTTGCCGAACGCCTTGCGCTGCGTGCTATAGTGAAGCGCCGCTTCGAACGCACCTTTTGCAATACCAAGAGCTTGTGCAGCAATGCCGATACGTCCGCCGTTGAGAGACTCCATGGCAATCTTGAAGCCCTGGCCTACGCTGCCAAGCACCTGATCATCCGGAACAAACACATTTGTTAACCCAATCGAGCAGGTGTCGCTCGAGCGAATACCCAATTTGTCTTCCTTCAAGCCCGGTTCGAATCCCGGTGTGTCTCGCTCAATTATGAAACACGATATCCCTTTGTGACGCAATTCGCGATTGGTCTGCGCCATTACAAGGTAGGTACTTGCTGTGGTGCCGTTGGTAATCCAATTCTTCGTTCCGTTGAGCACCCAGCCCCCGTCAACCTTTTCTGCCGAGGTGTGTTGCGAGGTAGCGTCGGAGCCGGCTTCGGGCTCGGACAAACAGAAGGCACCGTGTATAGTTCCGGTAGCGAGTGGACGCAGCCAGCGGTCTTTTTGGGCATCTGTGCCGTACGTTTCTAGTCCCCAACACACCAAGGAGTTGTTAACAGACATTACCACGCCAACAGAGGCATCTACCGCGGAGATCTCCTCCATGGCAAGAACATAGGACATGGCATCGAGTCCGGAGCCGCCCCATTCGGGAGACACCATCATACCCAAGAATCCCAGCTCGCCCAGCTTTTTAATGATCTCTGTAGGGAACTCTCCGTTTTTGTCGCGCTCGATAGAAGAAGGCGCCACCTCGTCGCGGGCAAACTGCCGAGCGGTGTCGCGGATCATTTCGTGTGTTTCGGAGAGTTGCGTTGTGAACATCGATGTGCCTGGAGTGAGGAGGTAAGAACAACAAATTTACGAAACACCAAACGGTGTGGAACGGTTCATCCGGAGAGTGGAAAAACATTTGCAACACTACCCAGCACCGCCTCCGAAGCAGCACCTGTTACCGATGAGAGGTTCCCGGGTAGTCTGCACAACGTGCGCCACCCCAAATAGGCAAAGGCCATGGCCTCCTTGGCATCCCACTGTGGGTGAATGGACACCACGGCATTGGGCGCGCTGCCACTAAGCAGTTCGGTAATGCGCTCTACAAGAAATGTGTTTTGCGAGCCGCCGCCCGAAATCACTACGCTGCCTGCATCAGGGGCAAACCGAGCGATGTGATCGGCAACCGTGATGGCCGTGAGCTCGGTTACGGTGGTAACTGCGTCTTCGAGTGGACTTGAGGGGTGGGAGTATTTTTTAATCAGGCGCTCAGCTTCAGCAACAGAAAACAGTTCGCGTCCGGTTGATTTGGGAGGGGGCTGGTTGAAATATGTATTTGCTAAACATTCGTACAACATGGGCTTGAGTACCCTGCCGGCACGCGCAACGTTTCCAAACGCATCGTACCGCATGCCAAAAGTTACCCGCACAGCCGTATCTATCCACATGTTGCCGGGTCCGGTGTCGAATGCCACAACGCCGTTTGCCTTGGCGCCCGCAGGAAGGATAGTAATGTTTGCCATGCCGCCAAGATTTACCGCAACAACGGTTGTTTCTGGTTGCGCCAGTGTTGCATAGTCGAAGATTGGAACCAGGGGAGCCCCCTGTCCGCCCAAGGCAACATCTGCCGAGCGGAAGTCATGAACAACGGGCAAACGGGTTAATGCACTCAAGCCGGGACCACTAACTGCTTGCCACGTTGAGTGTGGGGGATGATGCCACAAGGTTTGGCCATGAACCGCAATGGCCTCTGGAGCTGCAGGTAGTTCGGTGATGCAGCGAGCAAACTCCTTTGCCAGAAGAAATGGTACGTCGCTAAGCTCCTCCATGGTGCATTGGCCAGCTAATGCCTTTTGCACAACCTCAAGTGCGTAGTCGCTGAATGGGTAGGTATGAAACGAAAGGAGGGAGATCGTTTCTCGATCTCCCTCTGCTGTAATCTCACAAACTGCAATGTCGATAGCATCTACCGACGTGCCCGTCATAATTCCGGCAAGAACCATTATGCGGGAACGATGATGTCGGACCGGCGCACATCGCCGCTGTCCTTGCCAAGGTTAATAAGCTGTGGCTTGGACTCGGCAACCTTTTCTTGGATATACATCAGCGCCTTCATCAACGCTTCCGGACGTGGTGGGCAACCAGATACGTAGGCGTCTACCGGCAAAAATTGGTCGATACCTTGCACAACAGGGTACGAACGGAACATTCCACCTGTAGACGTGCACACACCCATGGCGATACACCACTTAGGGTCGGGCATCTGATCCCATACCTTCTTTACCACCCACGCCATCTTGTAGGTTACCGTACCGGCAACAATCATGAGGTCGGCCTGCCGTGGGGAAAACGAAAACCGCTCAGAACCGAACCTCGACGAATCCGCGCGGGGTCCGCCAAAGGCCATCATTTCGATTGCGCAGCAGGAAATACCCATGGGCATTGGCCACAAGGAGTTTTTCTGTGCCCACGTGATAAGAGACTCAACCGTGGTGGTAACAAAGCCATCCCGGGCGATTTGTTCGTTTAGTCCCATCGAAGCGCACCTTTCTTGATAACGTAAAGATAGCCAGAGAAGAGCAGGATCATAAACAGAAGCATTGCGGCCAGACCGTAGTATCCGAGCTCTCGAAACTGAACCGCCCACGGGTACATGAACACAATCTCGATATCAAAGAGAATGAACATCATGGCCACAAGGTAGAACTTAACGGTGAAGCGCTCCCGGGCGCTTTTTACCGGTTCCATCCCGGATTCGTACGTAGAGAGTTTTTCCCTGGTACTCTTCTTGGGACCGAGGTTTTCGGCGAGAAAGATGTTGCTGAGCCCAAAAATCAGACCGATGGCGATCATGATCATGAGCGGGAGATAGTCGAGAATCATTCAATGCTCCATGAAAGAAGACTAACAAAGATAACACCGTGGTAGTTTCGTTCCATGAATCATGTTTTGATGTTCGAATGTGGTCCGGTTGCCACCAATTGTTACATTCTGTTTCACCTCGAGGCCGGCACGGCCACCCTGATCGATGCGCCCCACGGGTGCACGCCGCATGTGTTGCAGGCAACAGAAGATGCCGGATTGGTACTTTCGGATCTTGTTCTTACCCATACCCATTGGGACCATACTGCCGACGCAGCCCAGATTGTGAGACAAACCGGCGCGCGCATCACGGCGCACAGGGCAGACGAGTATCGCCTTACCAATCCCGCAGAACACAGCGTGTGGCCGCTTCCGTTTACCCTGGAACCTGCCGCTGCGGACGTGCTTTTATCCGGCGATGGGGGAGAGCTGAGTCTGGGAGGTAACCAATTCGAATGGATTCATACGCCGGGTCACACAGAAGGGGGCATTTGTATCTTCCATCGAGAGTCGGGCACGTTATTCGCAGGCGACACACTATTTAACGGAAGCGTTGGGCGAACTGATCTGCCCGGAGGCGATATGGACGTGCTTGTTCGCAGCATTCGCACTCGACTGTTTACGCTGAACGCCAACGTTGTTGTACTTCCGGGTCATGGTCCGTCTACAACCATCGGTCAAGAGTGCATATCGAACCCGTTTGTAGGAGAACATGCAGGATGAAAAACGTTTCATACAACCTTCATCATGGTAACACCATGCACCACATACTTTTGCGTGTTGCTTTGGTTGTACTCGCGGTAAGTGTGTCCGCATGTTACAGCTTTCGGGGTGGCTCGGTGCCGGATCACATACGTTCGATTTCTATTGCGCCAGTGATAGATCGAAGCGGATTCGGCGACCCAACGTTCCGGGAGTTTAGCACAGAAACATTGATCCGAAGATTCCGAAGCGACAACTCTGTTCAGTTAGTCGAAGACAACGGCGACGCTCGTCTCTCCCCCGTGCTCACGAGAGTGCAGGACCAAATCGTTACGGTTCAATCCGGCGATCTCGAGAACCAGCGTCGAATCGTAGTAGCGGTGGAAGCCGAATACTTCGATGCCGTGAAGAATCGGGTTGTGTGGAAGAAAACGTTTGAGAACTTTGACGTGTACGATGTGGCAAACGCTACAGAAGGACGCAGGTTCGCAGCAGAACGGGCTCTTCGAAGGATCACAGACGACATCTTACTGGCCGTTGTGTCTGACTGGTGAACATCTAATTCACCCGCACAATCTGTTCACATCCCATCGGGACCGCCGTGGCCACGGAAGACATCCTTCTCGCCGCTTATTTTCTTTCTCTTTGCGTTCTTTTTGCCTTTGGTCTGCATGGCCTGGTAATGATCTACTATTACCACAAGACGCAAAAAGTAACCCACATGGAGCCCCCTTCATCGCGCGACACGCTCCCCGTGGTTACCGTGCAGCTTCCATTCTACAACGAACTCTACGTAGTAGAGCGCTTGGTAGAAGCCGTATGCGCCATGGACTACCCCAAGGACCGACTGGAAATTCAGTTGCTCGATGATTCTACAGACGAAACCGTAGACGTGTCTCTGGGCTTAGTAGAGAAGTATCGTTCGGAAGGCTTCGATATAAAGCACATCCATCGCACAGATCGCTCGGGATACAAGGCAGGTGCTCTTAAGGAAGGTCTGGCTGTTGCTCGCGGCGAGTTTGTAGCAATTTTCGATGCAGACTTTGTTCCGAAGCCGGAATTCCTGATGAAGACCATCCCATACTTTGTAGACAACAAGATTGGAATGGTACAAACACGGTGGGAGCATCTTAATGAAGACTATTCGTTTCTTACACGCGCCCAGGCCTTGGCGCTGGATGGCCATTTTGTTATTGAGCAACAAATACGCCACAAAGCCGGCTTCTTTATCAACTTCAACGGCACGGCTGGTGTGTGGCGTAAGGTAACGATCGAAGACGCGGGCAACTGGCACAGCGACACTCTGGCAGAGGACCTCGATTTGTCGTACCGCGCACAGCTTCGCGGATGGCGCTTTGTATTTCTTAATGACGTAACGTCTCCGGCCGAACTTCCTGCAGACATCAACTCCCTAAAAACACAGCAATTCCGCTGGACAAAGGGTGCGGTTGAAACCGCCAAGAAGTTGTTGCCATCGGTGTGGCGCAGCGAACTCTCGCTAAAACACAAGCTCGAGAGTACTGTGCACCTAACAAGCAACATCGTGTTCCCCTTTATCATGATGGTTGCCTTCCTGAATGTTCCCATCGTGATTCTCAAGAAGTCTACCGAAGCGGCCACAACGCAGTTTCTCGGCGTTATGTCCTACGCAGACTTTTACAGCTTGATGGTAATCTTCGTTCTTGCAAGTATCTCCACCTTCACGTTCTACATGTATGCCCAACGTGCAATCCATCTCGACTGGCAGCGTAGACTTCTTCTGTTCCCTGTCTTCATGGCTGGCTCTATGGGCTTAGCGGTAAACAATACACGGGCAGTAATCGAGGCACTGGTGGGCAAGAAGACCGAATTCAAGCGTACGCCAAAGTTCCGCATCGAGGATGCCAAGGACGATTGGAAAACCAAGCGCTACGTTCAAAAGAAAGTTGGATGGATTGTGATTGTAGAACTTGCTTTGGCGGCCTACTTCGTGTTTGGCATCTACACATCCATCACTTCGGGCGAGATTGCCGCCATTCCGTTTCAACTCATGTTCCTCTTCGGTTTTGGAACTGTTGGTACACTTTCGTTGAGACACACGTTCGGGCGTTAACTTTGCGCCCATGAAACTTGTAACCTTTCTCTCGTCCGGCGCAGAACGTCTTGGTTTGATCGCCGCAGACCGTGTTGTAGATCTCGCAGTAGCCCACGCATCGGCAAAGATCGAAGGGAGTTGCTCTCTTCAGCTTACGGTGCTGCCATCGGATATGTTGGCATTTCTGCGAGGGGGCGACGCAGCTCTCTCGGATGCCCGTTCGGTGATGAACTGGTTTCTCATTGCAGATGCGTCTGTAAAGGAGGCCGTGTCCGTACCTGCGTCGAGCGCACAACTTTGCTCGCCGGTACCCCATCCAACATCAATGCGAGACGGGTATGCGTTTCGCCAACACGTAGAGGCCGCCAGGAGAAATCGTGGTGTGGAGATGATTCCGGAGTTTGACCAGATTCCGATTTTTTACTTCACCAACCATCAGGCGGTGTACGGACCCGGACCCGTTGTTGTGCAGCGTTTGCAAAACGACAAGCTGGATTTCGAACTCGAATGCGCAATCGTTATCGGAAAAGAGGGTCGTAACATCACGGCCGCCAACGCCGATGCCCATGTGGCCGGTTTAATGGTGATGAACGACTGGAGTGCACGCACTCTTCAAATGTTGGAGATGAAGCTGAATCTGGGTCCGGCCAAGGGCAAAGATTTCGCTACAACACTTGGTCCGTGGCTGGTTACGCTCGACGAACTTGCCGATAGAACGGTGAAGGGGCCAAACGGAAATGTGTATGACCTAGACATGCGCTGCGTGATAAACGGCACCGAAGTGTCGCGCGGTAATGTGAAGGACATGACGTGGACTTTCGCCCAGATTATCGAGCGCGCTTCCTATGGCGTTACCCTCTATCCGGGAGACGTTATCGGCAGTGGTACCTGCGGCACGGGCTGCTTTTTAGAACTCAATGGCTCGAAAGTGTACGATCCGGCGTGGTGGCTTGGCCCCGGCGACATAGTTAGCTGTACCATCGACCGGCTGGGAAGCTTAGAAAACACCGTGGTGTTATCGGACGAAGACAATCCGAATCTTACCTGCTAAAAGCGGGCATGTCCGTTACCGAACCAGCGCGATGTGCGCCGTTCGGAAGTGTTGCTCCGTGCCCCACGTAACGAGATATATACCGCTCGGTAGAGAGGCAAGATTGATTTCTGTCTCGAGTCCGGCACCCACAACTCCCCGCGAAACACACACCGCCTGCATTGAATAGAGGGCCCATTCGGTGGTTTCGTTTAACGGGCGGGAATTGTCGTGCACAACCAGAGTGTTTCCAAGCACGTTGCATCGCAAACTCTGATGGCTGCGAACTACGGTGTTTTCCGATACAGACGTGGGCTCGTCCAACACATAGATACCGGGCTCGGTGGCCATGAAGAGTTTCTTGATGGTAGGGAACCAGCGCAGCGACCATACGTTGCGAATGGTGTCTCCCGATTCGTTTTCGCCCCATGGAATGTTCTCGTACCGTGTCCAAGAGGAACCGGCATCGAGAGAGCGATACACTAAACTGTCGCCCTTGAGCACCGTGGGACGATTCATGATGCGGAAACCACCGATAAATACTTCATCTTCTGCACCGGCACGTGGACGCGCTTCTACAGCCCAGAAGCTGGTATCCACAAAACCAATGCGCGTCCACGATTGGCCACCATCTGTGGTTTTCAGCACCCCGCCGTTGTTTCCAAGGGAGTCTGGCGCCGTTGCGGTTACAACCGCATAACCAATGTTCGGTGATGTTGGCGAAAACACGATTTTGGGAATTTCAGCATCACCCTTAATCGTTGGATACCCATTAATGGGTGTTGCACGCCACGTTTTGCAGTAGTCGTCCGAGCGTAACACCATTCCCTGTTTGGCCCCAATAAAGAAGATGTTTGTGCTATCTGCCCGCTGAGTTATGGTACACAATCTTGGCGTTAGCTCGTCGGAGATTCTTGTTACCGTGTCCCACGTAACGCCGTTGTCGGTGCTTTTCCAAATGTCATTGTAGGATACTCCTCGAGCCCCATAGAACGTACCCGGACTTGCATGGTCCTCGATGATTGCTTCAGAAATAAAGCTCATCTTGTTAAAATCGGAATCGGTTAGTACGCGCTCCCATGTTACCCCGCGATCGGAACTGCGCCGTATACCATCGAAGTTAAAGCCCCCTGCAAGCAACACATTCGTGTCCTTGCTCGAAACGGCAAACGACGTAATGTAGTTCAGTACGTCGAGGCCGCCAATCTCCATGCGCTCCCATGATGCACCTGCGTCTTCGGAGCGATAGATTTGATTCGCCCAATTGCCGCTATAGAGCACGCGCGGATTTTGGGGGTTCGCAACAATGGTAAATGAACGCACAGGACTTATAAGCAGCCACTTGTCTTGCTGCGCCAGCAGGCCAGTTGCACTTAACAAGAGGAGAGGAAGTATGAACTTCATATACACTACCTTGAAAAAAGTATCGAACCGCTGGTTTCACCGCACAAAACACGCGCAACGTAGGTACCACGGGCAAGTGATGTTAGATCTACTCGATGCCTACCATGTTTTGGTAGTTGCAATCGCTGTTGTTCTCTGCCAAGAATGTCGGCAACAACAACAAGTGCATCGGTGGAACATTCCGAGCAGTCTGCCACAAGGGTGGATCCGGAAAGTTGAAGAGGTAACTGTGATGTGTTTGAACCAAAAACGGCAACAGAAGTTACCGCGTCGGACCGGTACACTCCCACCTCAGTGGCCATCAACACCTCACTCTTACCGTTAATGGTTGTTACGGCAAACCCCCAGATGTTAGCAGACTCTTCGCCCAGCTCGTTGCTACCCCATGCAACCGAGCTAAGGTTTTGCCATGTGCGGCCGCCATCAACGGAGCGATAGACGATGGAGTCGCCCTTGAGCTGCGGAGCGGAAAGTACGTTTTGCCCGCCCCCTACGAATATCTCGTCGCCATTTTTCGTGGGGAATACTTCTAATGCCTGTAGGGCAGTGTCTACAAACCGCAGGGGATTCCATGTGTGACCGTAATCGTCGCTCACATGGAGTCCGGCGTTGGGTATGTTCTGCACAAGTGAGTAGCTCACGGTGATGTACACTCGCCCCTTTACAGTTGGACTCCAGCGAATCTGTGTTCCTTCTGTGTCGGGATGGAGAGCACCAAGAAATGAAGACTGAGTGAACGTTCGTCCACCGTCCGTGCTACGATAAAGATATCCGGGCCTACCAGTTACGAGGATGATATTGGTGCTATCAGGATCGGGGCAAACAGCGATAGCGCGCATTCGAGCGGTGGGGGAAAGACCCGGTATCGTTCCGAGAGAGTCCCAGTTTTCTCCGCCATTCATGCTACGATACACAATGCCGGGCGTACTGCGGATAACGTACATGGTGTCCGGACGTCCGGGATGAAACGCAATGCTGCCGTTAGAAGACACCTCGAAGCGGGAAGCGAGGGGGTCCTGCAGTACTTTTTCCCACGTAAAGCCGCCATCAGTGGAGCGCTCCAGACCACTAAAGCCCACACCACCGGCGAAGAGCACTGTTGTATCTCTCGGGTGGAAAAGCAACGTGCTGATTTGAGATGTGCCACCTACCTCGCCAACCGACATTTCTTGCCACGTGGCACCACCGTCTGTTGTTTGGATGTACATGCGCGAATACTGTCCTGCCACGGCGGTGGCGGTATTCAGTGGATTTGCGGCAACAGAGAACATTGCTCTTTCCGGCACCGTAAGAATCCACTCTTGTGCAGAGCATGTAAGCAATCCGGTAACGAAAACAAGGAGTACAGAAAGCTGACGCATAGGGGGCCTAGGGTTCCATGAACAAGAAAGGGGCGCTGGCCATTTGGCC
>DAITNB010000020.1:0-43355 GCA_036834845.1 bacterium | reverse complement strand
GCGTTGGAATGAAGGGCATCCGCATTCACTCTATCGTGCGCGAATTAGGTAACGAAAACATCGACATTATCGAATACACCGAAGACCCGCGCTTGTTTATCGCACGGGCTTTATCTCCGGCAAAGGTTCGCGATGTGCAGCTTTCGGAAGATGGACGCCAGGCAACCGTTATTGTGCCAGACGATCAAGTGTCCTTGGCCATTGGTAAGCAGGGACAGAATGTTCGCCTCGCATCAAAGCTTACGGGCTATTCGCTTTCCTTGGTGAAGGAAGGCGCCGAAGATATCGAGCTAATCGAGTTCCGCGACGAACTGGGGCGCGACCTCTTCGAGCAACTCATTCGCGCAGGAATAGACACTGCTCGCGAGTTTCTCGAAGCAGCGCCGTCTGCAGTTCTTCGCATTATGCCGAAGGAAAAAGTTCTGCGCATTCGCTCGGTGATGTTGGAAGAGTTTGAAGAACGCGAAGATCAAACGTATCTGGTTGCACTCGACCAAGCGGTAGAGTCTGCCGAAGCAGAAGCTGCCGATACCGAGGTTGATGATGTAGCAGAATCGTACGCCGAGGATACTCCGGAAGTGTACGAACAAGTAGAGTCTGAAGACGCAGAGGTTGCGACGGAAGACAGTGAAGAACAGGTTGAGGAATAACCGAAGGGTGTATGGCCGGTACTGCCACAAATAAGCTTTTCAAGATCGCAACCCAGATCAACATCGGTCGCGACGCGATCGTGGAATACCTTGCTTCTAAAGGTCATAAGATCGAGAACAAGGCCACTACTGTTCTTACGGAAGAACAGACTGATCTGGTGATTGAGAAGTTCGCGAAGGAACTGAAGAACGCGCAAAAGCAGCGCGAGAAAGTTCAGCGTCAACATCAGGTTCGCAAGAGTCACCTCGAGCAAGGTAGTGCGGTGTCTATAGACACTATTGCCGAGGCGCACGAGCGCGAACGCGAAATCGAGGAGCATCTCGAACGTCCTGCAGACAAAGCCGGCGTACCTGCAGAGGTAGCTGCTGTGCCTGCAGAGGCAGCACCTGCGGTAGAAGCACCGGTGCCAGCAGAGCCCGTGGTGGTGGCCGCCGTGCCGCCCCCTGCAGTGGCAGAGGCGCCCGTTGCAGAAACACCCGTTGCAGAAGCACCTGCCGCAGAGTCCGTGGTGCCAGAGCCGGTTAGCGTACAGGCACCGCAACCAGAGCCGGATGCACCTGCTGAACCACCTGTTGGTGCGGTTATCGACCTAACGAACATTGGTAAGCCAAAAGAAGAACCCAAACCCGAACCGGTTCCCGAACCACCGGCACCCATTGAAGCGCCTGCAGCCGAAGCGGCACCTGATGCCACTACGGCGGCACCGGCAGCCGAAGAGGGTGGTGCCGATACAGACGAGAAGAAGGGCAAGCGCAAGCGTAAGGGTGTTATCGAAGTAGAGTATAATCCTTCCGGTAACGCACAGTTGCGCGGACTAACGGTGTTGGGCAAGATTGATCTCGCACCAAAAACCCCGCCGCGTCCAAAGAAAAACGAACGTGGTGGTGGCGGACGCGATGGTGGCCAACGTGGAGCCATTGGAGATGCCTTAGCAGCACGCGGAAAAAGTGGGGGCGCACAGCAGGGCGGTGCAGGCGGCGGTGCAGGATCCGACGCTAATCGTTCGCGGCGTCCGGCCGGATCTACCGGCCCAACGTTCTCTACCAACGCACCTCCTGCGGGAACGGCGCGCAAGGACGACAAAAAGAAACGAAAAACGAATACGAAGGGAATGCGCACGCAAGTGTCGGATTCCGACGTAACACGCGCCATTCGCCAAACTCTCTCCGGAATGGAAGTGAGTCCGAGTGGTGGCCGCGCCAAACTCCGCAAGTCCAAGCGTCAGGAACGCGAAGAGAAAGAAGCTATACGTCAGGAGGAACTCGCAAGAGAAGGTACAATTCTTCGCTTGTCGGAGTTCGTTACTACGGCAGACCTTGCGAACCTGATGCGTGTAACAGCTTCCGAGATCATCGTGAAGTGTATGAGCTTGGGATTGATGGTATCCATCAATCAGCGGCTAGATAAGGACACCATTACCCTTATTGCGTCGGACTACGGATTCGAGGTACAGTTCCTCGATGACCAGGCCGAGCAAGACGTTGAAGACGATGAAGATGCACCGGAAACACTCACCGGACGTGCACCAATCGTTACGATAATGGGTCACGTAGACCACGGTAAAACATCGTTGCTCGATCATATCCGCAACGCTAACGTTGTGGCCGGCGAGGCCGGCGGCATTACGCAACACATCGGTGCCTATCGTGTAGAATCGCCATCGGGTAGATCCATCACATTCCTCGATACTCCGGGTCACGAAGCGTTTACCGCCATGCGTGCCCGTGGTGCCCAGGTAACAGACATTGTGGTGTTGGTTGTTGCTGCAGACGATAGCGTGATGCCTCAAACCATCGAAGCAATCTCGCATGCGCAGGCCGCAAATGTTCCCATCGTTGTTGCTATCAACAAGGTAGACCGTCCAGACTCAAACCCCGATCGTATCCGCCAACAGTTGGCAGACCATGGTGTGCTTGTAGAAGACTGGGGTGGTAAATATCAGGTAGCCGAAATCTCTGCCAAGTTGGGAACGAACATCGATCAGCTTCTCGAGAAGATTCTTCTCGAAGCCGATCTGTTGGATCTCAAGGCCAATGCCGACAGAAATGCGCGTGCCGCAGTAATCGAAGCCCACGTTGATAAGGGGCGCGGCAATGTTGTTACGATTATCGTGCAAAAAGGCACACTGAACGTTGGCGACATCTTCGTGTGTGGTCAGTTCGCCGGTAGGGTGCGAGCCATGTTCGATGAACGCGGTAACCGTATGGATTCCGCCGGACCATCTATGCCAGCGCAGGTAACGGGTTTCGACGGACTGCCGAACGCCGGCGATATCCTTATCGAAATGGAGACCGACGCCGAGGCGAGAGATGTTGCCACACGGCGTCAGCAGCTTCGCCGCGAACAGCAGTTCCGCGGTATGCGTCACATGACGCTTGATGATATCTCCGCACAAATTCAACAGGGTGGCGTTAAGGAACTTCGCCTTATCGTGCGTGCCGATGTAAGCGGCTCCGTGGAAGCTTTGTCCGACTCACTCCAAAAACTCTCTACTGCAGAAGTAAAGGTTCGCATCATCTTCAAGTCTGTAGGTGCGATCACCGAAAGCGATATCATGCTTGCGTCGGCTTCCGACGCAGTAATTGTTGGCTTCCAGGTGAATGTTTCGCCAGCGGCGCGTAAGGTTGCCGAGGCAGAGAATGTGGATGTGCGTCTCTATTCCATTATCTACGACTGTATCAACGAGGTGCAGCTTGCACTCGAAGGTATGCTTACGCCGGATATCAAGGAAGAGATTACCTCTACCATCGAAGTACGTGCGCTCTTCAAAATCAGTAAGCTCGGAACAATTGCCGGCTGCTATGTGCAGAATGGTAAGATTACGCGTAATGACAAGGTACGGGTAATGCGAGATGGATTCGAGATCTACAAGGGCACACTTACATCGCTCAAGCGCATCAAGGACGATGTGCGCGAGGTAGACGCTGGATATGAATGTGGTATCGGCATTCAGGGCTTTAATGACCTGGAAATCGGCGACATCATTGAAAGCTATAAGACCATCGAAGTGAAACGAAAGTTGTCGTAAGCAGTGTCGATCCGCACCGAACGCGTAGCCGGCGAGATAATGAAGGCGCTGGCAAGCCCCCTGAGAACCATCTCGGAAGAGATTGGTGCGGGCTTCATTACCGTAACAGAGGTGCGGCTTAGTCCCGACCTGCAAACGGCTAGGATTTATGTGAGTGTGTTTGGCGGTAAGCGCACACCTGCAGAGGTTGTAGACCATATAGATCAGCACGAAGCCGGCAGGCTACGGCATCACATAGCAAAAGAAGTGCGCCTGCGGTATGCCCCGGCGTTACGGTTTTATATCGACGATTCGCTCGATCGTGCTCAGCGAATAGAGGCAATTCTCGACAGCGTAAAGCCGCGCGAGGAAGCACCGGAGGATGGCGGAGATGGAGCTAGCTGAACGCCCGGTCCTTAATCGCACAACAATCGCCAACATTCACGGGTGGTTGGACTCGGCGCGTGCCGATGGTGCGATTGCGCTCATTGACAAAGAGGAAAACTGGACGTCGTTCGACTGCGTAGCAAAACTGCGCAACGCAACACGGATTAAGAAGGTGGGTCATGCCGGTACACTAGATCCGCTGGCTACAGGATTGCTGGTGTTGTGTTTTGGCAGAGCAACCAAGGATATCGAAAAGTTGCAGGACGATACGAAGGTGTACGAGGTAACCATTCGTATGGGTGCTACTTCTACAACAGACGATAGGGCAGGAGACATTACTGCCATCGAGCACACTACGCCATCGGATGAAGCAATCCACGCCGCGCTAAGAGCATTTGTGGGAACCATTGAACAGATACCACCATCGTATAGCGCCATCCGCCATAGCGGACGCCGTCAGTACGATCTTGCCCGCGAAGGAAAAGACTTCACACCAAAACCGCGTGTTGTAACCGTGCACTCCATCACCAACGTTGTGGTAAAGTGGCCATTGGTTCGGTGCACCATAGAATGTTCCAAGGGAACCTACATTCGGTCTATTGCCCGTGATGTTGGAGCTGCACTTGGTTGTGGTGGGTATGTAGAGCAGCTTCGAAGAACTGCCAGTGGTGGTTTTGCCGCGATGTCTGCACTGCGCGTAGCCGAAATTGCAGAGAGTATAGCTGCGGAGGCAACTGCATGAAGGTGATTCGTTGTACCGGCGATGGAATTTCCGTAGACAAGAACACATCACTTACCGTGGGCACGTTTGATGGTGTTCATTGCGGCCATCGCGGATTGTTCGATAGAATGTCGAGAGTTGCAAACGAGCATAACGAGCGCACTGTTGTGGTTACCTTCGATCCACATCCACAAATTGTGCTGAACAAGCCGGAACGCGAGCCGCTAAAACTGCTTACAACAATCGAGGAACGATGTGAGCTCTTCGAACGATCGCTCATAGATGTGGCCATCGTTATTCCGTTTTCTACCGAGTTTGCATCCGTTACCGCTGAAGAGTTTATCCGCACCGTTATTGTGCAGAATATTGGCGTACAACATTTCTTCATCGGTCACGACCATTCCTTTGGGAAGGATCGTGGCGGCAATGAAGAGCTGTTGCAACGGCTGGCACCGGAATGTGGCTATCAGGTGGTGCCGGTTCCGCCCCTTATCTGCGATGGAGTAGTGGTTAGCAGCACCAAGGTGCGCGCGGCACTTAAAGAGGGCCGGCTGGACGATGCTAACTCCATGTTGGGACGTCCATACTCCGTGCGTGGCACTGTGGTGCGCGGCGACGGTAGAGGTAGGGGGCTAGGCATTCCAACAGCAAATATCGAACTCGACAACGAACACAAACTTCTGCCCTGTAACGGTATATATGTTGCCTCGGCAGAAATACACGGCGAGCGAATGATTGGAATGGCAAGCGTGGGCGTGCGTCCAATGTTCACTTCAGATGTTCATCCAACATTGGAAGTAAACTTTCTCGACTTCGACGCCGACATCTACGGAGAGTATCTCTCCATCAGCTTTCACAAACGTTTGCGCAACGAAGAGAAATACGAAACAGTAGATGAACTTCTTGCGCAGATTAACATCGACAAACAACAAACACGTATCTATCAACACATCATTTCTGATCGGAGATCATCATGATCACTAAAGAACGCAAATCCGAGATCGTTCAAAAGCACGGCGGCTCGGGAGCAAACACCGGCAAGCCGGAGGTGCAAATCGCACTACTTACAGAGCACATTCAGGCCCTGTCTGCACATTGCGAACAACACAAGAAAGATCACCACTCGCGGCGCGGACTCATCATGCTTGTGGCCAAGCGGAAGAATCTGTTGTCGTATTTGCAAAAGAACGACATTCAGCGCTACCGCGAAATTCTTGCAGCACTCGGACTACGCAAATAACTAACCTTTGAGCTACGGCACCCGAATACGGTGCCGTTGTTCGTTTTTACAACATCGTGGCACTCTTTGTCAGGGCGCTCTGCACAACACAAGCCCCCTGACAAGGAGTGATGAGCTCACGGTGTTGGTTCCTTTCATTTTTTGAGGACACCTATATGCACGTGGTCAAACGGACCATCAATGGCAAGGACCTGACGATTGAAACAGGTCGGTTTGCCAAACTCTCCGCCGGGGCTGTAATGGTGCGCTACGGCGATACCATGGTTCTTGTAACAGCGAATGCTGCTGCCGAACCCAAGCCCGACATCGACTTCCTTCCACTCACCTGCGAATACCGCGAAAAACAATCATCGTCTGGTAAGATTCCCGGTGGTTTCTTCCGCAGAGAAGCGCGTCCAACCACAAAGGAAATTCTCTGCTCGCGCTTGATGGACAGACCTCTGCGTCCGCTGTTCCCAAAAGAGTGGCGCGTAGAAACACAGGTGATCTCTACCGTGTATTCGTACGACATGGAGAACGAGCCCGACATGTTGGGAACCATTGGTGCTTCGGCAGCACTGATGATTAGCGACATTCCTTTTAAGGGTCCAATCTCCGAAGTACGCGTTTGCCGCGTTAACGGCGAATACGTTGTAAACCCAACGTATCCACAAATTCAGAGTTCCGATTTAGAGATCATTGTTGCCGGTAGCGATGCATCCATCGTGATGGTTGAAGGGGCAAGCAGCGAAATCTCCGAGGATGACTTTATTGCCGCCATGGAGTTTGCGCACAATTGGATTCGCGAAATCAACGCATTACAGCGCGAGCTGATGGCCTTGGTGAACGTGAAGAAGCGCGAAGTTGCTTCGAGTGAGCCCCCTGCGGAACTCGTACAGGCAATAGAGAATGCCATTGTAGAAAAAATCCGCAAACAAATCCGCATCGAGAGCAGCAAGGAAGAGCGAAGTGCGTTCCGCACCGAGGTTAAAACGTTGGCAACCGATGCAGTTGCAGCGGTAGTTGCAGCGAATCCCGATGCGTATGCAGATGTAAAAACCGACAAACTCATCGGTGGCATCGTTAAGAAAATCGAAGCGCGAGAGATGCGCGAGATGATTCTTACCGAGGGCAGGCGATTGGACGGAAGAACAACCACCCAGATTCGTCCAATTACCGTTGAGACAGGTGTGTTGCCACGTCCACACGGTTCGGCACTGTTTACGCGCGGCGAAACACAATCGCTTACCACTGTTACGCTTGGCACAAAGAAGGACCAGCAACTTATCGACGGCCTGTTGCCAACCTATGAGTTGCGCTACATGCTCCACTACAACTTCCCGCCGTTTTCTACGGGCGAAACGGGGCGTTTTGGATTTACGAGCAGACGCGAGACGGGGCACGGCGATCTTGCAGAGCGTGCACTCGAGCCATTCATTCCCAGTGAAGAAGAGTTCCCGTATACCATCCGCGTTGTTTCAGACATCTTAGAGTCGAACGGCTCTTCGTCTATGGCAACCGTATGCGCAGGATCTCTTGCCTTATTCCACGCTGGTGTGCCTATGAAGAAATCAGTTGCCGGAATTGCTATGGGTCTGATTCTCGAGGATAACCGTGTTGCAGTGCTGAGCGACATTCTTGGCGATGAAGACTTCCTTGGCGATATGGACTTTAAGGTTACCGGTACCAAGGATGGAATTACTGCATGCCAAATGGACATTAAGATCGAGGGTCTGTCTGTAGAAATCATGCGCACGGCTCTTCAGCAAGCACGTGATGGGCGCTTGCACATCCTTGGCATTATGGATCAGCACATGGCAGTGCCAAATACAGACCTGTCTCCGTTTGCTCCAAAGCTTACCGTAATCATGATTCCTGTAGAGTCTATCGGTGCCGTTATCGGGCCTGGTGGCGAAATGATCCGCAGCATCGTAAAAGAAACCGGCGCCGAGATCAACATCGAAGACGATGGTTCTGTAACGATTGCGGCGGTGAACCAAACAAGCGCAGACGCTGCTATTGCTCGTATTCGCGACATCACGCGTCCAATCGAACTCGATTCTGTGATCCGTGGTAAGGTAAAAGAAATCCGCGAAGGTCTTGGAGCGTTTATCGAGCTCAAGCCAAAGAAGGAAGGCCTTCTCCATATCTCGCAACTCGATCACCGCAGAGTAGCAACAGTCTCCGAAATTCTCAAGGTTGGGGATGTGATTGATGTAAAGGTAATCGAAGTGCAGCCCGACGGAAAGGTGCGCCTATCTCGTAAAGCCCTTATCCCCGTTCCCGAGGGAATGGAGCACCATGAAGATCACGGACAGCGTGGTCCGCGCGCGCACGGCGGCGACCGCGATCGTGGTGGGTACCGAGGCGGAGACCGTGGCGGCGACCGCGGTGGACGTGGTGGCGACCGTGGTGGCAGAGGCGGTTATGGAGGAGACCGGGATAGGGGTCCGCGTGAAGATCGCGGCGATCGTGGTCCACGCTCGTAACGCGCCTACATTAGCAAAAACACAAGGGTGGCTGGAACAGTGTTCCGGCCACCCTTATTTTATGAAGGCATCCCAAGTGGGAGATATGGCGCTGTTGTGTCTCCATGAGGTTAGAGGACGGCGCAGGTAGACAGTTTATACAAAGGATCTTCAGATGCCGGTTGCTGTCCATGGATTGTACAGTAAAGTGCATGGGCACGTGTACGTTCCAGCAAGAGGCAACCAACCCTTAACCAGGTGAATCAACGCAGTATTTTGGGTGTCCGGACTATCAGTGCCAACGTAACATCGTGTGTAAGTTTGATGTTTCAAAGGGATTAACCATGAGTAGTGAATGTACCGGCCCTTCCACTGAAAACTGTTCCATGTATGCATTCCAAACAGGTTGCACAGACCTAGCGCGAACTGCATGCGAAGCACTGGGATTTGCTACGTGCGGATCTGTGTATATCGTAACGCGTACCATCGCGGGAACAGGGAGTCGCTAAGATGAATCACATTGACATGAGAACCGGCACCAGACTTGTGCTGCTGGCAATTGTGGGTGTGGTTGTTAGCGTTGCGCTGCCCAGCCAACAATTTACTGCCAACGACTACTTTGCAGTTAAACCCCAAGACTACAGATACCTGTGGTATGGCTCCTACGAAAACGTATTCGACTCTGCTCGCATTGAGTGCACATTCGGAGAAATCCGTTTAGTCAGTGGTGGTTCAGTCCTACGAGTGCCCATGAGAATTGCTGAACACCAATGGAAGAGTGAGAATACGCCAACATGTGTTGCCGGCGACACAAGTCGAGGCCGTGCGATGTCCTTACGTGAGTATGTTCGATCAGAGGTATTCGAAGTACCGCCAATTGGCGGGGCCGTCAAATATCTAAGGATGGCTGCGGCCTATGGATCCTCGACACCACATCCTTCGTTGTAGAACTCGTGAACATTACCGATACAACTGTTACTACGTTAGACAGTCTTTCAGTCTGGGGTCAACCTGGCTCCATGTTGGTGCAGCATGGAGGATCATCACTACTGCGAATAAACCACCACAAGGTACTCCCAACAAACTCCTACGGCGATAGCGTGTATCTCCGGTTTGTTGCCTACAGATGGGGACCAACTCCCTTGGGCGTAACAGCACAGATTCTGCGAAACATGTTTACGATGTCCACAAGCTATGCCGACACAACCGTGCCGTATTCAGCCACGCCACGGTGGGCAGACCCAGACTTCTCAGACACGGTTTACCGAGAGTATGCGAGGAGAATCTTAGAGTATTGGCGCGAAGACACAACCCGCATCTGCCTTCCAACCATTTTCGGATTTAATGGCCTTCCACCAGAGATTGATTCGAACTTTAGGGACAGCGTTGCTGCAATGGGCCGAACTCTTGGTGCAGCATATTGCGACTGTGTAGAGTCTTGGTGGGCCGATTCTCTAAGCATATATAATACATTGTTCCCGCCTGTCTTCCCAAAGAGGACGAATAGAAACGCGTTACTGAGTGTCGACCCAGACAGGGCCTGGATGACGGTGTCTGAAGGCGCATCAAATCTGCTCATTCAGGTTAAAGGACGCGTTACACCAATCACCATTGAACTGTATGATGTGAGAGGTGCGTTGTTAGGTGTGTTATGGAGTGGTACTGCACCCATTTCCGTAGCGGCAGAAACGAACCACTTTGCAAAAGGCGCAGCAGTAGTAATCATGAAAGCGCCAGAGCAATCGCTCCTTCAGGCGGTCAAAGTGATAATTTAGTAGCGGGCAAGAAGGAGTGTGAGTAGTATGAAGAACAACGAACGCCGTTGTTGGAGTTAATACACCACAACTGCCACACTGTACATTCCACTCCGTACCACATACACTCCGGCGGCAAGACCATCCACGGTAAGCGTTGTTTCGCCATCGTCTGCCGTACTTGTGGCAACCACAACGCCCCTTGCATCGAAAACAACTAACGGTGCACCCAAGGAGGTTCCGGAGATCGTTACTGTTCCTTTAGCTGGCTGCGGATGAGCAAACAAACGATATGAATGCTCATCAGCGTTCTGTTGCACTGAAGTTGGGTACGGACGATATTCGATGTAGCTGTTGCGAGCACGATAATAAAAAGATCCATCGAGGAGCAGACTCATTGGTATTTCGATACCTTGAACGGGCTCCGTAACTGCAACTTCAGCATCAGGTGCATAAACAGTTGTAAGCCCATCTATGCTCGACACAATGTATTGTCCAGAAGGTAAAAGAATGGCATCGAAGGCAGGGGGCTCCGATCCTGGGGTAGCCGCATACACTACGTCTCTCCAGTTCACACCACCATCGGTAGACACCGAAATGGTGCGCAGAGCGCTGTCTTCGTCTGCCTCTACATACGCCAACAGTTGCGGGTTCCAGGGAGATGTGCGTAGAAGTCCAATATCCGTGGTTACGCTTCGCAGAAGTGTAGCTGTGCCACCGTCAACAGCGTGCACGGACCTACCTGTAGAGAAGAACACGCGACCATTAGCGGCAACAGACACCTCAGTAATGGGGCGTGACCCACCCGGTGCCGTGTACATAACTTCCCACGAAACACCACCGTTTGTTGTACGGAAAATCTCGTTGCGAGAGGCAATGTATATAGAATTGTTGGGACCCGCAGCGAACTCATGATAGGCCACATTGCTTGTTACGTCTACGGGCTGCCATGTGCGTCCCGCATCGGAGGATCTTTGAACCCCGGAGCGGGTATTCATCAAGAAAACATCATTGCCGGCATGAACTACGTCGAAAGCCGGGAAGTCTCCCCGGCTGCGCGGATATTGTGTTACGTTTTCCCAGTCGCCACCATCTTGACTGATGCGGAATACGTCGCCACTAATTGTACAGGCCACAACTGTGGAAGGAGATATGGCGTGACGCCAGATAAAGTGCATTGCCAAACCGCGTGTGCGAAACTCAAATGTAGCACCGCCGTCTACGGAGAGCACCGGACCACGATTATCAACCGCCATGAAGCTGCGTGCGTCAAGTGCCAAAGGATTATCTATCTCGTGATTCAGAGAGTCTGCAGTTAAAACCCACTCATTAGCACCCTCGGGCAAACGCCAGCAAGTGAACTGAGACAAACTATTTGGAAGCCGAAATCGCGCCGATCCGATGAAAGATCCATCTTGCAAACCGCAGATGTTGGATATTGAACTCTCCATATTTGGTAGCCGCAAAGACTGTGCGCGCCATGTGTTCCCATTGTCTGTTGTTACATAGCTGGAGTCTGAACTAGCGGTAACAAGCAGTTGGTTGCGAGACACAGCCAGGTTCCCCACGGATCCCGAACCCGGAGTCGCAATTGTACTCCACTCACCCGAAACCGAACGCATGCGAATAACACCATCATTCGGCTCGATGCAGTAGAGCGCGCCATCGTTGGCCTCGAGCGCTTTCTCCGGACGCGATCCCAGTGTGGTCTCCAGAGTCCATGTAGATCCACCATTCGAACTCACCATAACCAACGTTCCACTTCCATCGCCAACGAATGCCAGCCCTGTACCATTGGATAGCCCAGTGATGTATAAGGGTTGACCATTGAACTGATCCGGCATAGGGACCTCCTGCCAAGAGGTTCCCGACGTAAAGGAGGCGTAGATTGTGGTAGATGTGCCATTCGCCGGATACAGCACAATAAGCGGAAGATCACCCGGAGCAATGAGCGTAGCAAGGCGATACCCTAAGCTCTCAAAGAAGCTCAGCGTTGTGTTCGGGCTTCTTTCTACCCATGTAACGCCCAAGTCCGCGGAGCGAAAAACTGCCGTGCCCGCGTTGGCCCAGAGGTTGCCATTAACATCACGGTGTATTTCCACGGGGCGTCCGCCCCACAACGGATTTACAAGCTGTTCCCACGATTGCGCAAGAATTGCCAGCGGCATAAGCGGAGAAAGCAGAAACACAAGCAGGAGAATGCGGTACGTTTTCATACTGAGGACCATAGCTCGTTAGGTGAATTCGCAGTTATTCGGCACGAAGATACGAGTGAATATCCGTGCAATAGTTACTGCCCCCCTGCGCAGTAGATTTGCAGTACAAATGGACCAGCACCTACTTATCTCTAATCTTACCAATCCAACACTGCTCTTTTTCCTATTAGGAGTTCTTGCGGTTAAGGTAAAGAGTGATCTAGAAATCCCTGCTTCTTCTTCGAAGTTCATCTCGCTGTATCTACTATTCTCCATTGGCTTCAAGGGTGGGCAAGAGCTGGCACACAGCCCCTTTTCGGCCGAGATTGCATGGTCTCTTGTTGCTGGACTTGTTATTTCCTCTGTTATTCCGCTGTATACATTTTTTGTATTGCGACGCAAACTCACAACCTCGGATGCCGGTGCTATTGCGGCAGCGTACGGCAGTGTAAGTGCAGTTACGTTTGTAGCCGCAACATCGTTTCTCGAATCTCAGTCCTTGGCGGCTGGTGGGCACATGGTGGCAGTAATGGCGCTTATGGAATCGCCGGCAATTATCGTGGGTGTAATGCTCATCACGTTGTACGAGCCCGAGTCTCAGGGTAGCACATCATTCCGCAGCATCATTCACCATTCTTTTACGAATGGATCTGTTTTAATGGTGCTTGGTAGCTTAGTTATTGGCATCGTAGCAGACGAGAAGCAGGCGATGGGTATCAAGCCATTTACCACAGACATATTCAAGGGGTTTCTGGCGGTGTTTCTGT
This sequence comes from bacterium, assembly GCA_036834845.1. Taxonomy (GTDB): domain Bacteria; phylum Bacteroidota; class Ignavibacteria; order Kapaibacteriales; family Kapaibacteriaceae; genus UBA10438. The sequence continues at coordinate 30,186 of DAITNB010000020.1, read as the reverse complement.
TGGAAATGGGCCTCATCACCGGCGCGAAGCTATCTACGTTCCGCACGTACGGATGGGTTGCCACTGCCTTTGGAGTTGTTGCGCCACTCATCAATGGTTGCGTGGTGGCTTGTGCAAGTGAGCTTGTTACACACGATCCAGCGAATCGATTTATGTTCGCTGTTTTAGCTGCCAGTGCCTCGTACATCGCGGTGCCCGCGGCAATGCGCTTGGCCGCTCCCAAGGCAGATCCCGGTTTGTATATACCAATGGCGCTAGGCGTTACGTTCCCGTTTAACATCACCGTAGGAATGCCATTATACTGGGCTGTTGTAGGGTGGTAGGGGGCTGTACCTTTTCGTGGTATCTGTTGTTGTTTGCTTTCAAGGGTTGTATAACTGTGGGCTTGTGGAGGTTGAGATGTTACGCAGTTTGCCTCGCCACCAAACCCGATAGATAACCCATGCACACTTGCGCCAAACGAGTGTGACCGCGCGTTAGATGCCATAACATGGGTCAGATCGTTTTGTGTTGACCAAGATTTGAAGAATATCAATGAATCTGCGGTTTTACAGGCAATTGTGAAGGGAACGAATCTCTGCTGCGAGAGTGGAAATTTTCTTGGTGTTACGATACCGGCATGTACCCAGGGCAATGGCTGCACAACATCGCCATCTGCGTACTGCCATGTACTCGCAATGCTGCGGTGTATGACCAAGAACTCTACTACCGGATGTTATGATGCAACAAGATTTTCGATTGTGGTGCAGATTACTTCAAGGGGATAAGCAATGTATGCTGTGATTAGTGTCTTCCTCGTAACAGTACTCAGCTCTACATGTGTTAGGCTGTCTGCGCAACCACAGGATTGGTTCTGGTTGCGAAGATCTGTTAACGTTATCCCTACCAACCGGACAGCGGTAATGGATTCCAGCGGCAATTCAATGTGGATAACGGACGACAGAGTAATTCGCGGACCCTTTCTTGGTTTAGGTGAGGCAGCGCTGAGTCCACTTCAACAATCATACGTAGCCAGCAGAACACGCATAGTGGTGATTCCTGATGGTACGATCTATGTTGCGGGTAACGAGCACAGTCAGACTTCGTTCCTTTTCCTACGATTTGCTTCCTTATGGAACCCGTCCTGCAGCAGGGTATCGCCGAGCTTGATGGGGAGGTCTTCAACACGGGGATAAACGGTGCTGATGTAGATGTACTTGGGAATTCGATACTTCGTGCTCGCTCGGCCTTTGCCTTTAATAGTGGACGCAACTGGTACAAGATGAAGAACGACGATCTGGTTGAGCAGCAAAACTTCGCACACGCGATTGGCGACTCCGTATTCGTTCTCAATGTGAATGCCATGCAGTGGTATTCGGTGGACACATCGGCACGCCTATATACGCCATCGGATCTCGACCCTTCGTATTGTCGCTATGCACTGCTACCTATGGGTGCTGGCTTGGCCATAAAACATGTCGAAGGAGACGAAATTGATCTTATGTATCGGTCGTCTGCGACGGATGCTTGGCAGCCCGTTGGTATACTGAGTACACCCGAAGGAAGCGAACTCCAACCAAAGCGTTCTGTGTATCTCAATTCTGATCGAATGTTTGTAACAGGGACGGGGAAGGCCATTTTCTTTCTCGATTCCGCTCGTGTACTGGAGTACAATGGTACGACAGTAATAATTCGCACTCTTACGCCAACACCTGTTCCGGGGACTATTCTCAATGATGTGGATCGTGTTCGCGGTGCGAACATTGTGCGGACTACCTATGTACAGCGCGCCGGTTCTACTACGATAGGGCATACAACCATTGACTATTCGTTAGACTCAGAAGAGATATCTGTGTATGAGACAGGCACCGACAGGATAGTAGATCTCACGGATACTGGGTACCTCGGCACAAGCGGCTTTTTCAGGGAATGGAAGTCGGGAATCTCGAGGCCCGTTCTTGGTGCAGTGAATGACTTGGGAATGCCCATTGCACAACCGTACCTACAACAAATGCTCATGGCCGGAGGACTTCCAACATGTGCAGACCTCGATGGAAATATATACGTGGTTGACAAAGCAGACGCATTGCCTGCTGTAATCCCCGGAGTTGTGATTAGTCGGCAACAGCAGGTGCTTAGCAATCGTCTCCTTCAACGGGTGAGAGTAGCAGAATCTTCTGCAGGTGCAATGGCGGTACCTACAAGTGTGGGTGTTAATGCTGTTACCCTTGGTGAAACACCACGGCGGATAGCAAGGTCGGCAAGCACTCTTGGCGCTGTAACGTGCGCTTCACAGCTATCGGATGGCAGATTTCTTATCGGGGGCGACTCGCTGGCACGTCAGCGAGACACAACGTTTGAGGTTCTGCCACTTCCATCTTCAATCCGAGACACCCAGGTAACAATCTCGAGCATTGCAACAAAGGGAACAGACACCATTGCCATTGCCTTTCGTGGGTTCGGAGTTGGGAGCGAGCAGGAGAACAACTTTACGTTCAAGAGGGGCGGAATCGCGTACACAACAGATGCCGGTGTTTCGTGGAGCAAGGCAGAACTTCCGGGCGATGAGCAGTGGGTGGAGACGCTCACCCGTGGGCCAGACAACGCATGGTATTGCTGGGCAACAGTAATGGTATTCGACTCCTCGCTGTCCGGCAGGGCCAATCCAACTCCACGGTACGGCACGGCCAGATTGTATCGTGCAGAGCAGTTATCCGGACCATGGACAGCGATTTTTTCCAATTGAGCAAGCGAGGGAACGCGTCGCAATGCCGATGTTTTTGATTGGCCGATTTCCTTCTCGTATGGTGGTGCCATTGCTACCTGCACACCATCGGCAGTGTATGTAGCGACGAACCACGCAGCCCCCTTCAATGAGCTACGAGACTTTCCGCTCACCGTTCAGTTTGGTGGCGTGGCCGAATCCCGCTAACGATATCATTTTACTTCAGCTTCGCCTGCCACACGGAGAAGTACTGCCGGCGAACATTACGCTTACGAGTGTGAGCGGTGGTCACGTGGTGGCTATCCAACGAAACGGCAACGCGTATACGCTGGACGCAGCACGGCTGCCATCAGGGGTATACGTTGCTACGGCTACCCTTGGCACAGAGGTGGTTGTAACCCGATTGGTGGTGGCGCACTAGAAAAAGCAACAACCCTCCAAGCCAGTACGGCTTGGAGGGTTGTACTCGCTCCGCAGCAGGGACTTGAACCCCGGACCCTCTGATTAACAGTCAGATGCTCTAACCAGCTGAGCTACTGCGGAATTGGACCGCAAATATACACTATTTTTGTTCCATGATACTTACGTCGGAATCCATTGTTCTGCATTCGCGACGCTACAGCGATACCTCGAGAATCGTAACCATCTTCACTCGCGACTTGGGCAAAGTTACTGTGGTCGCCAAAGGCGCACGTAGTCCTAAGTCGCCATTTGGCAGCAGCTTAGAGCCCCTTGGGCACATTCGCGCCACCTTCTACCACGGTCGTAACCGTGATTTACACACGTTGTCTGCGGCAGAGGTTGTTACCCTACGGCGCTCACTTCCCTTTACGCTGGGTAAGCTGGAAGCAGGTTTGTCTCTATGCGACACAATTGGCAGAACTCAGCCCACGGAGCAGCCGGACCTGCGGGTGTTCAACGTGTTAAAACATAGCATGGACTCCTTAGAAACCTGCGACGAAGAAATGGCCTTTTCCATCGTGCTTACCTCGCGGTTAGAGCTTGCCAATATCATGGGGTTTGGATTACCGGGCACTCAGCCCCCCGAAGAACCAACGTTGCGGATAGACCTTACCAATGGCATTGCCCGCGGACCAAACAACGAGGGTTTTGTTCTCTCGGCAACCGTTTACGAAATGTTGTGTAATGCCCTTCGTGGTGCCGTTTTCCCTGTTGCCTCGCACGACAGAATCGAAATCGAAGGGTTCCTCTCCATGTATTTCTCGCACCATCTCAATACCCGCGTGCCACCAAAAGCCCCGTATATTTCGGGATGATTGGCAACATTGCCCTGACCCTCTTCTTTGTTTTGCTCAATGGTTTCTTCGTGGCCGCGGAGTTTGCCTTTGTAAAAGTACGTGCCTCGCAGATTGAGCTGAAAGCGCGGAACGGTAACTTCTTAGCCGGTATTGCAAAGCACATCCTCGAACATCTCGACTCGTATCTCAGTGCCTCGCAGCTAGGAATTACCTTGGCATCCTTAGGGCTGGGGTGGATAGGTGAAAGCGTGGTAGCAACGATAGTTGCTGATGCTGCGCAATGGATGGGTATAGCGTTGTCTCCAGCAGTTTTGCACACGATCTCTATAGTACTTGCGTTTTCGATTATCACCGTGCTGCACATAGTTGTAGGTGAGATGGCGCCAAAGTCTTTAGCCATTCGTCGCTCGGAATCGGTAACACTGGCAGTGGCTGTACCAATGCGGGCCTTCTTTATTGTGTTTCGCCCTATCATTGGCACGCTTAACTGGATGTCTAATGCCATGTTACGCGGAGTTGGGATAGAACCAGCGGCCGAACATGACGTTCACTCTCCGGAGGAGCTGCGCTATCTGATTGCCGAGAGCTCTAAACAGGGGGCATTGGAGTTATCGGAACACGAACTCATCGAGAATGTTTTTGAGTTCACAGAAACCACCGCGGCGCAGATTATGGTGCCGCGATCGAAGATTGTGGCACTCGATGCCTCTCTCCCTGTTGAAGAATTGCTAGACAGAGTGATGAACGAGGGGTATTCGCGTATGCCGGTGTACAGCGGCACCATAGACACCATTGTGGGTATCGTGTATGCAAAAGATTTGCTCACCCTGATGCATCATACCGACCTGATTATTCTGCAAGACATTTTACATGCACCGTACGTAGTGCAGGAAGATGTGAAGATTCGCCGCCTGCTGCGAGACATGCAACGCGATAAGGTTCACATGGCCGTTGTGTTAGACGAGTTTGGTGGCACTGCGGGGTTGGTTACGTTCGAAGACATCCTCGAAGAACTCGTAGGTAGCATTCAAGATGAATACGACGAGGAGGGTCCGCTTGTTGAGCAGCATACATCAGACTCCTTTGAACTTGATGCTGCTATCCGAATAGACGATGCAAACGACATCTTGCCACGCCCCCTACCTGAAAGTGATGAATACGAAACGATTGGTGGACTTATCAACGTGCGCGCCGGACGCATTCCGGATGTAGGAAGTGTTGTTCCGCTGGAGCACTACGATTGCACGGTGCTTGCGGCAACGCCGCGTCGCGTAGAGCGGGTGCGTCTGGTTATTCGTTCGTTGTAGGCGCCATGGTTATTCGGCTTCGCCTTTGCTTCGTATTTCTGGCATTTTGCGCTGCGTGCACCCATGTGCCGCACAAGGTGGCCTCTTTGCGCGAGTGCACCGCAGCAGAGCCAGTTACAACTATGAAGGTGCCATACCCCATAATTCTCCTACACGGATTGGGTCAGAAGGCCGACGTATGGCATGGTGCTGCAACGAAGTACTTCCTAGAGGAACTTGGACTCCGGCACGGAGGAGACCTAAGAGTTGACGCATCGAAAAATGTGCGTGCGTCGAAGGCGGGAGGGGGCGATGCAGATCTTTATACTGTAACGTTCTCGAGTGCGTTCGACAGTGTAAACGCATGGAGGGACGAAGTAGAAGCTGTTGTTACCTATGTACGAAACGTTACGGGAGCAGATCGTGTAACTCTCGTTGGGTATAGCATGGGTGGTTTGGCAGCTCGTGCGTATCTGGTAAAGCGCCTTACCGATCATCACGTGAAACGACTCATCACCATTGGTACGCCGCACCTGGGAAGTCCGTACGCCAGAATTTGGAACTGGAAATCACGCATGGAAGAATGTGCTAGCAATGGCAACGTTATTGCCGTGCCGCCTTGTAAGGCGGCATTAGCAGCAATTCAGGGTGCAGAGGGAGATGTTCCATTTGATGCACCCGCAGTGCGAGATCTTAGGCGTCCGGAGGACGGTGGAGACTACTTGCGCAGATTGTCGAAGTATTCGCACCCGTTGGATGTAGAATACGTTAGCGTTGTTGGAGACGTTAATTTGTTAGACGAGGTAACTGCTCTGCGGCAGGGGGCTATCCAGGAAACGCTGCGAAAGGTGCTGGCAGCAGCCACAGGCACCCTCGGCGAACTTTTCGAGCCGGGCGATGGGGTAGTTAGTACGAAGAGTCAGAACATCATGAACATTGAGTTCTTCAACGCGGACAAATCACGTCAGCGCATGGCTCGCACTGTGAACGTGAGTAGTGCACACGTAGATCATCTTGCACGCAACTCCGACGTACAACGAATTCTCTTGGATGAGAAGCCAGAGTATAAGGGGGCTAGCATCTGTCTAGTGGGTGGCTTCCCCACGCTCGTGGTAGATGTGCAAGACCACATCCCAATGTTGTGTTCTGTAGCCGCTACGATTAATAGCAGCCCCATTGCAAGCTACTCGGCCGCTAATGGCTCTGCACGGTTAGTGCGCACACAGTCGGGAATCTTTGCGCGATTTACATTGCCGCTGAGTAACGTACCCCTTGATGTACCTGATCTTTACACCATCAATATCACGATTACGAACTCCTTCGGCTACGTTGTAAGGGCCACCGTGGAGTGGTAGGGGTGGTGGGGGTTAACAGTGGTGAATGTTTGGCGCTCAGAAAATTTTCTTTTTCTTGGATTATTCGTTTTTTTTTAAGGTTCGTAGTACGTCCAGTTACACTCAGTTACGCGATAACGTAAACGTACAAAAGTCGCACTCGTGGCTGCTCTCGCTTTTGTCTTTTCCGTCATGGCGGTCGGGTGTAATCAGGCAGATGCTCCAGTAGTAACCGAGCAAGGCGTGGTTAACCACCCAATCGAGGATGTCAACGGGCCCAGCATTGCGTGAGTGGTTTATACGAACGCAGGGGGTTGCCTATATGACCTGCTTCTATCGAGTAGGCACTCATGTATGGGTTACCGAGGGTCCTGCCCAAGGAAATCCAACGTTGTTCGAGCTAACAAAGTTGTAATATTGAAAACATTGGAGATGTTCAATGAAGACCTATACTCTCGCATCATTTGTCTGTTCGGCTATACTCTTAGCGAGCTGCACAAGCCCGGACGAACCGGTTGGGGATTCCGCTTTCGTTACTTCGAAAGATGTTGCAGAGCGTATCGCAACATCTACCAGCTACTACCATCCACCTGGCTTTACAGGACCTCCATCAATGAATGGCATTTCGAAGCGTGATGGACACAGCGAATCAGCCGGTGCGGTAAACGTTCAATGTTGGGTTTCACCTTCGACGTGTTTTACCATTAATGGGAGCTTTCTTCATATAAACGAAGTAGAGAACCCCACAGGTTGGTTTGATACGTACTCGATTTACAAAAATGGGCCGTAGTGCACTGTTTGTTCTACAGCTTGCTCTGATTTTATGCGCTGTTGCTTGTAGTGGGCAGCCAACCACACCCACGGTTACAGTGGTTGACGAGTCGGGCTGTAAAAACTTCATCCCGGAAGGTGAGGTAATTGTTCAGGGTAGCCGCGCAACTCTGTGCTGCATTCGAGCGAACACCGCCTACGTGCTAGAGGGTATCTACAACGACACGTGCCGTGTTGTTGAACTTCCAGAGGTTCCCCTAAGCGTGTACGATTCCGTGGCGTTGTTTGTGCGCAACAGAATGCCGGCATCTGGAATTGCTACGATACTCTCGTCGGAAATACGCCCCGAGCACGAGCTAGGCGTGGAGATTGGGTCGCCGTGGGTAGTAACCCGCTTTAAACAATTGCGGTTTCGTAACAACACAACGCTGGACGCACTTGTACGCGTTCATGTTGGTGTGCGTGTGCAGCATGCTTTACAGAATAGCTGGTTTCCGTTCGTGGTGCGACTAACGTATCGGTATCCAAGTTTAGAATTGATAGGCGTTGTCCCGTTTGAGATAGACACCCTTAAACCATACGTTCAGGATGTTACAATGGCGTATACTTCGCCCTCAACGGTGGTGTGTTCGTCCTTCGATGTACTAAAGTTCGATAGGCCCGACTTAGATAATGTTGTTGTTGCTGAACACTTTGGGATGGACGGACGCCGTTTGCCGAAAAGCTCATTGCGCATACCAACGTCCATCGCTAAACACCCCGGATATGTAGGTTGGTTGTCTGGCTTCATTCCCTCCACTTCAGGAGCTATCATCGTTAATGATGTGGATGGCAGGGTCCTATACTTGCCTTACCATAGTGGATCTGATTTTACAGTCCTGGATTCTCTCCCTCGACCAGACTCTGCGGCGAAACTGGCACGCTACTTTCGCGGTGAACAAATCGTAGGAAGTCCACTACAGATAGTCGAAGACGAGTTTATTGCTACGGACTCAACGCGTAATCGTTTTCTGGCAACAACGTACTTGTGTGCCTTTGATCCGCGAAACCCGCAACGTTTCAAAATTGATTCGAGGTATGTTGATAACGAAGACAAGGAGCTCCGTCCGTTCTACCGTCGGAGCGCAACCGGTGAATTGATCCAAAGCCGTTTCCAGCTGAAGAGAGAAGCGTGGCAGATAGTGCACACAAGTGTTCGGAGATAAGCGAATGAGAGTTGTGGTCCTGCTGCTCTTTTTCGGCGCTTGCAACTGTGCAGCGCAATCGTCGGCTAACAGTGTTCGGTTGCACACCTACGTTAAGAGTGCCCTTGAAAAGATCGGGATTGTTGTGCCTCCCAATGCCGCTATTGTTGTGAGGTTCGACGAAGGTTCGTCCTGTACGGCCTGTTACGCTCATGAAAGCGTGGCAGACAGCGTATTGATTTCTGGACTGCAGAGAAACGGAGCAAACGTACTGCTTGTACGATTCGTTGTTGTTCGTAGAATGCGAGACTTCGAAGCGGCACGCACTACAGTGCTCGACACCCGTGCCATTGTTTTGCCTGATGTAGGCGCAGAAGGTGCTAAGGCGTGTAGGACTGCAACCAAGGGTGCCTTGCGGGCCATAGTGCACGCAAATGGTAGAATAACCACTGTTCAGGGCAACTAAAGAGTAACTATTTACCGTGGTGTAATAGTACGGTGTTACTCGGTGTACGGCACGCTAACAACAATTTCGCCCATTGAGTAAGGGGCAATTTCGTACTGACCATAGTGGAGGATGTACCCTCTGTTGTTTACGCCTACTTCACGAGGCAACGAGAACCTATTGTCCGTAAACCAGAAGCCCCGGGATTCGTAGGTGTCCGAAGACGTCATGCCATATTCTTTACGGAAGGCCTTCTCTGCGGCGTCTCGAAACCGGTTCGTATCGCGTATCAAGTCTCGCCACGTCACAAATTTGTTGCTGTTGACGTTAATGGTTACGTAACGGGTGGTGTTAGAGCCGTGCGCACCGCCAGTATACATGTAGATGCTTTGTCCCACACATACAATGCTGTCGGCTCTGTACACCGAGTCGGAGCCCAATGCCGTCCACGTGGTGGGTGCGTCTGGCATTTCTCTTCGTACATCTGCTGCCGCTTGCAAAAACTGCCTGCTGGCCTCGAGAAGTGTTAATGGTTTTTGGCTTCGCTCGCTGTCCGCCAGCTTGCGAATGTAGAATGCAGTCAACTCTCGGTTGAGCATTCTTCCGCTTGGCAACGTGGTGTCGAACCGCTTGAGCAGAATTTGAACACCGCCACAGTCTGATACGTTGCACGAGCTGTCTGTGCAAGTGTCGGACATCATCACGAATGTTGCGTCCGAATACGCGAGTGGAATAGTGAGTATGTTTTCTTTGCACCCGGAAAAAACAACGGCAACCCATATGGTTGCCGCTGTGAGAATCGTACCAATGTTTGCCATACTACTTCGCAAGCATCAATGGTTTAGTGTCCGTAAATCCGTGTGCCTGCATCACAACGTAGTAGAGGGAAGAGCTCATGTTGTACTCTTTCGTGTTGATAGCAACATCGTGGTTACCGGCCGGAAGGGTCTCGCTTACCAGTGTAGCAACAACGCTGCCCGTCATATCCATCACACGAAGTGTTACGTAGGCCGGCTCTGCAGTAACGAAGGTGAGTACCGCGCGATCTGTAACCGGATTAGGGGCAACATCACTTAGGGAATATCCCGATGAGGAAGTTTCGTTAAGGCCAGCAATACCCTCGTTGCGCGGGAGCTGGGTGTTTACCTGGAAGCTTCTTCGCTCCACAACTACTTGAATAGGAGCACTTTCCACGGTTGCACAGGGGTTACTCATCTTCACGGTGTAGGTGCCGTTCATGTCCTGCATCGCCACAGGGTAACGAAGGTTTTGTTCCGTTTCACCTAGAAGTGCGACTCCGTCCTTAAACCATTGAATTCGATAGAAGCTAACGTCCTGACCCTTATTAACGCTGAGCAAGAACTCACCGCCCTCGGGCATGCGCTTAATGGTTGCCCCCTGCACCCCATCAACGTCGGCTTTGCGAGGTGCTGGAATAACACGTACAGTTTGGCCGGCAACTGCTGCTGAGAACACAACGGCAAATGTTACCGCAATGGTGATGATGTTGCGCATAAGAATTCCTGAATTGGACAGTGACGCGAATATACCGAGTTTGCAGTCATCATTTCACGTGCCAAATGTATACCACGCCCCCTTCCAAGCCCCATATCTTTATCACAGCCGGCGATCCCTCGGCCGACGTGCATGCCGCTTCTCTGATGGAGGCAATACGAAACGTTGTTCCCGACGTGATTTTCGAGGGTTTTGGGGGTCCGGCAATGGAAATGCAAGGACTTCGGTCCTTAGCCCACATCCGCGACTTAGCGGTAACGGGGTTCTGGGAGGTTGCAAAACGGTACGCGTACTTCAGGAAACTCATGTCTACCTGCGAGCAAGCCATAGCGCGCACCAAACCGGTGGCCTTTGTGCCAGTAGACTATCCGGGATTTAATCTGCGGTTAGCACGCAGAGTTCGTAGTGCCAGTTTGCCGGTGGTTTGGTACATCGCTCCACAATTATGGGCATGGGGCGAAAAACGTGCATCCGATCTGGCTTCCGTGGTAGACCGACTTCTGGTGGTGTTCCCCTTCGAAGTTGAATTTTTTGCAAAACACGGAATACGCGCTACCTATGTTGGCCACCCGCTTATGGAGGTGTGCGCAAAAGAAGAGCCGCAGCAGCGTGTTCCGCAACGTGTGTTGCTAATGCCGGGATCGCGAAAACAAGAAGTTGCGCACCACGTGCCCCTTCTAGCAAATAGTGTAGACGTGTTGCGAAAACACCTGCCGAATGCTCAGTTTGTTGCTGCACGTGCACGGAATGTGGAACCGGAGTCCTTGCAACCTCTGCTACAACGGGGTGTAGAGGTTACCGAAGATGCTGCATTGGAAATGCATAGATGTTCTGCGGCACTCATTAAGGCAGGAACCAGTACGCTGGAAGCCACTGTTAGGGGGCTTCCCTTTGCCACGTTTTATCGTACATCCGCCTTGTCCTACGCAATCAGTAAACACCTAGTGAAGGTAGAATCGGTTACCATGGCTAACCTGCTGTTACAACGTAACGTTGTTCACGAGTTTATTCAGAGTAGCGCTACTCCAGAGGCGTTGTCTGCCGAAGTACTGCAATTGCTTTCCAGCGAAGTGCGCCGAACAGAACTGCGCACAGCTATGGAACAGGTGCAGACGATTCTTCGTGGAGAGGGAGCCGCTGCGAATGCGGCATCTGTTGTTGCGGGGGTAATTGGCGCATGAAGGCATGGTTAGCATCGGTACTGCTACGCACACTGGCAAGAACGTGGCGCATTCGGGTACATGGTACGCTGCCACACCAGCCGTGTGTTGTTGCATTCTGGCATGGTGAGATGTTGCCGGTATGGTACCTGTTTCGCGCCTTGCGCCCAACAGCAGTTGTGAGTATGAGTAAGGATGGTCAGCTGTTGAGTAATCTCCTAAAGGAATGGGGCTACACGGTTGTACGCGGCTCGTCCTCTCGGGGTGGAAGCGAGGTGCTGGCCGAGATCGCATCGCGGGCTTCACACGATGTGGTGCTTCTCACACCGGATGGACCGCGGGGTCCGGCACGTGTTGCTAAACCCGGCTGTGTTGTTGCTGCACATCGTGCGAATGTGCCCCTAGTGCTTGTGCGCATAACTGCGGGTACTCGTTATGTGTTCTCCCGCTCGTGGGATAGGTTCCAACTTCCGGCCCCGTTCTCGCGCATAACTGTTCATGTTGCATCACCGATTGTTGTAGATGCCAAGGCTACTCGACAAGAGGTAGACGATGTTGTTCTTCGTGTAACGGCTCAACTCAACGCATTGGGAAGTGTGGTATGCTAACATTTCTGGCAAAAATCTACACTTCGTTCGTGCAGCGAAGGAACGATGCGTTTAACAACCACAAACGTCCCATCGTTACTATCAACGCACCCGTTATCAGTGTTGGCAATATTCTCGCGGGGGGAACAGGAAAAACGCCCGTTGTACAGTACCTGGTCCGCGAACTACAGTTGCGCGGTTATACACCCGCGGTAGTTCTTCGTGGATATCGCAGAAGCACCAAGGGGTTGCGCGTTGTGCACAATGGTGAGCGCACGGTAGCAACAGTAGCGGAAGCCGGAGACGAAGCATACCTGCATGCCACTGCACTTGGTGTAGTGGTGGTGGTGTGCGAAGACAAGGTAGAGGCAGCTCGTGTTGCTGTGGCCGACTATCATTGTGATGTTGTGGTGGTAGACGATGGATATCAGCACCGGTCGCTTCATAGAGATGTAGACATTGTAATGGTAGACAACGCCACCGTACACGGTAGCGTGTTTCCGGTGGGCAGACTGCGCGAGCCCCTTACGGAACTCTCCAGGGCACACATCGTGGTCTGCACAAAGGATGTGTACAGCACAGACATACGTGCCTACGTGTCGCCACACGCCTCCATTGTGCGATGTTCATTTTCGGCAACCCCGGCAGTGCGCTGTGATAATGCGGAGTATGTGCTACCACCCGGTTCGGCAGTGTATGCTGTAAGCGGTATTGCGCAGCCCGAACGATTTGCCGAGATGCTACGCTACGTTGGGTACCGAATAGAGGGGAGTGTAGAGTATCGAGATCATCACCACTACACAGAAGAGCAGATTATAAGGCACCTCGCCGAAGCCGCGGACTGCAATGCACACCTTGTAACCACATCGAAGGATGCAGTAAAGATTCTTCCGCTGCTTGCCAAGATTAAGGGTAACGCCGAAGTATATCTGCTGCCACTCTCAGTGCAGTTCTCGGAACCAGGAATTATGGAATGTATTATCAAGAGGATTCAACAATGAAGGTTGCCATTTCAAAAGCGAGTGGATCGGATTCTTATCTGCGCTACGCACCGTGGCTTATGGCCGCCGACACTCGGGTAGAGATTGTAGATCTGCATGGAATGATGCCCAAAGATGCGTGCGCCGCTCTGAGGGAGTGTTCGGGCCTTGTGCTTAGTGGTGGACCCGATGTTGCACCGGAACGATATGAAATGCCAGAGCTGCGCGAGCTGTGCGGTGTTATCGACGAAGGTAGAGACGCGGTGGAGTTTGCCCTTGTAGAGTGCGCACGCGAATCACGTATTCCAACGTTGGGAATTTGCAGGGGTGCCCAGCTCCTAAACGTGGCCTATGGTGGCACGCTAACAGCAGACATTCCACAGCAAATCCCTGCTGCGTTAGAGCACCGCAAGATTGGAGATGCAGACTCCTTCCACAGCGTGCATGTAGAGTCGGGTTCCATACTCAAGAGTATAACACGCACAATGGACGGATCTGTGAACTCGGCCCATCATCAGGCCGTAGATCGGTTAGCATCGATATTTACGCCATCGGCACGTTCGGCCGATGGTGTAATAGAGGCCTTTGAATGGGGTGATGCAACCTTAGGAGGAAAACCATTTCTTCTTGCCGTGCAGTGGCACCCGGAGCGTATGGACTACACAAATCCGTTCTCGCTGTCTGTTGCGCAGCATTTTCTGTACGAAGTGGATGCGTTTGCCTCTCTAATCCGCAGGTAACGTTGCATAATCGGAAATGCCGGCCAGAAACCTTCTGCCCGCGGGTGGACGCAGACGGGCGTCTAACTGCAGGGTTGCACCAGTTGTGGTGATACTTGCGCCGCTGTTTCTGCGACTATCGACAAATGCCTGTGCCGATAACGTAGCCCAAGAAAAGCAGTCCCACCGAACCATTACCGTACGTCGGGTTCCTACACCGTTGGCAACCCATGGCACCACTACGCCCGGTACATCGGGAGACACAAGGTATGGCGCTGCATCATACGCCTCGGCGCTGAACAGTGCCCACTGCGCACGCAGGGTAATGTTGGTAAGGGGCTTCCAGTGTGCCGCTATTGCTCCCAGGATTCCGCTTTCAGCGTGGGTTGTAGCCGCGCCGGCAGCACGCATGTCTACACGCACACGAAGTACCACGCTTCTCCGCAGCGCTGTTTCCAACTCTACGCGGGCACTCCACCGGAATGTCTCGTGCATCATGCGCCATAGGCCGCCAGACGCAGACTCGGTTTGCTGCGATATGCGCAACCGCATGGAAAGTGTGGATGCAACCGACGTGCGAAGTAGGGCCTCTGCAACCACGTCGAGCAAATGCGACGGCAGTGGCGTGATGTACGATCTTGTGAGTCGTTCCCGATACGTTAGGGCCCCGGCAACGGAGAGAACACTGCGAACTCGATGCTGGGCGCTAAGAAGTACACCCGTCGAGTTCTCCGGGGCAGACGATGTTCCCACCGAGGAACCAAACACCGATCGAATAGACGAATCGTAGCGCCAGAGAAAGACGCCAAGATCTGTTGTGCCAACCTCTGCGTTCGTAAGAAGTGCTACGGATGTTTTACCCTGCTCGGATGTAACGAGTTCTGCCATCCATGTTCCGCTTGCGAAGGTGCCTGTTGCAGAAACACTATATGCTGCGGCATTAGCGCTTTGTTTCCATAACGTTCCCGTGGCATACAGAACGCGCGCAGACACTCCACCCATGGTTACTCCCGCTCCAGCGAACGTAACGGGAGTAGTTTCCTTTCCATCAGTGTGCCATCCATATCCAGCCAGTACGTTTATGGGCAGCGTGTGCAGGGTCCACTCTGCAATGCCACCACGTAGCGCGCCGGTTCTGTCGAGTCCGGTCCATGGACGCAGTACTGTTTTGGTGTTTGCCGAGCTGAGCATGGAGGTTGGTCCACGAGACAATCCTCTGGCCGATCCGAAGAGTATTCCGGTGTCCATAAGAACAGCGCCATCGCCAAGCAGTACACGAAGTCCGTCCACGGACATGTTTAGCCAGCCACCAACAAGCGTTGCCGCACCCGAGGGCTGAAAAGATATCTGTGCACCAGCTCTTCCGTAGAGAAAGGTTCCGTCTATTCTGCCAGCAGCACTCTCCCTATGGGCAACCACACGCATGCGAGCATCAACAGAACGCACAAATCCGCCACACGAACACTCCAATGTGGTACACAGCTTAAGTATCATGGCAACATCTGGACTTAGGCAAAGTGTGTCTGCTAGTTGGTCGAGTGATGTAATGTGTGCTTCCGTTGCGGTTTGTGCAATAGCCGATGCCGTGCGTTGAGAGATGCCCGGAAGCTCTGTAAGTGCATGGGCATTTGTGCATCGCAAACACATTGGAACCTCGCGGTACATCTCCAATACATCCAGCGCCGGCTGGGTCCACGCGCTCTCGAGTAGGTCATCAATTTGCGCCAATGCACACTGCGAAGCAGCAACGGCGCAGAGCGCGGTAACAATATCTACAGCACGCATATTGCTAGCGATGTGGTTATGCCCAAACGCTCGATAAAACAGATACCCGTGGAGATGTCGAGCGAAGACGTGGCCGGAAAACGAACGTTAGCGGATACAGAGAATGGTCGGGTGCGCAAACACGCCGTAACAGGGATGTTTGGTGCAGGATGCAGTCTGCCGGTGAGGAGTAAAGCCGGCTCCGCGGACTGCGACACAATGATGTCTGCAGCAGCATGCCCAACATCAATCGGATATGCAAGGCCACAGAGGAACACAGGACGCTGCGTACCAGACCCCGCTACATCGTTGGCAGACACACCAAACACCCAACGATTTGTGCGATACAGTGCATGAAGTAACACCTGCATGTTGAAGGACGGCGAGAACCCTCTGAACCACATTCCTTCAAAACATGTAGCGGCACCTAGGCTAAAGGCCGAGTCAACACTCCACCGGTAGCGCGCCCTAAGCCGCAGCTCTGTCCACCCTGCGTGCCCCCTGCCCTCGATGGCAACACTGGCGGAAACCTGTGGAATGTTCCACGTAATCATGCCTGCTGTTAAATCGGGAATTCCATAAGGGGCGGGCATTACCGAAAATGTGAGCGGATCGAATACCGGGGCCGCAGCGCATGTGAAGGCGTTTGCCTCGGTAAGAACACCTATGGCTGTGGCAGACTCTTCCGGACGCTGGCAAACACTAACGGATATCTGGAGGGTGAACGTCAGTACGAGGGTGCGTAGATTCGTCCTTACCCAAAATCTTCGAGAAACCATCATGACGCAAATCCATCGTCTGTTTATCGTCCTCGTTGCCACAGCCACACTGAACGTGACATTGCAGGGGCAGGAACTCAATCCCACCGTTACGGTGAACATGGACCCGTTGTCCTTAGACCAACGTCAGGATGTGATGATGATGGCCGAAACAGTTAAACAGTACCTGCTGAATAACCGCTACACAAATGCCGATTGGGAAGGCGAGCGCATCCCGGTGGATGTTAGTATTTGGCTGTCGAGCCGTAACGGCAACAAATACACCGCCCGGATTTCTGTTGTGAGCAAGAGACTTGTAGGAAACGTAACGGGATCGGGATCGGGATTGCTGCGGGTGTTCGATCAGGACTGGTCCTTTGAATGGGGCTTCAACCCAACGTTGGTGTACGCACCGCTGCGGTACGACGGATTCACGAGTGTAATAGACTTCTACATGCTAATTGCCATTGGTTTGGATATGGATACCTACGAAGACCTGGGCGGCACAGAGATGTACAAGGCAGCGCAAACAATTGCACAGGCAGGCAATGCCCAAGGTGTTTCGCAATTCAGCACTACGTTTCAGCCAGGTCAGTTTACGCGTATGTCTCTCATCACAGAACTTATGGATGTTCGATATCAAGGATTGCGTAGACTCATCTTCGACTACCAAGATGCCATTGAACTATTTGCGAAGGACCCCGATAAGGGGCGAGCACAAATCGAAGCTGTGGTTCACGACATTGCAGAGTTTAAGCGATCGAAGATCTCCAACCGCAGCGTGCTTCTGCAGACGTTTTTCGACGCTAAAAGTCTCGAGTTAGCAGACATCTTTAAGGGCTACAAGGGAACACAAATTTGGTCGGATCTGCGCTTTCTCGACCCCGGTAATACGCAGCAGTACGAAGCCGCACGAACGGGACAATAACGTGTCTGATGTTCAGCGGAAGCACACCCGGTACATGCACGAAGCACTTGCCTTAGCGGCGGGTGCGGCCTTGCGGGGAGATGTTCCCGTTGGATGTGTAATTGTAAAGGACGATGAAATTGTTGGCAGAGGCGCAAACGAGATAGAGCGCACAGGCAACCCCACACGTCATGCAGAAGTGGTAGCCATAGAGCAAGCAACTCAGCATTGCGGCGAGAAATTTCTCGAAGATGCTACACTGTATGTTACACTCGAACCCTGCGCAATGTGTGCGGGTGCAATACTCTTAGCGCGGATACCCAACGTTGTATATGGTGCGCCCGACGAAAAGAGTGGGGCCTGTAATAGTGTATTCGAGATTCTTCACGAGCCGCGGCTGAACCACAAAGCCGTTGTTCGTTCGGGCGTTCTTGCAGACGAATGTGCTACCATCCTCACAGAATTCTTCTCGCAACGACGCGCCGATAGAACTGCAGACGCTGCGGATACTGGTGCGGCACACCTTCGGAATACCGCGGCCCTTTACCTTGTACCAACACCCATTGGGAATATGGACGACATGACGTTGCGCGCCGTAAAAACGCTGCGCGAAGTAGACGCCATTTACTGTGAAGACACTCGAAGAACAGCCCCCTTGCTCCGCAAGTTCGACGTACCCAAGAAGCCCCTTCTCAGCTATCACGAACACAACGAGCAAGATCGTGCCGTGGAGATTGCCGCAAAGGTGCAGAGCGGACAGCGCATTGCATTAGTAACCGATGCCGGTATGCCCGGCATAAGCGATCCCGGCTACAGAGCAGTGCAGCGGTGCACCGAACTTGGCGTAAACGTTATTGCTCTACCCGGTGCTTCTGCTATGGTAACCGCTGTGGCTGCCTCTGGCTTACCAACAAACAGAATAGTGTTCAGCGGATTTCCACCCCAGAAGAAAGGTCGCGCAGCATTTATTGCAGACGTGGCTCGCGAGCACGGTACCGTTGTGCTGTACGAAAGCCCATACCGCATAGAGACACTTCTCGAAGAGCTGGTAGAAGCTGCCGGTGCAAGCAGGCGCATTGTTGTTGCCAGAGAGCTCACAAAGGTGCACGAGGAATATCTGCGTGGCACCGTGGCCGAAGTGCTGCACGCAGTGAGGAATCGCGGGGGTCTGAAAGGCGAAATTGTTGTGATGGTAGGGGGCTTGCACCAGCCGGGAGAAGCATGATGTTTATTTCGTTCGAAGGAATTGATGGAAGCGGCAAGAGTACGCAGTTGGCGTTGTTGCGCGATTGGTTAGACCAGCGTGGGCGCGAGGTGCTTACCATTCGCGAGCCGGGAGCCACCCTTTTGTCGGAGTCTATCCGAGAAATCCTGCTGAGCACAAAACAATCCATAACTCCAACGGCAGAGCTGCTTCTTTTTAGTGCGGCCCGCACACAGCTTGTAGAGCGCGTAATAGAGCCCGCACTGTTAGAAGGCAAGTTTGTGCTGTGCGATAGGTTTGTAGACAGCACAACGGCATATCAGGGCTACGGACGCGAGTTGTCCATGGAGCACGTTAAGGAGTGTAACAGTATAGCCACTCGGGGGGTCATGCCGGGAGTAACGTTTTTTATCGACGTTGCCTACGATCAGGCGCAACAGCGTATGCAGTTCCATCCCGGAGGGGCCGAGCCCGACCGCATGGAGCGCGCCGGAAGGGCTTTTTTCGAACGGGTACGCACTGGATACCTCTCCATTGCGTCCGCCGAGCCCGAACGGTTCGTTGTTCTGAATGGGGCACGAGAAAGAGACGAGATCCATGCCGACGTTGTCCGGAACCTCTCCGGGCGGCTCGGGATTGCGTAAATTGACCATTCGTATAACCTGTGAGAGTTTCTATGACCTTGAATTTCCGGATTGCAGCAACTGCACTTCTCCTCTTCGTAGGCGCAACAGCGCACTCGGTTAGCCAAACGGTAATCGACGCAAGAACGATGTTCGTGCCAATACAGTCCGAAAAGCTGGCGCCCCTTAGTCAGCTTAACGGTTTTGTACGTCCCATGATGATGGTACATACATCGGCGGAGGCCCTTGCCACCGCCACCTCCGGCGTACGATTGGAGAACTTCCCTGTAGCCGCAAACCGGACCGCCGCCCTGGTTCTGGAGCGCACACGGTCTGTCTTCGATGCCAAAACCGAGTTTTATACGCATACAAAACAGGGCAAGGTGCCCATGCGGGTGAATCCGATTACGTCGTTCAGAGGAACGGTGGACGGAGACCCGTCCACCATGGTAACGCTACATTATAGCGAGGGCGACCTAACAGGGTTTATTCAGTTCGCCAACGGGCAGCGCACGATGGTTGGACGCGATTTCGATATCCCACGTTCGGCCACCGCCACGCCACACCTTATCGCCGACGAGGCAACGATGTTCAACGGCGATCCTCTCTCGAAATTCATCTGCAACGCAGACGAACTGCCCTTCGATAGGGAAGCAATTATTCAGAAGATGCACATCCCTTCTTCCGTGAAGGGGGCCGAGCAGCCACAGGCCGAATATCTCCGCGAGTTTACGTTGGCCATTGTTCTTCGGGAAGACATTGACAGCGTAATGAAACGCCGGGGGCAGTCCGATCAGGAAATCGTGCAGTACTTCCTCAAAATTATCTCGGCAATGTCTCAGGCATACGAGCAAGAACTTAACGCTGCACTCTATTTGGGCTACTTTGAGAAGTTTACCGAGGACGAGCCATCGGGCTATTACTACGATGGGCGCTCGCCGGGCGAGCTTTTGAACGAGTTTTCCATGGATTGGGCTGCGCGCATGAATTCTGTAGACCGCACCGTTGCCCACCTTTATGCCCTTATACGTCCGGTTGGCGGCTCCTTTGTTGGAGGTATTGCCTACCTAAACCAGCTCTGTAACAAGCGTCACCGCGGTGGATATGGCGTTTCTACGGTGTACCTCAATGCTAGCGAAATTCCTGGAAACCCAACCCGATCGAATGCCTTTGTATGGGACGTTTTTGTGGCGGCCCACGAGATGGGCCATAACGTAGGCGCCAATCATACACACAACTGTGTGTGGTCTCCGCCGGTAGATACGTGTCAGCTTCAGAGCGACAACACAGATGCTTGCTTCAATACCCCTTCGATGCGCCGTGTTATTGATGGCACCATCATGAGTTATTGTCACCTTGTGAATGGCAGTCGCACACCACTTACGTTTGGTCCGCGTGTTGCAGAACGCATGCGCACATGGATTGCTACATCGAGCTGCGCGCCCCTTATCACCTCGCCGAAGGTTACACTAACAGAGCCCCGTGGCAGCACCACGTTCAACCTGAACGAAACAATGGTTATTCGCTGGTCATCTGCTAGAGTAGACCGCGTGAGTTTGTTCTGGGGTGCGTCTGTTGGTGGACCGTGGACGCCGATTGTGCGAGACCTGAACGCCACAGATCAGCTATATCGTTGGAACGTACCTGCCCTGCCAAGCGCGCAGTTCTGGGTGCGCATCGAGGATGCATCGAACCCGGCCGTAAACGACACCTCGCTGGCATCCTACCGTGTGGCTATCCCGGTTGTGCTTGATGTTCCTAAAGGGGGCGAGCGCTTGGGTCAGGGTGCTACCTTCACGGTGCGTTGGACAAAGTCGAGCGGCGTTGGTAACGTGAAGCTCGAGTTTGCACCCGATGGAGTAACGTGGCAAACAGTAGAGGCCTCATCCTCTGCCAACTCTATTAACTGGACAGTGCCCTCTATCGTAACCGACAAAGCCCGCATGCGTGTTTCGGCACTTTCTGCGCCAGAGGCACCATCTACCAGTGGCGAGTTTGCTATTGGTGTAGCTCGGTTTGCGTTGGAGATTCCTGAAGAGAACGGAATTCTCTGCAAGAACTTCCCTAATCAATACCGTTGGAGTGCAGACTTTATTCCAAGCATTCGCATTCAGTATTCAACAGACAACGGCGGTGCGTGGCGCACAGCCACATCGCAGTCCACAATAGATCCAAGCGTGTGGCAGGTGTTTAGCCGTAATCCCAACATGAACTCTATTCCGAGCGGTACACCGTGCATCCTGCGCGTAGTGGACGCGCAAACGGAAGAGGTTCTTGATACGCGTCAGGTGTTAACGATTAACGAATGCGATGCCGCACTCTCCGTGCAAGACCAAGGCGCAATGCCATCATTCTCGCTTGTGCGCGTTTCTCCAAATCCGGCAAGCTCGAACGTAGGTCTGGAGATTACGGGAAGCACCCCTGCTACGGTTCAGGTGCTGCTGGTTACGGCAGACGGACGCGAAGTGATGTTGCGCAACGATGTTCAGATAACTCCCGGCTCTACCACGGTACATGTTCCGCTGGGCGTTGCTGCCGGACAGTACACGATAGTTGTGCGTGAAGGCAACATGCAGACTGCCCTTCCATTGCTCATCATCCGATGATCTTGAGCGGAGTGTTGGCGTGAGCATCTTCAATTCAATGGTGGTGGCCACACTGCCGCTCATTCCTAAAAGTGTGGTGCGGTTGGTTGCACAGCGATACATTGCCGGTGCAACTCTTGATGATGCCGTGCGCGTTACCCAGGAGTTAATGCGGCGTGGCGCAACGGCAACCATCGACGTGTTGGGAGAGTTTGTAACCTCACGCGATAGGGCCATTGCCGAAACACAGCATCAGTCCGAGGTTATATCCGCCATTCACGCGCACGGATTGTCTGCATACCTCAGCGTAAAACCAACGTCGCTGGGGTTGGATGTAGACCCCGAGTTTGCCTACGCAAACCTTGCCGGACTTGTACGAAAGGCCCGGGACATAGGTGTGTTTGTGCGCATGGACATGGAGAACACTCCCTACACCGACGTTACCTTAGAGTTCTATCGCAAACTCCAAGCAGAAGGTCTTACCAACATTGGCGTGGTTATCCAGGCCTACCTTCGTAGGTCCGAGGCAGACATACAGTCTCTGCTACCGTACAAACCCAGCGTGCGTTTGTGCAAAGGCATCTACGTAGAGTCTGAAGAGCACGCGTTTAAAGACCCCGAAGAAATCCGCGCCAACTACTGCAAGTTGTTACACATGTTGTTGCAAGGGGGCGGAAAAACGCACATCGCTACACACGACGAAGTGCTCATTAATGCTGCCGAGGCCATGATTGCCACAGAGAACATTTCTCCGGAGCAGTATGAGTTTCAGATGTTGTTAGGCGTGCGCGAAGATCGCAGAGACACCTTGATTCGGAGTGGACATACCGTTAGGATCTACGTTCCGTTTGGCGAAGATTGGTACGGATATTCTACGCGCCGCCTGAAGGAAAATCCACAGGTGGCCGGTTACGTTGCCAAGGCAATTCTCACAGGACGATGAAGCTGCTCTATGTTGCATCGTTTGCCGCGTGCGTGCTTCTCTGGAGTTGCCAAACCGGAGGGTATGCTCCTGATACCACAGTGGCTGTGGGTACATTCAACATAGAGTGGTTAGGAGACGGTGTAGACGATCAAAAGCCGCGCACCGACCCAGATTACCTTCTTATTGCCGACGTGATTGCCCGCATGAACGTTGATGTGTTGGGCGTGCAGGAGATAGAGAACGAACAAGCGCTACAACGTGTGCTGCGATACCTTGATGGGTATACCGGATTTGTGGCCAATGGAGGTACAAAACAGAACGTGGGTGTTATCCACCGCAAAACGGTGGACGTGCGAAATGTTGGACTCTATCAGCCCCTTACCATTGGAAAAAAGGGGATGCGCCCCGGACTTATTGTAGAGTGCAAGAAGGGTTCGTTCGACTGGATCATGATGGTGGTGCACCTGAAGAGCACGTCGCGCTACGACTCTACAAACGCCCTTCGCGAAGAGTCGCGCCAGATACGATCTGCCCAAGTAGAGTTGCTGAGTGCGTGGTCCGACAGCGTGGTTGCTGCCGGCAAGGAAAAAGATGTGATGCTTGTGGGCGACTTTAACGACGCAACAAACAAACGTCAGCAGGCCACCCTTACGGCGCTTATGAATAACACAACCATGCAGTTTGTAACTGGGGGCATGAAGAGCTGCCGCAATCCCCAGTGGAACACCATAGACCAAGTTGTTGTGTCGAAGAGTGCCCATGATAGGTTTATCAAGGGCTCGGAATACATGGAAGACCTAAAAGGTTTTCTGCCCGCCGAATCTGTGGCGGCCATCAGCGACCATTGTCCGGTAATCGTGCGGTTCCGCACGAACGCGCCAGACAACGATTAAGCAAACACCGTAACCTTGTTTCCTGTGCGTTTGCTTACGTCTAACGCGGCCTCGGCGTGGGCGATAAGATCGTCCCAAGCATCGCGCGGTTCCGCCTGCGCAACGCCAACAGACACCGTAAAGGCAACGCGTTTACCGTCTACATCTACAGGCGTGCTGGCAATGGTGCGGCGCATAGATTCCGTCCAGTTCTGCGCTTCTTGCAGCTTGTAGCCGATAAGACCAAGAGCCACGTCGGTAGTACCAACCCGAGCTACAATGTCGTAATCGCGAAGCTGCTCCCGAACAAGCTTCAGGATGTGGGCAAGAGCCTGTTCCTGTTGCTCCGGCAGCGTGCGAGACGGGTCGATTGACATACGGCACAGCGTAAACGGAAGATTATAGTCTACAGCACGAGCAAACTCCTCGCGAATGCGCATCTCAAAGCCGTGCGTATTCAGCGCTCCTGTTGCCGTATCGAGAAGAGAAGACCGCTCCAAATCCATCACCGTGCGCAGACCATTGATGATTTTGCCGGCTTCCCTTCCAAGAGCGGCAGCCAACGCAATGTCTTGTTGACTAAGAGTAGACTCGAGGTTCTCGAAGAAGAGCGCTCCATACGATTCCGTGTCTGTGCACAAGGGCACGGCCACAAACTGTCCATACTCCAGCGGTGGTTCTGCAGGCGTAACGCGTACGCCCGTGTAATCGTGCGTATAGCTCACAATGGAGCCGGTTTCTATTGTTTGCCCAATGGCGCTCGATCGCAGATCGATAGCTGTACCAGCAAGCTCGCGGTAGCCATCGGCAAGGGCAGAACGTGCGTCTGCTAACGTCCAGCTTCGCGCAGCTCCATCAAACGTTACTGCGCCCATTCTGCTGATGTCCATAACATGAATGAGCGTGGTAAACAGCGCGCGCACCACGTGTTTTACATCCTTGGCCATACCATCCAGATGTCCGTGGAAGGCCTGCATGGCCTCTAACGTCTGCGATGCTTGAAGCAGATCGTACTTTGCTGTGTAGCTCGATACTAATCCCGAGATCAGTTTCGTGAACTGACCAAAGAAGCCCACCGTGATGTCTGTATAGGCATCTTCGATTTTCGAATCTGCACAGAGTATCCCTACCACGTTGCCGGCATAATACACCGGTACGCCAATGAAGGACATTGTTTGGGCAGGCCGAACGTAATAGGGCAGAAGATCGCGCTCGGCTGCAGCACTGATGTGTGTGATGATTTCCGGACGTCCTTCACGCGCAATCTGACTTAGCGCGTCGTGCGACATCGGAATTTTGCGCTCGGTAGTAAACTCCGCTTCTGCTTCGGTAATCTTTGCCTCTACCACAAGCTGCTCGCGTTCGTGATTCACCCACAGGAATGCCGCGGTGCGGGCATTCGTTGCAGAACGAATTACCATCAACACCCGATTGAGCAGGTAGTCGAATTCTCGTCGTGGTTCTTCCGACGCCATGTCTTCGTCGTCCTCGAAAACCAACGATGCCGGAGACACCCGAGACAGCGGTAGAGCAGGCGCAGTAATAGCAACATGCTCTTCTTCTACCGGTGGGGCATCGTTTGGTGGAGCGTCTTGCACCTCTGCCGATATCTCTGGTTCCGGTACAAACTTCTCCGTGGGTTCGGCAGGGGGCTCTGCGGTAGCGGGCGGTGGAGTTGATGCCGGAGGAGCCGATGCCGCGCCGGAATCCTTCATGGACTTTGGCCGGACGATTACGTCTTCTGAAAGTGCGATGGCCTCTGTGATTGGTCCAGTAATAACTGCAGTGGCGGCTGCAAATGGCGGAGGCGCCTCTACTGGTGGTGCTTCTACGGTTGGGGGTTCTGTGGCAACCGGTGGCGGAGGCACATCCTTGGCGGCTGCTTCGGCAACATTGCGGGCAAACTTCCGCTCGCTAACAAGTTGTGGTGTTTGTGGTGCAACGGCCTTGCGTGTGCCAACAACACGGAATCCTGATTCGCCTTCGGAGTGTTCGATAAACGGAGCAGCCGGACGCACCTCAATTGCCGGGGTTGCGGGTTTAACGGTAGGGGGCGTGGTGCTGCCCGCAAAGAGGTCGAACTGACGATCGTCTACGAAGGGTTTTTCTTCCGACTCGGATAAACCGAAAGACTCGCGGTAGGCCTCGGGGTCGAACGTCTGCGACGTTTTGGTGGCGTCCGAAATAGTCCGCGATCCAAGATCGGGTGTTTGCGATGGTCGAACAGGAGTGATTATCTGTAAATCTGTAAGCCGCGGAGACACTATCATGAATAGCGCCACGCCCCCTAACACGGTGATGCAGATGCCGATTAGGCGCACCGACATCTCGTCGAGAAAGAGAGCAATGAACAAACCAATTGCAATCACCAGGAATGCAATGGAATCTTGTGGCTGGAAGACCTTGCGAAGGTCTACCTTTTGTTTCGGCATACGGCTTACGGAAGTAGTTCGATCTCGTACCGATTGATCTGCGATTGCGTTATGCGGCGGGTACCCTGCTTTTCGATGGTTAGGTCGGCCTCCACATTCAGCAAGATTTCGTTCGACTTAGAAACGGTAATCCCGTTTGTTGCATCAAGCAGCGAGTGCGATTTACCGGAAATCTTCGAGCTGGTAAGTTTCACTGCAAACTTCGCGGACTTTGGCATGGGCTTTACCGTAAACTGTCCGTTGAGTACGGCGTTAATCTCGGCAATTTTCCGCGATTGTACAGTTCGAAAACCGGCAATCGTATACGTTGCCGTTGTTGCTACCGTAAACAGCTCGCCAAGGTTCGATGTAGAGGTGTTCGTCCACCGTCCGCTGCTGTCGATGCCCGCCTTGGGGAACGGTACATTCTCCTGACCATAAAATGAAGCGTAGATGGCTTGCTTAATCTGCTCGCCAAACTGCGCCATGTAGGCAGGGGGCACTTCCTGTTTGGTAGCCGCAACCATCTTCTTCACGATGGGTGTTACGTCTCCAACCTCGAGAATCGAACCCGTTGGCGAAACGAAGATCGACACGTTTTCTCCTATGAGTGCACTGAACTGCACCATTTCGGGACGGTTTCTCTGCGCGGTGTCTGCACTGTTAAAACGCTGTTCTCCCAGCACTGCACCCGTAATACGGTTCTTTACTGAATAGTCTACCTTCACAGAGTCGAACCGCATGGCAATCTCGTACGATCCGTCTGAGCGAACAGAGCGAACGGTTTTTGTGTACACGTGTGTACTGGTGGTGGTTGCCACTGCCGAGTCTGAGCCCGACTCTGCAAATTGGCGGACGCGGTAGCGGAACGTTTGGCCAGGGGCAAGCCGTAACCGAAACGAGTCTACACGGGCAGACTGAAACGGAACCAGCTCTACACGCGCCGCCTCTTGTGGCGTTACAACACTATCGGCGTTGGCTGCTTCTTGAACCTCGGAAGATGGATTACACCCGGCAAGGGACACTGCCACGAGAACGGCAAATGCCAGCCCCTTTACCATTGATACTGACCCGTAAGCTTCCAATGTGTGCTGCTCGTTATTGCGTGGGTGAATGTTTCGTTGCTTACCCGCGCCGTAACAAGCGCCTTGCTGATGGTAGTAAGCTCGTCTATTGTGCCATTTGTTGTGAGTTGCAACGTGTTGTCTACCGTAGCATAACCGCCCTGCACTGTGCTGAGCGACGGAATTCCATACACATGAGTGAGTGCATTCTTCCGCGCCGGTACGCTGTCCTTGGTGATAAGGGTAAACCTTCCGCCCTCGTAAGCAGCAAGCCGAGAGGTTACCTTACCTTCGAAGATGATGCCATCTATGCGCGACTGAAATTGATGTTTCCATGTGGAATCTACACCGCGCTTGACGCCAGGAATAATTCGCTTCTGCACATCGCCGTATTGTAGAAGATTTTCTCTGTCCAGCGAATGACGCCAAATGGCGTACACTACGGTATCGAGATCGGCTGCATTCTCGTCTAGATAGTCTCTCCAGAAGGCAATTTGTTCGCCTTCGATCTTCGTTACTTCGCCGTACGGACTAACAGTAAGTTCGAATGGACGGTTTAGGGGGCCGATGTAGTTGTTAAGATCCGCGAAGTTCTTCAACACAATGTCTTTCTGCGAATCATACGATATCTCTAAGCCATCGGACCGAAACACGTAATTCAGCGAATCGATATTCACAACGATTTTGGCAATACCATCGAGCGATTCAATGGCACGCACCGTCATTTGCATCAGCACCTTGCGTTCATAGGTGCGCTTCGATCCATCACTGTGTGTGCGTTCTACGGTTGTTTGCTCTACAACCTCGTAGTTCTGGGCTATCCCCGCTCTATAGAGGGCCTGCAAGCGGTATTCACGTTGCGGCGGCTGTGCACCTTGTTGTTGCGCGTGCATCGTAACAGACAGCGCCACGCCAAGGAGCACAATGGAAACGCGCAAAAAGCGCGAAGATGTTTGAAGGGGCATCACCATGGAAATCTACCACTATTCGTTCAGAAACATACGAGGCGAAAACAAAACGAGGGCGGAAGTCCGCCCTCGTAGAAGAACACCAGACGTGTTCATTGGTTTCGTGTTGTGTACCGAACCTGCTCTTAGGCGTTGTTGATGAGTTCGCTTTCGGAGAAGAAAAAGGCAATCTCGTTGCGTCCATTCTCCTCTGAGTCCGAGCCGTGCACGGCATTTTCGCCCTTGCTGGTAGCGTAGTTCTTGCGAATGGTTCCTTCTGCTGCCTCGGCCGGATCGGTTGCGCCAATCAGTGTTCTCCAATCTGCTACGGCGTTCTCCTTTTCGAGGGCGATAGGAACGATTGCTCCACTCGACATAAAGTTCACGAGCTCGCCGTAGAACGGACGTTCTTTGTGAACAGCATAAAACTCACCGGCTACTTCGGCGGTGATGCGGGTAAGCCTCATGCCCAAGATGCGGAATCCGGCAGCTTGAATCATTGCTACAATGTTGCCGATGTTCTGGTTGCGAACAGCGTCGGGCTTTATAATGCAGAGTGTACGTTGCATGAGTTAGTGTGGTGTGGGGTGTATGAATGTTACTTTTTCTTCGAAGCTGCTTTGGCTGTCTTGGCGGATTTTGCCGGCTTCTGCGTTGCTTTTTTCGTTGTGGCGCCCGACAAAACCTTTTTCATGGTAATGCCGATAGTGGCGGGAGATTCCACCACATGAATGCCACAGGCACGCATGGTGGCCATCTTGTCTGCCGCCGTACCCTTGCCGCCGGAGATAATGGCACCGGCATGACCCATGCGGCGTCCGGGAGGTGCCGTTTGGCCGGCAATAAAGCCAACAACGGGCTTCTTAACGTGGGCCTTGATGTACTCGGCGGCTTCTTCTTCGGCGTTTCCGCCAATTTCGCCAATCATAACAATGGCTTCGGTCTTCGGGTCTTCGTTGAAGAGTTTGATAGCATCGATGAATCGTGTGCCGATGATTGGATCGCCACCAATACCGATGCAGGTTGTTTGACCAAGGCCTACATCCGAAAGCTGGCGTACGGCTTCGTAGGTAAGTGTTCCGGAACGAGAAACAAGGCCGATAGGTCCACCGGGTGTAAAGATGAAGCCCGGCATAATGCCAATTTTGCACTCGCCGGGAGTGATGATACCCGGACAGTTTGGTCCAATAAGCACGCTGGAGCACTGCTCCAAGGCGGCCTGAACCGGAATCATGTCCTTCACCGGAATGCCTTCGGTGATACATACGATAACGCGGATCTCAGCCGCGATGGCTTCGAGAATTGCATCTGCGGCCATAGCAGCGGGCACAAAGATGATAGACACATCGCAACCGGTAGCGCGCTTGGCGTCTGCAACGGTGTTAAACACTGGTACCGGACGGGTGAAGGTATCGTCGCCTTTTCCTGAGTACATTGTACCGCCCTTGCCGGGGGTAACACCGCCAACTACGTCTGTGCCGTATTGTAGCATTTGCGACGCGTGGAATGTACCTTCGCTGCCAGTGATGCCTTGGACGATGATTTTGGATTTCTTGTTAACCAGTACGCTCATTTGGGTTGTCCTTTGTGGGATAGACTCCAAATTTACGGACAATTACGGAAAGTGCCCGGCATTTAAGAGGTACCCGGCACTTCGGGAGGATAAATGGTAGAAATCGCACTTACCTACAACGGCCACCTACGCTGTACGGCTACGCATGGTCCGTCCGGAACCTCATTAATCACAGATCCACCGGTGGATAATCAGGGAAGGGGCGAGAGTTTTTCGCCCACGGACCTGTTAGCCACAGCTCTGGGGTCCTGCATGATGACGTACGTAGGTATTACCGCAAAAAAACATGGATGGGACCTGCAAGGAACAACAATGCGGGTAGAAAAGCACATGGTGGCCGATCCGCTCCGCCGTGTAGGGAAGCTGGCCGTTACTATATATCTACCGGTTGTGGCAACCGACGAGATGATGCGCAGTTTGATGAATGCCGTAACAACCTGTCCCGTAAAGTTGAGCATCTCGGAACGCATCGACGTGCCCGTGGAGATAATAGGGAGGTGATTACGGAATTACGGGATTACGGAATTACGGAATTACGGAATTACGGAATTACTGAAGACTATGTCCGTTTCTTAGTTGAAAAGCGCCGAGGTTTAGAATCAGTATTGG
>DAITNB010000019.1:0-44837 GCA_036834845.1 bacterium | reverse complement strand
GGGAATTTGGCTATCGAGCATATTTGATCTCAGTTCTTGAAGGCAAGAGCCGCTAGGTTCTCCAACGAGCACGTGAGATGTATCCAGAGGCACGGCCTAGCCTGGTGAGCGATAATGGGAGTCAGTTCCTGAGCAATCAGTTCAAAGGTTTCATCGCAGACTGCGGCTACGAGCATCGGCGTACCTCCGTGAGCTATCCGCAATCCAATGGAAAGATGGAGCGCCAGTTCCGTACGACGAAAGATGAGCTACGACTGCGATCCATTATTGACTATGATGATCTGACCGTCCAAATCACCGACGTCATCGACTACTACAACACCAAACGACTTCACTCGGCACTGGGCTACGTCACACCCGCGGACGTTCTGCAAGGCCGTGCTGATCTCATCTTGCATCAACGTCGCGCCAAACTCGATGAAGCGCGAGCTCGACGGAAACAGGTAAATTCACAATTGTTCAATTGAGGCACGTCAGGATGTTGCTTCGAACTTCCTCTTGTTTGTCCTATTTCGGCTGAAGCAGTACACTATTAACCTACTTATGAGCGTGCCTCGTTGGTTTGCATCGGCGTTTTGGCATCTTGATTGGATGCAAAAATTCAAATCTATTGCGCTGCTCCTCGGCTGGCTTCTGGCCCTAGCACCTTCGGTGCTTCTTTCATTACTACTGATGCCGATTATTCCGGACCTGCAAAAGGCGGATACCTTAGAGTTGTCCTACCGTCTCTATCAATGGGAGTATGGGTTCCTCGCAATAGGGTTTGGCCTGATGCTATTCGTGGGCGTTCGAACATGGAAGCAAAGCAGATGGCTGTTCAGAACGTTTCTCGTTCTTGCCGCTGCGTCGAGTATTGCTCTCATTGTGTTTGCACGAATGGAAATGAGCGCAGAATCGATGTTTAATGAGCCGACAGTGGTGCAACGATCCACACTACGCGTAGCGGATGTTCTCGATGCAGATACATCTGTGTACCTATGGGTGCGCCATGGCAATGTGGTTGCCGGATATGGTCTCGACTTGATTGCACACCATCATAAGGTGCTCGATACAGTTGGCGGACAATCCATTCTGGTTACCTATTGCACTATGTGCCATACGGGTAGGGTGTATGTTCCAATTGTTGGTGGAGCAGTAGAGCGGTTCCGTCTGGTTGGTGCATCGTACTTTAACGCTGTGTTCGAAGATGTTACTACGGGAAGTTGGTGGTATCAGGCCACGGGTGAATGTGTAATTGGACCCCGCAAGGGCATGGAACTGCCGTCTGTTCCATTCCTTCAAGGAACCGTGGCTGAAATGAATGATCAGTGGCATCCGGAAATTGTTTCGATTTTTACTCCCGACGCTGCCACTGGTACACGCTCTGAGTGGGCCCGCGGATATGCCGCACGTGCCGGTGATACTTCTCTGGCGCTTACGCCACGCTCGCTTGTTATTGGCGTGGAATGTAACGGGAAGAGTAAGGCCTATCCTGTTATGTCGCTTATGCAGTCGGCCTCGAACCCCGTTACGGATACCGTTGGCGGATGGGTAGTGCAGATTCCAAAACCACGCCACCCACGAGAGTTGGTGGTGGTGTATCGAGACTCGATATCCAGTGGCTCTACGGTTGCTTCGGTGGTGGACTATTGGCACGCTTGGCGCACGTTTCATCCGAATACCGCCGTGTGGAAGCAACAGTGATTACGGCACATCCAAACTCGCCCCCTGCCTTCGATTGGGAATCGTGGTACGCAGGTGTAGGGGGCAGGCCAGGAAGTATTGCAGAGGTACACGAATACCTCCGCCGCATCTATGAAGAACAGTACCCGCGCTTTGATGGTCCGGTGGCACCCGTGGTTCAGGGATTTAGCTCCAAAATCGAGGCGGCTAACTGGGTAAAACAAACGGCGATGGATCTGGGTGCTAGTTTGGTGGGCATTTGCAACATTGAAGCGTCTGATATTTACAGAGGAAGGTCTGTTAACGAAGGGTATGCCATTGCACTTGGTATGCACATGCAGTACAAGGAATTTCAAGATGTGCCGTCGGTGCGCAGTGCTATCGAGTGTTTACGGGTATACTTCGATCTGGGTAATGTTGTGATTGCTCTCGCCGATGCGCTGCGCGCACGCGGTGTGCCCTGTAAAATTGAACACCCAATTGGTGATAGTAGCGTACTTCATATTCCCATTGGCCTAAAAGCGGGCCTTGGAGAACTCGGTAGACACGGCAGTATTATCAATCCTAGGTATGGACCGCTCTTTAGGATGGGTAGCATTCTAACGAATCTCGAAATGCAGTGCGATGCTCCTATCGATGCGGGTATTGCAAAGTTCTGCGACTCTTGCCGTGCGTGCAGACTATACTGTCCGGCAAACGCTATACCGGATGAACGAAGCACCGATGCCGGAGTGGATCACTTGGGCAATGCTCGGTATGTGGTAGACACCGGAAAGTGTTTCTCGTATTTCGCTAAACACCACTATTGCTCTGCCTGTTTGCCGGTTTGTGTGTACAACCACAAAGAATGGGCGCGCGACTTCTCGGGCGAACCAACGGCTCTGTTCCCTACTGTGGTAATGCACACTCCTCCACCCGCGTGCGACAACATTCCGCCTACCCAACGGCATCACTACCCACACGTCCACAGAGACACCAAGGTTGTAGACCTGCCACGGCACGCTGTACGTGGCAATGATCCTGCGGAAACAGTTCCTCCGGTTTCTCATCCACGAAATGCCCGCTAAACGAAAAAGGGTTCTGCACGAGCAGAACCCTTCTAGAGAACTTGAGTTGTTGCGCGTATTGTGTTAACGCGTGTCTTGCGCTACAAACGGTAGCAGGGCAAGGTGGCGCGCATATTTAATGGCGCTACATAAGCGACGTTGCTGAAGGGCGGTAACGCCCGTAATGCGACGAGGAAGAATCTTGCCTTGGTCGTTGGTGAATCTACCCAAGAACTTCGGATCGAGATAATCGATCAGACGAGACTTCTTCAGTGGGTTCGTGCGCTTCTTTGGCTGATTCCGCTTTTGGCGGAACGGCGAGTTGATGGTGTTCGGGTTTGGTGCTGTTGGCATTGCCACGGGTTATTCTCCTGATTACTTTGCTTGCGCCTTGGCATCGCGCACGGCTTGGGTCTTCTCGAGACGCTTCTTGAAACGATCTACACGTCCGGCTGTATCGATAAGCATTTGCTTGCCGGTATAGAACGGATGCGACTTCGAATCGATTTCAAGTACCATGCGATCGCCCTTGTAGCACGAACGCGTTTGATAAACTGTGCCATCGGTCATTACAATGTCGATGGTCTTGTATGCGGGATGGATACCCTTCTTCATGTCGATTACCTCGTGAATTCCATCTTCTCGATCTGACCTACGTCGTCCACCTTTACAAAGCGCTCCATATACTTGATGGTGCCCTTTTCGGAGCGGAAGGCCTTGATAACCTTTACGCTGATCTTGGTGTCGCCGGCTTTTTTCTTGGTCTTATCGCCGAATGTTTGCTGCTTAGCCATGGTGTCCTCGTATGGACCTTCGTTGAGAAGTTCGTTTCTGTGGGAACTGCAAAGATACGGCGGTGCGGAATTCTGTGCAAGTTCTTGATGATTGGTCACTTGCCGGGTGGTAGATTCGCGGTATGACGGTAATGAAATTTGGCGGTGCGGTGCTCCGAGAGCCCCAGGGCTTTCGGCACATGGTGCAAATCCTGCAGGATTTGCGCCCAGAACGTGTTGTGGTGGTGATTTCGGCCTTTGCAACGGCCACGCGCGACCTAGAGTTTTCGGCGCGATTGGCGCAAAAGGGGCTGGCACAGGAGGCAGACGAGCGTCTGCGTCAGGTGGTGGCAGACCACCGGGTGCTGGTTAAGGCGCTTCTTCCGCAAGCCACCTCCCGGGAGGGCATGGAAGCTCTGCTATCGGAGGCGGAGGCAGATCTGAGGAGCATTATTGGCGGTGTGGCCATAACTAAA
Organism: bacterium; assembly: GCA_036834845.1. Classification (GTDB taxonomy): domain Bacteria; phylum Bacteroidota; class Ignavibacteria; order Kapaibacteriales; family Kapaibacteriaceae; genus UBA10438. The sequence goes on along the minus strand of DAITNB010000019.1, from coordinate 40,880 downwards.
CAGCTTACGGCAAAAACGTTGGACAGGGTGCTGGCCTATGGCGAGTTTTTAGCCCTCCATATTGCACGGCACGTTCTTCAGGACGCGGGTATTGATGTTGTAAGTGTGGATGCCCGATCGCTTATCGTTACGTCCAACAATTTTGGGTGCGCCGTGCCTCTCACGGAAAAAACGGCAGTGCGCGTAGAGCACAATCTTCTGCCTGCGCTGGGTGCTCATTCGGTTGTTCTGGTGCAGGGGTTTGTTGGACAGTCCGAAGATGGCTTCGTTACTACAATGGGTAAGGAAAGTTCCAATCTAACGGCAACGCTCTTGGGAGCGGTATTGGGCGCCTCGGAGGCAATTATATATACGGACGTAGAAGGTGTTCGAAGCGCCGACCCGCATTCGTGCGAACACACGCTGTTGCGTCCGCACATGTCGTACGCCGAAGCGCGCGTAGCCGCCGAACATGGTCTAAAGCTGCTCTACCCCACTATGATTGCTCCGGCCGAACAGTCGGGTCTGGCTATTCGCATCGCTGCGGCGCACGCGCCTGCCGGAGAGTCAACGTTGATTAATGGTAACCCACAAGCCCCCTGCCAGCCCATTGTAATAGAACACGCAACAGGCAGTGTAACAGACGTAACAACGGTGTTTATCAACGGCGCAGAGTGGATATCGCATCTTGCGCTGGTGCTGGAGGAAGAACAATTACGGGATGCCATAAACGTTCGCAGCAACCACGCAGACCGCACGGCAACGGTATCGGTGCCCTCGGCAGATGCAAACCGGGTTGCGCGCGCTCTGCATCATCACATCCAACAATCGGGAAAAGACGTATGAAGCCGGTCCACACAAAGGTTGCCAAGGAGGAATTCGAAGTTGGTGCTACGTACAATGTGTCGCTCCGTGGGCGTAAACTCTATGCCGCCGAGGTGGTAAAATTCCACGGTGGCTGCTGGGCTACAGTGCGCGTAAAAGAGGCACTAAGCGAAGACACGAAGTCGCTCTACACGGAGGGGGCTGAGTTCGACGTGAAAGTTGCGGAATACGAGATGGAGCGTACGTAGAAGAATCTACTCGGATTTCTGCTTCTCGATTTCTACGTTTCTTTTGATGCGCTCCATCATCATGCCTTCGAGAACGCCGTTCGAAACCCAGAAGTGATTGGCAGCGGTTATGAACTCTTCGAAGCCCGACATTTCGGCACGGAGAATAATCTTTGTTGTGCCACCCTCCTCTTCTTTTACGTTCAGCTTGTACTGCACTCTGCACGTAACCCATATGCCGCCACGAATGCGGGGTACATCTGAGTACCGCTTGATTACGTCGCGCGTAGAGTCATCCCCTTCGGCTAACAGACAATAGTCCGATACGTATTGCCCCTTGTAGAGTCCGCCCTCTTCTGCCGGCTCGATTACTTTTTCGGTTTGCGGCTTTGGACAACCAAACTCTTCCATAGAGCGTTTTACGGCACGCCAAACCTTACCGAACGAACCTTGTATACTCTCGGTTAGGATGATTTGCTCCGGCTCGTCTCCGGCCACCATTGGCGCCGCTCCAAGAACAAACAGGCAGATAAGGATGGTAAGGGCTTTCATATTGCGAACCTTTGCAAAATGTGTTTACGCCGCCGGACGTCCGGCAAGGTGAACAGAAACAACCTTGGATACTGCGGGCTCTTCCATGGTAACTCCGTAGAGCGTATCAGCCGCTTCCATGGTCTTCTTATTGTGGGTAATCATCAAAAATTGCGTGTTTTCCGCAAACTTCCGAATGATCTTTAGGTATCTGTCGATGTTCGCATCGTCGAGTGGCGCATCTACTTCGTCGAGAATACAGAATGGACTTGGCTTAACAAGGTAGATGGCAAACAACAAGGCGATGGCTGTGAGTGTTTTTTCTCCACCGGAGAGCATTTCTATGCTGTGTGGACGTTTTCCGCGGGGTTTTGCGGTGATATCGATGGTGCACTCGAGAGGATCGTTCTCGTCGGTCTCAATCATCTGCAAGTCTGCCTCGTCGTCTTCGCTGAACAGCATCTTAAAGAGCTGTGTAAAGTTCTCGCGAATGGCGTTGAACGTGGCTGTAAACTTCTCTCTGGCGGTTTGATTAATCTCGGCAATCGTTTCGTTCAGCGTGCGCTCGCTTTCGGTTAGGTCTGCAAGCTGTTTTGTAAGGAATGCAAGACGTTCATTTTCGCGCTCGTGTTCTTCGAGAGCAAGAAAGTTCACATTCCCCATCGAGGTAAGTTTTCTCCTCAGCTCAACTACATCGGATCGGAGCTGATCCGGACTGTGCTCTGTTTCAGGGGGCACAGGGTTTTCGGGAATCTCTACGTCTAACTCTTCTACAGCGCGGCGTGCTAACGATTCCATCTTAAGCCGCACTTCGTTGTGCTTAAGGTCTGCCTCGTGCATTTCTGCAATTACTGTATCAAGTTCCTTGCGAATGCGCCGCACCTCTTCGCCGGCCTTGTGGAAGGCAGCCGAATGTTCCTGCACACCTAATTCTAACGCTTCCCGTGCGCTGCGCGCTTCTACGAGTGTTGCAGATTCCTTTACGGCCAGTGCACTGTAGTGTTCGTGCTCCTTGGCGTACTGCTCTATTTGCTGTGTAAGTTCTGTGTGCTCGTTCTTGCGCTGCTCTCTGCGTTGGTCTATGGTAAGACTTTGGTTGGTTAGTCTGCCTTCGTCCGAACGCAAGGTTTGAAGCTCGCCTGCTAAGCGAACAACACGCAGCTCGGATACGCGCATCTCTGAAGTTTTATCGGACAACAGTTGCTCGGCTGCATGTAATGCCTCGCTCATGGCAGCCAGCTCTGTTTCGAGTTTGCCTACGCCTTCCATGGCTCTGCCAATGCTCTCTTCGGCGCTGCGAACTTCGCCGCCAAGGTGCGACAGTTCACCGTGAATTCGTTCTGCTTCTTCGAACAATTGTTGCTGCTGACCGCGTATATCGTCCATTCTTGCCCGTAACGCGTCTAGTCTTTGCATTCGCTCGTTGCGAATAAGGGCAACCTTTCGCACATCGTCTCCAAGTCTGCGTAGGTCTATGGAGGCAAGCTCCTGGCGCACGGCGCGCAACGATCCGTCTACATCATCAATGGTACGCTCTAGCTCTACAATCTCGCTGCGAAGCTGATCTATGCGCTCTCTGCGGCCTACACGTACACCTTCGGTTTTCGATACAGAACCGCCACGTACCGCACCCGAGCGATGCACAATTTCGCCGGACAACGTTACGGCGCTTTGCGCCGGTGTTTGTTCTATGGCGCGCCATGCATCATCTGCCGTACGCACCACAACCGTTAAGCCCAATATGCTTCGCACCGCTCTGCGTAACACGTCATCGGTGTGCACAACTTCGCTGGCCCAGCCCACAATTCCGTTGGAATTGGGAAGTGAAGGGGGCGCATCTATCTGCGGTATCATGTCTCGGCAGAGGAAGGTTGCCTTTCCAACGTTGTTCTTTGCTAAGGCCGCAATGGCCTGAGCAGACTCTGCCTTGTTGGCAACCACAAAGTACCGCGCCGCATCGCCAAGGGCCGCTTCTATTGCAACACGGAACTCTTCGTCGGTATTGATAATCTCGGCAAGGGTAACTTTTTCTCCGGATGGGGTCCACTCCGGTGTGGTAAGGAGAAACTTCGAGCTTTCGGTGGTATCTACTAATCCTACGAGGAACTCCAAGGAGGCGGTGCTGTGAGCAAGTTTCGAGCGTAGCTCTTCGCTTGTACGCTGTAGGTGCTCCTGCTGCGTTTGAAGTTCGCGCTGCCTGGCTTCGGCGGTATGCAAACGCTGTTCTGCGTCGGACAATTGTTGGTCTAACGATGGCAGCTCCGCAGCTTCGCGTGCAACCTGCTCGTCGTTTTGCTGCAGGCGGTCTGCAATCTGTTTCTGTTGATGTTCGTTATCGGCAAGTCTGCGCTGATGCGCCTCACCTTGAATGCGGAATCGGTCTGCCTGATTTTTTTGTTCGTTCAGTATTTGGCGGGCAGCGTTAAGACTCTCCCGTTGGTCGTTAAGACCTTCGCGCACACGCTGCACGGCCTCTTGAGCGGCACGCACATGCTCTTGTTTCATCTCCAGCTCTGCCATAGCGCTCTGATGCTCCGAACTAAGCGACTCGATTCTTTCGCGCACCAAGCGCAGCTCTTCTGATGTATTGGTACGCTGCGTGTCTGATTCGTTTTGTTCTCTATCGAGTCTGTCGAGCGCTCTCTTAGCACCAACGGCACGTTCCTCGGTAAGTGAGATGTTCTGCTGTATTTCGCTTAGCGCGGCACGCACATCGTTCTCGCGCGTAATGGCTTGGCGCAAACCCGCTTCCTGCTCTGTATGGGCTGCCTCGGTGGTTTGTACTGCGGTTTCTGCAGCTTGCAGTTGCGCTTCGGCTGTTTCTCTCCGAAGACGTATCTCGGTAATCCGCGCAAGTAGTTGCGACAACGCAACGTATTCTTCGGCGTATTCAAACGCAAACAACAGTCGGTCTAACTCGCGTAGCCGAGTAGAATGTTCTTGATGCTGACGTGCCTTCTCTGCCTGACGTGCCAAAGAGTTTACGGTTTTCTGTACCTCGCGCACAATGTCGTGCACACGCGCTATGTCTCTCTGCGCGGCATCGAGCTTTCTCTGTGCCTCGCGCCTTCGAATCTTATACTTCGTTACGCCTGCGGCTTCTTCGAAGAGATGACGTCGTTCGTCTGCCTTATCACTCAGTATTGTCTCAATCATCTTTAGCTCGATAACGGAATAGGCATCACTACCCATACCGGTATCCATAAAGAGATCTACAATGTCTCGCAGTCTGCACTGTGTTTTATTCAGCAGGTACTGACTCTCTCCGTTGCGAAAGAGCCTGCGCGTGATAACAACTTGCGAGTATTCTGTGGGCAGAATCGACTTGTTATTCTCGATGGTAAGCGATACTTCTGCCATGCCAAGGGGCTTGCGCGTGCGCGAGCCATTAAAGATCACTTGGTCCATGGAGTCGGCACGCAACATGGACGTTTTTTGTTCGCCCAACACCCAGCGAATGGCATCCACAACATTGGTCTTGCCACAGCCGTTGGGTCCAACAATGGCCGTTATGCCGTCGGTGAACTCCATGTCGGTTTTTAAACCGAAACTTTTAAACCCAACTACCTCGAGTTTCGAGAGATACATTGTGCAACAATCCTTGGTAAAACGTCTCGGAAACCGCTCAAATTGCCACTCACGGGGGTTTTCGTGGGCGTGGAGTTTTCCACACTCCCACCGCTGTGCCCGCCCCCTACTGGTCTTTCCGTCGGTTTACGTAGAGCATGGGGAATACGGCCGCCACTGTGGTGTACAGGGTAGTGGCAACGCCGTATTTCAAGAAAAACATCCCGAATGATATCTGCATTGGGCGCACGTAGAAGAAGTAGTACAGCAGGTTGTGCACCCCACCGGAAAGCGCCACAATGAAGAGAAAGCGGTAACTGCCAATGGTGTTCATGGCAAAACCCTGACGCCAGTAGTATCCGGCAACAAATCCGGCTACCGTTTTTGCTAGGGCGTTCGAGCCAATTACGTCTTCAGAAACCACGTCGAACAACAAACCGCAGAGGAAACCGGCTATCATGCCTGTAAACTGTCCTTCGGCTAGAGCAATCCACACCGTAAGAATCAACAACAGATCTGGCGTTACAGAGCTTACGGCAACAAAGCGAAGAAACACCACATGTACAACGTTGAGAAGCAGGGCAACCACGGCATACGTTATATACCGCAGTGCCGGGTTAGCGGCTATTTGTGATCGCTGAAGATCGAAGTTTAGTGCCATGGGGCTTATGGGTTGGCTTTGTGGCGTAAACGTTCATCAACACGCTGTTCCAGCTCTTCTCGCTCCGTTGTCTGGCGAGTGTCTACAACAAAGAGTTGTTCTAGTGTTGCAAAGTTCACGGCCGGCTCTACCACAACTCTTCGAAAGAGCGAGTTGGCCTCGTCCGTAACCTGCGTTACCCTGCCAATAATGATGTTGGCCGGATACTTCGAAGAGTATGTAGAGGTAATGACAGCGTCGCCCGCCTGCACATCTAACGACCGAGGAATACCTTTGAGAACAAGGTAGGTTTCTCCCTCCCATTGCAGAATACCATCTACACGCGAACGTTGCACCTTAGCACTTACCCGCGTGTCGCGATTAAGCAACAGTTGCAACACCGCATAGTGTGGAGATGCGCCAATAACTATTCCAACAAGACCGGCATCGGTTATGCAGCTCATGCCCTCGCGCACCCCATCGGCAGTGCCCTTGTTGATAGTGGCATAGTTGCGAAGCTGCGTTGTTGTTTTACCCACTACGTCGGCAGCGATAAGACGGTAGTTCGTGTAGGCCGGCAGCTCCAACATTTTTCGCAGAGTGATATTCTCTACCATGGACTGGCGGGAGCGGGCCGACTCGATAGACAATTGCAGGTTGAGCTCGCGAAGAGCCAAGTTCTCACTCTTAAGCGCAACAGGGTTGGGTATCCAGGCAAAAAGTGTTTGCATCCACCCAATCGATCCCACGATAACGGCCCGAAAGCCCCCTAACTGAGAAAGATTGCCGAAGCTCATAAATGCGAAGGACATCACAACAAGTGTTGCCAGTGTGATGTAGTTCTTGAATCTGACAACAAATTCGATGAACCGACGCATCAGTATCGTTTAGACTTGATGAGCACTGGTGAGAATGCATCTAGGTCTTCGAGCACCCTACCTGTTCCACGCACAACAGCCGTTAGAGGATCGTCTGCCACATGCACGGGCAGTGACGTTTCTCTACGCAAGCGCTCGTCTAAGCCCTTTAGCAGGGCGCCACCACCGGTAAGGATAATGCCACGGTCGTAAATATCGGCCGAGAGTTCCGGTGGTGTTTTTTCGAGGAGCGTAAGTACGGCTTCGATAATTGTTGAGATGTTCTCGTTAAGAGCTTCGCGAATTTCTTCGCTGGACACCTCGATACTTTTCGGCGTGCCACTTACCATGTCTCTACCCTTCACCTCAATCACAAGTTCTTCGTGAAGGGGCCAGGCACTACCAACGTTTACCTTGATAATTTCTGCCGTGCGATCGCCAATAAGGATATTGTGCTGTCTTTTAAACCAGCTTACAATGGCATTCGTTAACTCGTCTCCCGCAATGCGGATAGATTCGTCTACAACAATGCCACTCAGCGCAATTACAGCAATCTCCGTTGTGCCACCACCAATGTCTACAACCATGTTGCCCATAGGTTCGAACACATCTAGTCCAACACCAATAGCGGCTGCCATTGGCTCGGCAATAAGATGAACCTGCTTTGCACCGGCGTGTTCGGCACTATCGCGTACGGCACGTTTTTCTACTTCCGTTATGCCGGATGGCACACAGATTACCATGCGTTTTGCTTGGGCAATCGACGTAGAAGTTTTCTGAATAAACGCACGCAACATTCCCTCGGCAATCTCGAAATCGGCAATCACTCCGTCCTTTAGTGGACGGATGGTCTTGATGTCGCGATGCGTTTTACCAACCATCTTTTCGGCTTCGTGTCCGATGGCGATAATGTTCTTCGACGTACGGTCGAACGCAACAATCGAGGGTTCGTTAAGAACTATTCCCTTGCCCTTTTGCCAGATAAGGGTGTTCGCCGTACCAAGGTCGATACCGACGTCGTTCGAGAAAATCCGAAAAAGGGCCATGGGCTACTACAACGTAAAGGATTGCGAATCAGGCGAAGTTACGAACCCCACGTGTCTGTTTTTTGTGCCATCTTTCCACCATGAAACGTTTCTCTTCAATTCGGTCTACTCTTGCCTTAGCAATGCCTGTGGCGGCATCGCATGTTTCAGACATGGTAACGCACGCTGCTGATAGCATTATGGTAGGCACCTTAGGTGCCGTGCCCTTGGCCGCAGTAACCTTGGCAGGCGCTTCCAGCATTGTTGTAATGCTCTTTGGCATTGGCTTTTCGGTTGCCATAACCCCAATGGCGGCGGCAGCATGGGCACGAGGAGACGCGCAATCGGCGGCCGGCATCGCCCGCTCCGGAACCAAGATCTCGGTTCTTGTATCTGTTGTGCTTGTTGCACTGCTTTTTGCTGCGCAGCCGCTGCTTGCCTACATCGGTGCACCATCGGAGGTTCTCGAGCAAACCGGACCCTATTACCAGTGGCTTGTGGCATCTTATGCGCTACGGTTTGGATTTGGTGCATTTAAACAAACAACCGAGGCCCTGGGCAACACTCGTATGCCCATGATTCTGGCGCTGGCGGCCAATGTTCTCAATGTGGTTCTCAATTGGGTGTTCATCTACGGCAACCTTGGGGCCCAAGCCATGGGTGCAGAGGGGGCAGGCATTGCAACATTCCTCTCGCGCGCTGCAATCTTGGTTGTGGCCTGGGTAGTATGGAGACGCTCCACCTTCTTTGCCCCTCTCCGCATGTATTCGGCTGCTAAGGCCACAGCAACAGAGATCCGACGTTTGTGGGTGTCGGGCACAGAAATTGGACTCCAGATTACCCTCGAAGTTTTGGGGTTTGCTTTTGGCGCATTGCTTATTTCCGGCATGGGCGCAATTCCGCTTGCGGCGCACCAGATTGCCATCAATTTGGCATCCATCACCTTCATGGTGGCGTTAGGATTGGGAACGGCGGGCACTATACTGGTCTCTGCCGCTCGTGGAACAGGATCGGCTTCTGGTGTGCGCACCGCGGTATGGTCTGTATTAGCATTAGTGCTTGTGTACGAGCTTGCAACGGCCACCACGTTTATTGCTCTCCGCGCGTGGTTGCCCACGCTGTACGTAGATGATGCTGGCGTTATCTCGCTTGCCGCTCACCTGCTGGTATTTGCTGCCGCATTTCAGGTGTTCGACGGACTTCAGGCGGCGGGTATGGGGTTGTTGCGCGGACTAAATGATACTCGCATACCAACACTCATTAGCTTCTTTTGCTACACGGTAATCACCATGCCAACGGCCTATTTTCTGGCCTACCCCTGTGGATTAGGTGCTACCGGCGTTTGGATTGGGTACCTCGTTGGATTGTTTCTTGCAAGTATTGGCTACCTCTATCGCATCCGCACACTTACCACAAAAAAGCACAAGGGGTTGACCTAAGTGGCCAACCCCTTGCGATAAAATCGAATGATAATTCGGTGCCGCTTTAACGAACTACCGAAAGTGTGCGTGTGCGTGGACCGTTGTTGTCGGAGTAGCTAATCATTACAACACCACTTGTCCACGAAGCTGTGCTGATGCGGAAGTTACCGGCTTCGGTAGCTGTTGCTGTTGCAAGTACCCGACCGCTCATGTCGAAAATCAGTACCGGTGTGTTCGCTGCAACCGTGTTGAACACGATTTGATCGTTGGCTGCATCGAACCATACACGTGCTGCCTTACCGATTTCGTCTTCAACGCTTGTTGTGTTTGTAGAACCGTTCACTGTTACGGTGTTATCGGAGGCATCTACAGCGTCGCTGTTAACCGTAATCGTTGCGGTGAAGCTGCCACCTGCATCCGAGGAGAAACAGATTGTTTCGAACTCTTGCTGTCCACCGGCAGGAATTGTTACCGGAAGTACTGGAGACGTGATGTTAACAGTGAACTTTGCAGCATCTGCTCCACCCACCGTTAGAGAGGTAACAACCAGAGGGAAGTTGCCCGTATTGCTCACAGTGAGCTTTCCTTCGTTAGCGTCGCAGTCCTGGGCACCAAGAGCCGTTGTGCTGTAGGTTAGTACGTCCGTAGACTGTATGCGCGAAACACCACCAGTGCCGGAAAGTGCGCTCGTAACGTTTCCGCAAGCAGTTGTAACTGTAAGCACGTCTGAGTCGCCGTTTTCGGAGCCAATAGCAGGATTGTAGTTCAGAACGATGGTGTGTGATCCGCCAATCTGAAGGTTTACCGGTGTGTTACCACCGGCTGCGATGGAGAAACGGGTACCAGTTGCAAGGGTAATACCCGTGAGAGTCATCGGACCGTCCGTGTTATTTGTGACGGTTACATTCTGAGTTCCTGCAGGAGCGCCCACCTTGATTGTGCCGAAGTTCACTGCGGCAGCAGAGATTGTTGGAGTAGCTGCAGAAATGGTAACCTGACGCGTGGTAAGGTTATTGTTCCAGTCGCGCACTTCAACAACACAGGAACCGGGCTTCGATGGGTCGATGAGAGCGATTTGGAACGTTGCCTCTGCTACCTTCTGTTCCTTCGGGAACAGAGTTGGGTTGAGGTTTTGCAGGCGAACGTTTTGTGCTTGCGGGTCGAGCGCTAGGCGGATCGACTGAATTCCGCGCTCAACTTGATCGCGTTCGTTCGGTGTTGCACGGGGCGGATCCGGGATGTTCCGCTTCTCCGTGGCGGTGAAATCACGCACGCCGCAAGGAAGCGACTGCATTGTGAGAACCGGCGGCATCGTGTCGATACCTGGCTCGATGACCTGGGGGCGATCGCCACCTGCTGTCATCACCTGCACAGCAAACACGGCAAAGGCCGCAAGAAGGCTCAGTTTACGCATGACCTAATCCCTGAATGAGTAAGTGTTGAATGTCTTGTTGAATGGTGATGCGCAAAGACCGGAAAACAGCATTACGAAATGCTTATTTCCGTTTCACGCACCCTGCGAGTATACGAACAGATGCCGTTTGCACAAAACGAATGTGAAAAATTCCGTTTCGAGGCGTGCCATCTGCCCCCTTACCAACCACGAACATGGGCAGAAGTTTCAGCAATTGCAAGGGGTTGGATAAAAATTAGGGTATTTTTGGTCGATATGACCATTGGAAACGTAAAAATCGACCAGGGGGTGCTCCTGGCACCCATGGAGGACGTTACAGACCTGCCCTTTCGGATGATTTGTAAGCGATATGGGGCAGACATCGTGTACACGGAGTTTATTTCGAGCGACGGACTTGTGAGGGATGCCAGACGTTCCATGGAAAAATTGCGGTTGTCTGACGAAGAACATCCTGTAGCCATCCAAATTTTCGGGGGCGACCAGGATACCATGGTTCGCGCCGCACAAAAAGCGGAAGAATCAGAGCCCGACTTCATCGACATCAACTTTGGCTGTTGGGTGAAGAATGTTGTTGTCCGCAATGCCGGCGCAGCATTACTCAAGGATCCCCCACAGATGCAGCGCCTTACGAGGTCGATAGTGGATGCCTGCAAACTCCCGGTAACAGTAAAAACACGCCTTGGCTGGTCGAAGGATAATATTGTTATCCTCGACGTAGCAAGGATGATTGAAGATGCGGGTGCCGCCGCCCTAACGGTGCACTGTAGAACGCGAGATATGGGGCACGACGGCGAAGCCGACTGGTCTTGGATACCGAAGATTAAGCAAGTGGTAAACATTCCCGTTATTGTAAACGGCGACGTAAAAACGCCGCATGATGTAAAACGTGCATTCGACGAAACCGGCGCAGACGCCGTAATGATTGGCAGAGCGGCTATTGGGCATCCGTTCCTGTTTGCCCACGCCAAGCAGTACATGGCCTCTGGAACATTTACCCCGGTGTCTCCGCGTGAACGAATCACCACCTGCTTAGAGCATCTCCGGCTTGAGTTAGAGTATAAAACCGGTAGAAGAGCGATTCACGAGTTTAGAAAACACTACGGCGGATATCTCAAAGGTTTACCCAACAACTCCTTGTGCCGTCAGGATGTTGTGCGGTACGAAACCTACGAGGAAGTGGAAACTCGAATGCTGCAGTTTGCCCACGACCTCGAAACCGCGCCTGAAACGGTATAAATGAGCACCGAAAGACTTCTTTCGGAGGTGCGGCGATCCATAACCTCTCTCGATCTGTCTTCTCGAACCTTCGTTGTTGGCGTTAGTGGCGGCGCCGATAGCTGTACCTTGCTTCATGCGCTTGCGCTTCTGAAGGAAGAACTTGGCTGCACCCTAGTGGTGGCACACGGCAATCATCAATTGCGCGGCACCGAAAGTGCCGGAGACGAAGAATTTGTTCGCCGTCTTGCGTCCACCTACGGCCTGCGGACTGTTGTTGAACAACTGCCCCTTACCGATGCAGCCCATTCAGAAGAGTTTGGAATTGAATCTGCAGCACGAGAGCTGCGCTATGCCTTCTTCCGTGGCGCCGCAGTGGCTGTTGGCGCGGGTGCAGTGTTCACTGGTCATACGCTCGAAGACAATGCCGAAACTGTTTTGATGCACCTATCGCGCGGAAGTGGAACGAAGGGTTTGCGAGGAATTACCCGCACACGCGAGCTACATCCTGGGGTGCTCCTGCATCGCCCCCTACTCTCTATTCGACGCTCGATTGTGCGCGATGCCGCCTTGCAATGGGGCCTGCGGTGGCGCGAAGATTCGTCCAATGCCTCTTCTGACTTTACGAGAAACAGAGTGCGAAACACACTCTTTCCGGTGCTCATCGAAGTGTTCGGTCCGTCCATCGCAGAACAAATCACGCACTCGGCTGCTATTCTTGGTAGGGTTCATACCGCCATAGAAAACAGTACGAACCGGATTGCCGCGTACGCAGTGCAACAAGAAGAACACTGCACAGTGTTCAATGCAGACGTATTGCTGGAACAACCCGCAGCCATTGCCGAGGAGATGTTTCGCTTGGCCGGCAACATGCGTTCTACAGACCTAACGCGTTTGCAGAGTTTACTCACGGCAGAAGTTGGTTCGTCTGCGTCTCTTTCAAATAAACGCATGGCTTTTCGAGACCGAACTGGGATAGTTATTCAACACTCACATACCGAAGAGATTGCGCCAGAACTTGTCATCCCCGGAACGGGGCAGTATGTTGCGGATTCGCAGACATTGGATGTGCGGTATACAAACGAAATTGGAGCAACGTTTCCCGGTGTTGCCTGGCAAGTTGTTATTGATGCAACCTCTGTTCGTGGAGAACTTCGGTGGAGACGCTGGCAGGATGGCGACAGATTTCAGCCCTTTGGTATGCAGGGGACTGTACTGGTTAGTGATCTGCTTACCAATGCCCGCGTTGCATTCCAGGAACGCAAAAGTGTGCGTGTGGTATGCGATAACGAAGGCATTTTGTGGGTATGTGGTCTGCGTCAGGCAGAGCGCACGCGCGTTACGGCAACCTCTCATTCATTCTTGATTCTCACGCATCGTTCATGAACAACAATATCATCATCTCCCCCGATCATCGTATTCGGGTGCACGACCGCACCTTCCGTCCGTACATCACCACTGGCGAGATAGCGGAAATGGTTCGGTCTATGGCCTCGCGCATCAACACCGACTTTGCCGGTGAAGAACTGTTGGCGCTTGTAATTCTGAAGGGGGCGATGTTTTTCGGTGCCGATCTGCTGCGCGAACTCAGCATACCCGTAACAGTGGAGTTTACCCGGGCCTCCAGCTACGGAACGTCTATGAATAGCTCCGGAGTTGCCGTTATTGAAGGTCTTACAGCAGATGTAGCCAACCGCAATGTTCTCATTATTGAAGACATAGTAGATACCGGCACCACTATTCGAGAACTCATAAAACACCTTAGTGGCCTACAACCCAAGAGCATAACCATTGCCGCCCTACTCAGTAAACCGTCTATGCACGCAGAAACGTTAACCATAGACTACGTGGGCCGCGAGATTGCCCCCGACTTTGTGGTGGGCTACGGCATGGATTACGCCGGCCAAGGCCGTCAGCTAAATTCAATTTGGGTTCTGTCTGAGGAACCAACAGCATGAAAATTGTCTTCTACACGTCAAAGCGCCCATGAACGGAACACCCCAACGCCCGCAACGTCCAAAACGCGACCCCGAGGAAGAAAACGACCTTACGGTTTCGCGCGTTTTGCGCAACGTTTTAATCTGGGTTGGCATCCTGGTCTCACTTGTTATGGTGGGAATGTTGATGTCCAACAACCAACGTCAGGAAATGCAGCTCACCTTCAATGAATACATGGGGGTGGTGAAGGAAGGGAGGGTGCAATATGCTACCGTTACAAAGTCGCAACTGAACGACTTTGAATTCCACGGTACCCTGCGCGAGCCAATTACCATTCAGCGCGAATCGCGCACAATTGAGGTAAAGAACTTCCGCACAAAACTTGGTGTGGTAGACTCGCAAACAGAGGCCCTGTGGAGAGAGCACAACATTTCCTGGTCCTACGAGAGCGGAGATAGCCCATGGTGGTCTCCTATCGTGCAACTTCTGCCGTGGATCCTTCTCTTGGTGGCGTTTTTCTTCGTTACTCGGCGCATGCAAATGGGTGCCGGTGGCGGAAAGAACATTTTTTCGTTCGGAAGAAGTAAGGCACGTCTGCTTACCGAGGGCAACACGCAGGTTACGTTTGCCGATGTTGCCGGCGCAGACGAAGCCAAGGAGGAGCTGCGCGAGATTGTAGAATTCCTGCGCGACCCCGGCAGATTTACGCGCCTTGGCGGAAAAATTCCCCGCGGGATTTTGCTGCTGGGTCCGCCCGGTACCGGCAAAACACTTTTGGCACGAGCAGTAGCAGGCGAAGCTGCCGTACCATTTTTTACGATCAGCGGTGCAGACTTTGTAGAAATGTTCGTTGGTGTAGGTGCAAGCCGCGTCCGCGATCTTTTTGAGCAGTCAAAGAAGCAGGCCCCGTGTATCGTGTTTATCGACGAAATCGACGCCGTTGGCAGACATCGTGGCGCCGGTTTGGGTGGCGGACACGACGAACGCGAGCAAACACTAAATCAGTTGCTCGTAGAGATGGATGGATTTGAGCAGAACTCCGGCACCATTGTTATTGCCGCAACGAACCGCGCAGATGTGCTCGATCCTGCCCTGCTCCGTCCGGGCCGCTTCGACCGTCAGGTGGTTGTAGACAGACCAGACGTGCGCGGACGCCTTGGCATCCTAAAGGTGCACACGCGAAAGGTTCCCGTAGCAAAGGACGTAGAACTCGAAGTGATTGCTAAGGGCACACCCGGCATGAGCGGCGCAGATCTTGCCAACCTTGTTAATGAGGCCGCACTGCTGGCTGCCCGACGCAATAGCGCTGATGTAACAATGTTCGACTTCGAAAGCGCCCGCGATAAGGTGATTATGGGTGTTGAACGAAAGAGCATGGTGATGAGCGAGCGCGAAAAAGAAACCACTGCCTATCACGAAATTGGTCATGCTCTTGCCGGAAAACTTCTGCCAAACGGAGACGAAGTACACAAGGTTACCATCATCCCCCGCGGCAGGGCCCTGGGTGTTACATCGTACCTACCGAACGAAGAGATGCACACCATGAGCCGCGACCAGCTCGAAACGCGCCTTGTAACGTTGCTGGCCGGACGTGCCGCAGAACGCGTGGTGTTCGACCAACTTAACACTGGTGCCTCCAACGATCTGGAGCGTGCCACGATAATCGCAAAGAAGATGGTGTGCGAGTTTGGAATGAGCGACGTGATAGGTCCGGTACGGTATGCCAACCAACACGACGAGGTGTTCCTCGGAAGAGAAATCTCGCAGCCGCGGGACCATTCGGAAGAAACTGCTCGCACAATCGATGGCGAGGTGCGGCGCATCATCGTTACGTCCGAACATCGTGCCGAACAGCTTATGAGAGACAACTTGGAAATCCTCCATCGCTGCTCAAAGGCCCTCATAACGCGAGAAATCCTCGACAGCGAGGAGCTCGACTTGCTGATTGCAGGGGGCGAGTTGCCCCCTATCATCAAGGACGTACAGTCCTTCCGCGACAAAGTACGGTCTGCGGCTCCAAGCCGCGAGCCCTCTGCAGAATCCGGACCCGATACCGAAGGATTAGCCCTGTCCCCAGGATAAATCTTCCGAATCCTGACGAAAATCAGAACAACTCCTGCATCATTCGTGTAAGTTTGGTGCAGGAGTTTTTCCATTTTCCATAAAGGTGTTCTTCTATGAAACAACTGCACCTCCTCGTTTCCCTTGGCGTTGTGTTGGCAATTGCGTCCGGATCCTTCCTTCTTTCGGGCTGCGAAGAAATCGCTCAGGCAGCTACGCTGAAGATTCCTATCACGATTTCTTTAGAGCCGGAGTCTACCAGTCCGTCCATTCCAAAAACAGATCAGTCGTGCAAGGATCTCTCGTCCGAGAAAGACCTAATCGACAACCGCGATAAGATTAGCGGTGGCACCGTGAAGGAGGCCTACTTCCAAATCACAGATCTGATGAACCCGCGGTTTGCCTCCGGAGGCACAGACGATCAGGTGTTTACTCGTTGCTCGTTTACGCTTGTCTTCGACGAACAGTATGGCGATACGAAGACGTACCAACTTGGAACCTTCGTAAATGTTCGCCTTGCCGATCTTATGAACGGCAGAATGGCCATTCCGGTAAGTTCAGATTTCAACGAGGCAATCAAGCTTATTCCGCGCCGTCCAAAATTCTGCATCAACGCTGTGTATGGTTCTTTTAATACCGGACCAGCCACTGCCTCCTTCATCAAGGGCAAGATTGATGTGGTAATCGACTTTGAAGCAAGCGCAATCTGATCTTAATATTTCGCCAGTCGCATAACCCATTCGGGTAGCGCTCGAACAATTGCCATGATAAGTCTCCAGAAGGCCGGGGTGTACACCTCGGCCTTTCTTTTTTCTATCGCATTTACTATTGCCTTGGCTACCACGGCAGTGCCTACCTTAAGCGGCATCGGAACATTCTCCGTCATCGGTGTAGCCACTGGTCCGGGCTTAACCGTTAGTACGTGTACACCCACAGGTGCCAGGCGCATGCGCAGACCCGATAGGTACGTTGTAATGGCAGACTTTGCGGCGCCGTACACATAGTTGCTGCGTCTGCCACGTTCGCCGGCAACGGACGATAGCCCAACAATCATGCCTGCCCCACGACCTTCGAGGAGTGCCGCAAACCGATGAATGATGGCGATAAAACTTACAGCATTCACCATAAAGTTATCTACCATGGCATCGACGTCTGCATCGAGAACTTCTTGCGGTTGTAACACTCCGTGGGCCACAAGTACACAGTCGATAGTACCAAGCACAGACGATGCTGTTTCTTCGATGTGCGCGTGCGCATCACGAGACCGCAAATCCGCTACATACACAGCCGCATCCTTGGCGCCCCGAGAGAGCAGATCGGCCGCAACAGATCGGGCACGTTCTTCATCTCTGGCAACCAAGAAGAATCTGGTTCCGTTTGGAGCCAGTTCTTGGGCAACAGCCACCGCAATTGCGCTTGTTGCGCCAATAATTACAACAGATTGAGGCCGGCGACTGTTCATAGTTTCTCTTTGTGGTACTTCATTACCCTACGCCAAAACGAACTCGAGAATGCAGGATCGATATGCTGCTGAAACTCCTCGATCTCCGGATACATTAGCCGAAACATCTCGCCACGCACACGTGCATCCTTTGCAGCATACACTCTTCCACCGTTTGCATACACCAACTCGTCGCACCTATCCAAGGCATCGAACAAACGCTTCCCGGTATTTGGCATATCGAGCGACAGCGTAATACCCTTGCGCGGAAAAGACATGATGCCCGGAGACGGTTTGTCCCCAAATGTTTTTACTACAGCTAAGAACGAAGCAACATCGGCTTTCTGAAGAATCGCTATGATCTTCGAGAGCACATCAATACCTCCATCGTGCGGCACAACACATTGGTACTGTAGCATGCCTCGCGAGCCGTAGAGAAGATTCCAGTTCCCAACTCCATCGAGTGGGTAAAAGAACGCATCTACAGTCATTGCGCCGCTGTTCAGCTTGCGCATCTGCTTTGCATACCAGAGCCGGTTAAACAGAGATATCGTTGGTTTACTCAACAGCCAGTTTGGTGCTTCGAAGGGAACGTTCAGCAACGGCTTTGAATCCTCGATGGAAGGGGGCAAACCCGGGGTACCACTAAAGCGTCCACGCGACACGATTCCCCTGCCCAAGCTCTTCTGAGGAGCCGTTACATCAACCCAAGTTACAGTGTACTCCCACTGCGAGTCCGATTCCACGCCAACATCCAGTGCTTCGGATAGAGATCCCACCTTTACCGTTTCGGCCTCCACCGTATCACATACAATTGGTGTAAGCGCAAGCTCTACCCAGGTAACGATGCCCGTAAGACCCATGCCCCCTATCGTTGCGCGATAGAGATTGATGTTTTCTGCAGCACTGCAAACAACATGCGATCCATCGGAGCGGAGAAGTCCAAACGCACGAATAAAGTTTCCGATAGTTCCCGCGCCATGGTGGTTTTTCCCGTGCACATCGTTTGCAAGTGCACCCCCAAGAGTAACAAACTTTGTTCCCGGCGTAACGGGAAGAAACCAACCCTGTGGGATAATAGTGCGAAGAATTGCGGCAAGAGTAATTCCCGACTCTGCGCGTATCCACCCTTCGTGTGTGTCGAAGTGAATCACATTGGCACAAGAATCCATCCGAATAATTGTGCCGCCCTCGTTAAGGCATACGTCGCCGTAGGATCGGCCCTTGCCGTAGGCAAGCGTATGGTTAGTGCCGGCATCAATCCGAATATCATCTACCCGACTTGGGTGGAGAACACTTTTGGGCACAAGCCGGGGGTAACGTCCCCACGAATCCACAGAACTCTTCATCACAGCGATGCCGCAACTACGATTGCTACGGCAACCAAGCCGGCCGCCCACGAGCGTACATCGCGTGCAGCAAAAACAATGGGATCATCGTGCATTACTCCACGATGCGCACTTAGCCAAACGTGGCTGATCCAATACACGATAGTGGGAACGCACAACCAGAGAAGTTTGGGCCGATGATAGAGCACCTGCACATGTGGTGCATTAACGTAGAGCGTAAACACTAGCACTCCCACGTAGCCCAGCGCAGCGCCGGCCACGAGAACAAACTGAGAGTCGCCAACATGATACCCTCTACCCGATACCGTTCTGCCGTCGCGTTCAATAGTGTCGAGCAATTCAACATAACGCTTCAGGAATGCAAGACTCATAAACATGAACAGCGAAAAGCCCAGCAACCATTCAGATACTTCGATATGTGTTGCTGCGCCCCCTGCAACAATGCGCAATGTATAGAGCACCGAAAGCGTTATTGCGTCAACCAGCACAATTCGCTTTAACGTAAACGAATACACCGTTGTAACCACCATGTATGTTAACAAACACAGCACAAACTCGAACGGGAGATAGGCAACAGCAACTCCAACACCCGTAGCGAGTAACACAACCACCATGGCGATTGCCGATTGCATTGTTATGGCCCTCGATGCTAAGGGGCGAAACTGTTTCCGCGGATGGGCACGGTCGTTCTCCACGTCCACAATGTCGTTAAGGATGTATACGGCCGATGCAATTGCTGAGAACGAGAGAAAACCCAACACAGCAGAGGCGAAAACCCCCGGGTCGGATATCCGATGAGCAAGCATTGGTGGCAGAAGAATCAAAAGGTTCTTCACCCATTGATACGCGCGCATTTGACGCACGTAGAGGCCGAAGCGGCTTTGGGGGTTACTGCTCATGATATCCGGTGTATGCATCTATTTCCTCGGCGAATATCCCATCGCGCTCTTCACATTCGTTCAAATACGTTGCATCTGCCTTTGTAAACCTGCGCGACACCGCGTAACGCTCTAAAAGGTCGCAACACCGCATAGCATCTGCATGGTGATTATGAAACCTCATCTCGGCATACTCTTTCGCCGAGAATGTACTGATCAAAAACTGCCAGTCGGATGCCTGAGCTAACAGCAGTTGCCGAATAGCATTCCGAGCGATGCGTGCGCACGTTGCGTCCCACGTGCGCACAGGATGTTTTTCGAAGAGAAGTCTCATGCGACGTTCGAGCTGATACTCTTTCTCCCACGTCCACGATGTTTCGGGGTTCATCCACACCGTATCGTTTCCGTTTTTGCCCCACGACGATTCGGGAAGCGAAATCTCGCACAAAGGATTAACGGCGTAAAGCTGTTCGGATGCAGTGCGGGACGAGAGCACCTCCGATGCATGAATTCCGCGGAGAACATGCTCGAGAAACATTGGTCCTTCGAACCACCAATGCCCAAACAACTCCGTATCAAAGGGCAAACAAATTGTTGGTGGCGCATCCGTTACCGAAAGTCTGTGTTTTGCGGCAACCTCGAGTATCTCCACAAAATGTTGGGCGTGCGTTGCGGTTTTCGATTTTGCCCACTCTGGCACGTACACCTGTTTGAACGCCATATCTGCTCGCACATCGGTTACGCGCCAAAACCGGTGGGATGATCGAAAGTACTTTTTGTGGAAGTCGAGATAATCGGGATCGCCAGGGTATCCTGTTTCGCCGCTCCACACCTGCAGAGCAATCTGCATGTTGCGCGTAAACACGCCAACACCGGTGCTCTCTGTGGGCGAACCAACACGGAACAGGTCAAATGGACTTCTCTCGTCCAACGCCGCGCGTGCTGCGCCATAGGTTTCGTGGTACGGTGTTCGTGTGCCGTCTGCACCACGCACACCCAATGGTGTTGATGTATGTAGCGCGCCTTCGTCCGTCACGAAAAACTCGAGTCCGTGCTGTGCAAGCACTTCCTCGGTTCCCGCGCGCATTCGAGCAACACTGTAGGCACTAACGGGCAACAGTGTGCGCCATGGGTATCGCGGACGGTAGGCGCACTCGGGAAGCCATATTCCCCGTGGACGTTGTCCGAAATGCCTCGTGTGTGCATCTACGGCAACGCGTACCTGCAGGTCTACCGACGCGTCTTCTGCAAGTAGCGGAAGATACCCATGCGTAGCACCACACGTCATCAACTCTATAGAGCCCTCATCCTGTAGTCTACGCAGCTGGCCTATCACATCACTGTTGTACGCAGCGGTAAAGGTATCCAATGTTTCTGTGTACCAATCCCGCCAATATGTTGCCACACGGAGGAGATCTTCCGATGCCGATTCTTCTCTCAATAGTGCAATGTCTCCATTGGCCAACTCGGCATGTTCGGTACAATAGCCCGAAAACACCGCTGGGAAATCCGGATGCGCTAACTGCTCGCAGAGAACAGGAGAAACATCGAATGTAATCCCGGGTCGAATTCCGTCGGCACGAAGCCGATCGCACATTTCGATAAGAGGCAGGTAACATTCCGCAACGGCCTCGCACAACCAGTCGCTGCCATGCGGCCATGTGCCATGATGGAGCACGTGCGGCAGGTGTGTATGGAGAATGAATGTTACCATTGTGATGTCAAAGATAACCCTCCGTAGAAACGAAGAACGCCACGACGAAGAATTCCGTCGTGGCGATACAAGGGCGAGCGACGGGGCTTGAACCCGCGACAACCAGAGTCACAATCTGGGGCTCTACCAACTGAGCTACGCCCGCCGTGAACCGCAAATATACGGGTTTCGAGTAATCCGACGTATATTGCCACGCAGCCGTTACATGATGTGCGCCCCTCGGGCCTACCTACGGCACCAGTACCAGGACTACTCTCACCCCTAGACGCTGATCAACGCCGCAACATCTTCGTTGCACTTTGTTGACCGTCCACTTTCACCAACGCTTCATTCCTATTCGAATGGCAGATGAGAAGAACGCTCCTAACGGAGCACAAGAGCGCCCCTCACGCGCAACCCGCGTGCGAAAGGCCGCAAAAAAAACTATTGAACCACAGGCAGAAGCCGCTCCTGCACCGGAAACACCCGCAAAGCGTGTACGGCGAGTGAAAAAGGTGGCCGAAGAGGCCCCTACCCCCGCTCCGAGTGTGGAAGTATCCGCTTCCGAACCCTCCGCCAGAGGTAGAGCACAAAAACGCGTAGATGATGAACAGGCGCGCAGTGCACCGGCTGCTGAAGAGCGCGCAGAGCCATCCGAACCCAGGGTTGTTGCGCGTGAAGATCGGCGCGAGTTTCGCAGAGATGTTCGACGCGAGGACCGTGGACCACGCGACGACCGCGGACCACGCGAGGACCGCGGACCACGCGAGGACCGCGGACCACGCGAGGACCGCGGACCACGCGAAGACCGTGGACCACGCGATGACCGAGGCCCGCGCGATGATCGTGGACCGCGCGATGATCGTGGACCGCGCGAAGACAGACCAATGCGCGACGATAGAATGGGCAGAGACCGATTTGGCGACCGCGACCGCGGACGCAATCGCCGGCGTAGAGGTAGAGACCGTGGAAACGGCAACTTTGTACCTCGCGACCGTCAGTACGACATAGAGCTGGAACGCGAAGAAAAAGAGTTCCTCCTTGCCGGTCCCGTGATCGACATCACGGAGCTGAACGCAAAGAAGATTGCCGAACTCGTTGATATGGCTCAGAATCTGGGCATCGAGGATTTTGCCGATCTCAAGAAGCAGGATCTGATTACGCGCATTGTTGAAGGCGAAAACGAGCGTCAGATGCGCGAGTCTCATCGCGAAGGAATTTCGATCACCACAGGTGTTATCGAACTCCTGCCAGAGGGTTATGGCTTTATGCGCTCTGCGGATTTCAACTATCTCCCGTCGCCAGACGATGTGTACGTATCTCCGTCGCAAGTAAAACGATATGGTCTTCGCACTGGCGATACCATAAAGGCCTACATACGGGCTCCGAAACAAGGCGAACGTTTCTATGTTCTGCTCAAGGTAGACACCGTTAACTACAAAACCTTTGTCGAAAACAGTCCACGTCCGCTCTTCGAAAACCTTACGCCGTATTACCCAAAGGAACGCTTGCGGTTGGAAACAACGCAGCAAGAATACAGTACGCGCATCATTGACCTAGTGTCTCCGATAGGTAAGGGGCAACGTGGACTCATCGTTTCGCCACCTAAGGCCGGTAAAACGATTCTCCTCCAGAAAATGGCGAATGCTATTGCCCGAAACCATCCAGAAACAAAACTCATCGTACTCCTAATCGATGAACGTCCGGAAGAAGTAACCGATATGATGCGCAACGTAAATGCGGAAGTAATAGCATCTACGTTCGACGAGCCACCCGAGCGCCATGTGCAGGTTGCCGAAATGGTTATCGAAAAAGCAAAACGATTGGTAGAAGCCAAACAAGACGTTGTGATTCTTCTCGATTCCATAACACGTTTGGCGCGCGCACACAACACCGTTGTGCCGCAGTCCGGCAAACTCCTCTCCGGAGGTGTAGATGCCAACGCAATGCAGCGTCCGAAGCGCTTCTTTGGCGCTGCACGTAACGTTGAAGAAGGTGGATCGCTAACCATCATAGCCACAGCGTTGGTAGAAACAAATTCGCGGATGGACGAGGTGATCTTCGAAGAATTCAAGGGCACTGGCAACATGGAGCTGGTGCTTGAGCGAAAGATTGCTGAACGAAGAATCTACCCTGCTATAGACGTTAACCGATCTGGCACGCGCAGGGAAGAATTGTTGCTTTCGCCGGAAGATCTCGCAAAGATCTGGGTTCTGCGTAAGGTACTGGGAGACGATCCGCCAATCGAAGCAATGGAAACGATGCTCGAAAGAATGCGGGCTACGAAGTCGAACGAAGAGTTTCTCAAGACGCTGAACAGCTAACGGAGACAACCGAGTTGGGCCGCAGCACCAACGAACGTGCAATGAACCTATCCTTGGCAACGGGCTTTCTTATGCTCGTTGCCAAGTGGATTGCCTTTGCGCTTACAGGATCGAGTGTAATATTCTCTGATGCTGCCGAAAGTGTTGTGCACATTGTGGCGGTGTGGTTTGCGTGGTATGCCCTGCGCGTGGGTTCGAAGCCCCCAGATGCCGATCACCCCTATGGTCACGACAAAGTAAGTTTTCTCAGTGCTGGCGTTGAAGGTGGTCTCATCTGTATTGCAGCTATCGTTATCGTGATAAGCGCTGCAGATAAACTCCTTACTGGCGTGGAGCTCCAAAAGCTCGACGTTGGCATGATGATAACCGGTGGTGCGGCTCTTGTGAACCTGGCTCTTGGCCAATATCTTATTCACACCGGTCGGCGGCACCGCTCTCTTGTTGTAGAGGCCAACGGACGTCATGTTATGACGGACGTGTGGACGAGCGCTGGCGCTGTTGCGGGTTTGTTTCTTGCCTATTGGACCGGGTGGCTTTGGCTCGATCCTGTTATCGCCATTCTCTTTGGAGCAAATATTCTTCGTGAAGGCGGTGCCTTGGTGTTTCTATCTGTGCGCGGTTTAATGGATACGGCAGACCCCGCACACATGAACACCGTCCGCGCTATCATCGATGAATACTGCGCAGAGAAGAATCTCTCCTATCATCGTTTGCGTTTGCGTGCATCCGGGAATGTGGTTCATGTAGACTACCATTTGATTTTTCCAGATGACATGCGGATGCAAGACGCGCATAACTACGCTACCGTACTGGAGGACCTTGTACGTAAGGCACTCCATAACGAAGCGGAGGTGTTTACGCACCTCGAAAGTGTTTCGCAGCCAGACGGACACATTTAACAGTACTTGCCCGCCTCGCGCAGCGTTAACGAATTCAGCTCCGGGTGGGCATCAAGAAACCTGCGAACCGCAACAGGGTTGGTTTTCGAATACTCCCGCAGCGCCCAGCCCGCCCCCTTACGCACAAAGAACTCTTTGCTATTTGCTCTGCGGACTACTAATTCAGCGAGCAGCTCGAACTGCGTATGTTCCTTCCACCCAAGCTGAACAATGATGGCGGCGCGCTGATACCACGTGTTGTCCATTTCGATCCACGTCTTACATTGGCTCTCGAGGTGTTGCGGTGCTCGCTTGAAGATCCACCCAATCACGCGCGGCACCAGGTAGTCTACAGTATCCCACCACGGAACACAACCGATAAAGGGGGTAAGCCACCGCACATCGTGTATCGTTAAGGCACGCAATACCGTTGGACGTGTGCACAAATCCCATGCGGCATAATGGAACTCGCGCTCTTGGCGTTGGTAGAGTGCCGCGCAAACTGCCTCTATAGATTCTGGAGTGCCAACATGCCGAAGCACATCGGTAACAACGGCTCTGCGATCCGTAGTTGCTACACCAAGGAAGGGGGCGATGTTTCGCATGTAGCGCTGCATCTGCGGCGCACGTTCTGCAACGGCGCGCGCGGCAAACCCATCAGCAACTGCCCCTACAAACTCATCCGCGCTTACGGATTGCATCACTCACTCTGTTGAGTGCTTCATTGATATTCTCGATGCTGTTGGCGTACGAAAAGCGGATAAAACCTTCGCCATGGGCTCCGAATGCGGTGCCGCTTAAGCAGGCCACTCCTGCTTCGTAGAGCAGGAAGTCTGCGGCCTCTTGCGACGTCATGCCAGTTCCTGTGATGTTCGGAAACACATAGAACGCGCCGTGGGGCTTATGGCAACGGAAACCGGGTATTTGGTTGAGTCCGTCTACAATGGCATCGCGTCTGCTCTGGAACTCGCGTAGAAAAACATCTACGTGAGGAAGAGTTCTATCGTGCAGCGCTTCAATTCCGGCGATCTGCGAGAAAGAACTGGTGCAACTCGTGCAGTTGGTTTGCAGCTTTGCTACAATCTTTGCCATATCCTTTGGGAACAGGCCGTAACCCAAGCGCCAACCAGTCATGGCAAAGGTTTTCGAGAAACCGTCGAGAATGATTGTTCTCTCTTGCATGCCTTCGAACTCGGTAATCGACGTATGCTTAAAGTCGCCGTAGGTTACCTGCGAATAAATTTCATCGCTTAGCACGATAAGATTGTGCTTGATCGCGAGCTCTGCAATCTGCTCGAGGTCTTCTCGCGTGAGAATGCCGCCAGTAGGATTCTGTGGTGTGTTGATAATCACCATCCGCGTCTTCGGTGTGATACGTGCCTCTAGATCGGCTACATCGAACCGGAACTCCTTCTCCTCGCGCAGAGGGAGCGGCACCGGTTTTGCGCCGAGAAAGTTGATTACCGATTCGTAGATCGGGAAACCGGGATTCGGATAAATCACTTCGTCGCCGGGATCGATCATTGCCATCATGCCGTAGAACATAATGGGTTTAGCGCCGGGAGTAATCACCACGTGATCGGCATCCCACATGGAGTAACCACGGGTTTTGTTAACGTATTCAGCAACGGCGGCGCGGGCTTCCGGTAGTCCGGCAGCCGGACCATAATGCGTGAAGCCTTTGTCGAGAGCGTCCTTTGCCGCCTGAATGATATTTGGTGGTGTGTCAAAGTCGGGCTCGCCAATTTCTAAGTGCACAACGCTCTTGCCTTGTGCCTCGAGGGCGCGTGCCTTCACGAGGACTTCGAATGCTGTTTCTGTTCCAAGCCGGGAGATGCGTTCTGCAACATGCATAGCGATGCGTTACGATAGTGATGTGGAGAATTTGGTGGCGCAAAGATACGAGGAGCAACGCACGCTACGGTGTTGGTGGCGTTATCCGTATTTCCCGGCGGTCTTCGATGGTTGGGTCCGAAGAAATCATTACATCCCAACGGCGGCTCGGCAAGAGCCGTCCGGCCTTTGTGGGCCATTCGATAAGTTTTATTGCGTCGTGAGCAAACACCATATCGTCGAAGCCAACATTTGCAAGTTCTGCCTCCGAGTCGATGCGATAAAGGTCTACGTGGTAGATCTTCATGGGATCGCCGTCCGTTGTAGTACCATCGTAAAGGTTGATGATGCTAAACGTTGGACTCGTGACAAGGTCTTCTACGTTGAAGTAGCGGCAAATGCCTTTTACAAACTCCGTTTTACCGGCTCCGAGGTCGCCATCTAAGGCCACTACGTCGCCACGAACCAGCATTGCAGCAAAGTACTCACCGTGGTCTATGGTTTCGGCTTCACTGGCCGAAGGGAGGGTAACAACCTCCATTAAGGGGTGTCCTGATGTGGGAAGAAGAGGGCGCGGCGCCCCCTACATCGTGGGACGCCCCTTACCGTGGCTCCAAAGTTACCACAGGAAGTATCATCTCCTCGAGAGAAATCCCACCATGTTGGAAGGAATCGCGGTACTTCTGCTGATAATGGTGGTAGTCTGTGGGATAAATAAAGTAGTGGTCGTCCTTGGCCACCACCACACTCGTGGACGATCCCCCACCTGCTGGAATCTTGTAGGATTGTGGATCTCTGATAATCATGGCGTCGCGTGGCTCGGCTTTTACATTACGGCCAATTTTGTACCGGAGGTTGGTAGTGGTTTCCCTATCGCCAATTACCTTCGACGAGCGCATACAACGCACGCTTCCGTGATCTGTGGTAATCACGATTTGGATATTCGGAATGCCGGCAAGCGTTTTTAGGATTCCGTAAAAGGAAGAGTGGAGGAACCACGATCTGGTAAGCGATCGATATGCCGACTCGTCCGGAGCGATTTCTTTCAGGATTGGATAGTCGGAACGCGAATGCGCAATCATGTCTACCGCGTTAATGACGATTGCCGTGAGATGATGCTTTGCATACCGCATGATGTCCGACTCGATACGTTTTCCGAAGTCGGTATCGATAATCTTGATGTACTGCAGTTCATTCTTCAATTGCACTCTTCTGCGTTGGAGAAGGAGCGTTAACAACTCTTTTTCATGACGGTTCAGCGTGTGCTCGTCACTGCCACGTTCGTCTATGGTAAACTGTGGGTAGTGCTTGTTGATGTCTGTAGGATAGAGTCCGGCAAAAATGCTATTACGTGCATACGGTGTTGCGGTGGGTAGGATAGAGCAGTAGTAGTCCTTCTGTATGGAGAAGAGCGGACGGATAAATTCTTCCATCACTAACCACTGGTCTAACCGCATACAGTCTACCACGATAAAGAACGTTGGACGTCCGGAAGCCAGCTTGGGCAAAAGGTGTGCGTCTGCGATATGGGGCGAGAGTAACGGCGCACCGTCTGGTCTTTTGTCTCGATCTGTTAGCCACGAACCATACTCGTCTTCGATAAACTTCGAGAACTCGCCATTACATTCCTTCCACTGGTCGCGCAGGGACTGTTCAAGGCCCACATCTTGATGTTTATCGAGTTCAACCGACCTCTCTGTGAGTTTCAAATACACGTCGAGCCACTCGGACCATTCCATTCTGTCCATCAGTCTGCGAGAGATGGTAGAGTACTCCTGGTGAAAGTCCTGCGTGATTTTCTCCTCCTTGATTCGCTGAGTTTCGAGGAACTTCTTACACGCAGCTAAAATCTGGGTTGGGTTTACAGGTTTGGTTAGGTAGTCATCAATCTTTTTTCCGATGGCTTCTTCCATCAAAGACTCTTGTTCGTTCTTCGTAACCATCACCACCGGAACCGATTTATCGATGTCCTTCAACACAACCAGCGTCTCCAGTCCGGTTATTCCAACCATAGACTCATCCAAAAAGATGAGGTCGAACCGCTGATTTTGGGCAAGCTCTATCGCATCCTCGCCATTGGTGGCCGTAGAAACCTTATACCCACGCTGCTCGAGCAGAATGATGTGTGGTCGCAGCAGGTCAATCTCGTCGTCTACCCAAAGGATGTGGCTCATGTTCTATGTTGATGTGTTAGAGTGCAGATGAATGTTCAGCACGTCTTCACGGATGAAACGTGGTGTTAGTCTACTCAACGGCTGTTAGCCTTCCGGCTCCGGTGTTATTACTGCCATGGTTGTTGTTACCTTCGCGATAAGTATTTCCACCCCATTTTCCTCCTCGCAGAACACCTCGGCTTCGCAAAAATGGAAGTTCGAGCCGGGCTTAACAACACGGCCAACGGCACGGAGCCGTTTTCCCCTTCCCTTGCGGAAATAAGACACCTTCATCTCGGCGGTAACCGTGTGTTCTTGGGGGGCAACCAGCGTAAATCCCGCAAAACCGGCAGCCACATCGGCTATTGTTGCCGTAACACCGCCGTGAACCAGGCCAATCTGCTGCTGGTGGCGAACGTCAAGCTCCATCACGGCTTCTACATATCCCGGTTCGATTACCGTAAGAGTGCAGCCAATGTGTTTCATGAACTCCTGGCGTTCCAGATGTCCGAGAATAGTTTCTCGGAAGTGGGGGTTCTTTGTTTGATACTGCATGAGGCGAAGATATCACCTATATTCGAGGTTGGTGTTGGAACCATGGGAGCAGGCATGACACAGCAGTGGTGGGCGGCCTTACGGCATCGCGTGGACGAGCGAGCCGTGCAGGCAATGGAGGAAATTTTTGGTGAAGGGGGCAATCGGGAACGCGTCCGCTATCTGCGCGATCTCGATGCGTTAGACGAGCCAACCTTTGCCGCCGCTTTATCCGAGCTTCCCAAGGATGTTCAAGACCTTGTAACCGATCTCGATCTGCCCCCTTTCCTAGCTTCCATGGAAGGGTTAGAAGAGGCACAGCGTGCTGCGTGCCACCACTTTCAGGAAGACGCGCTGGCGTTCATTATTGCACTGTTGTGTAAGTCTCTTCCGGAGTGTTACGCAGGAGCCCGCGGCGCCAAGGTATTGGCGCGGACCGGCGCTCTTGGAGATCCTCGCCGAGACCGAAAGGGCTTGGACGACACAATGGTGCGTAGAGTAATGGAAACGGCCGTGTTCGTGCAGAACGTTATGGATTGGAACATGTGGACGGCTCCAAACAGACCCGCCATTCGAACCATCCAAAAGGTGCGGTTGTTTCATGCCGGCGTTCGTGTGATGATTCACCGACATGGTCAGCGCGACGGCCAGCCGTGGGACTACAACAACGATGGCGCACCCATCAATATGCAAGACACCGTTGCAACACTACTTGCGTTCTCCATGCAGTCTGTTCGTGGCGCGCGCCGTTTGGGCTACCGTATATCGAAGCAACAAGAGCGCAACTTCCTTCTTCACTGGATTGTTATCGGTCATCATCTCGGCCTAGCAGAGGACGTGCTGCTGGAAGCGTGGAACAAGCCCGAAGCGATGTGGGAAAGTGTGTGCAACGATGAGTTCCGGTATTCCGAAGATGGAGATGTATTAACAACCGCACTAAGGATATTCCTTCGCGAACACGTGTTTTTTATCGAAAGCAAGAAACACGTTCCACTGATGTTTATGAAACGTCTTATGGATCCACGAGCACTTACCGCACTGAAGCTCGACAAAGTCCGCGCTGCCAACGATGTGCTCTACCGATTTCTATTCGCACTGATCTTTATTGTCCACAACATTCTTATGCTCATCCCCTTTGTAGGTAAAGCTATCACGCGCTGGATGGGCAGAGAGATGATTGAATTCACTACTAAGGAATGGGCCGGAGACAACCCCGCCGAGATAACACTAGAAAGAGAACTCCAGTCGGTGTAGACATTTTTCACTTCACGGCAGAGACGGTATGAACGGACATCCGGATTGGTTTAACCTCACAGATTACACGCCACTTGAAATGGTGCTCTTTGCCGGCGGCTGCTGGCTGTGGGTGGTGGCCTACGTTGTGATTATTCGCAACATCAGGAAGTACAAGTTTGTAGAGATGCCCACCATCGCCGGTACCGGCAACTTTGCATGGGAGTTTGTTTTCTCCTGGATAGCCCCCTTCACCAATATGGGTTGGGTGCCATTCGCTGCCTACCGCGCTTGGTTCTTCCTAGACATGTACATCTGGTACAACGTGGTGAAGTATGCCGAATTCGATACCACGATAGCTTTGTTCCGAAAGTATAAGTGGTGGTATCTCTCCATCATGTTGCTCATGTGGATTATTGGTTTTCAAACATTCCGTTGGAGCAACCTCGAGTGGATTATTGGCGCACGTACCGCCTACTTTCTCAATGGTGTTATTGCCATACAGTACGTTGTAAACTACCTTCGTCTTGGTCCGAAGTACCCCTTCAGTTTAAACGTAGCGTGGATGAAAGGAGTGGGCACCGGAATGAATACCGTGTTTATGTTTATCCACTTTCCAGCAGACCACTTCTTGCATTTTTGTGGTGTGGTGATTGCCATTGCAGACACCTT
The DNA here is from genome assembly GCA_036834845.1 of bacterium. Taxonomy (GTDB): domain Bacteria; phylum Bacteroidota; class Ignavibacteria; order Kapaibacteriales; family Kapaibacteriaceae; genus UBA10438. The sequence continues at coordinate 10,192 of DAITNB010000019.1, read as the reverse complement.
CTATTTCTCGATGTTGCTACGCGACCGACGTAGAGGTATACAACCACTTCAGGCCCCTCTGCCTGTGCCGCCGGTTTCATGACGATTCCCGGATACCATATCGACGCCGAAATTCGTACCGGCACTCCCGTGGAAGTCCACCGCGGTAGACGTGTTGCAGACTCGATGCCCATTGTTGTTCGATCTGTGCGCTTGTCGCTTCCGGAGGCAGCAGACAAACTCCGCCGATATGCAGAGATCTGTGCAGCCCAGCGGTTTTCCCGCACCGCCAATGTTGTGGAGATTGTCTCTGTTGGAGATCGTCTTCACCTTGTACTGGAGGACGTTGGCCAAACAACTCTTGCCACACTCATGGAGATGGCACCACTGAGTATTGCTGCCCGGGTAGACATTGCGCAAGGGATTTTTGAAGCATTAGACGAGCTTCACTCGCATCAGATTATACACTCAGACTTGCATCCGGGTAATATCATTGTTGACCCCATTGCCCACACAGTAAGTTTGATAGACCTTGGATTAGCCAGAAGAACAGATGCTCCGGCACGTACGTCTCACGCAACGGCTATCCAAGGAGACGTGCGCTACATATCGCCGGAGCAGACAGGTCGAACCACCCACCGAATAGACACACGTAGCGACCTCTATGCAGCCGGGATAATTCTCTATCAACTCCTCGCGGGCAGACTTCCCTTTGCCGGCGACGACACTATCGGAATTATTCATTCGCACCTCACTGTAGAGCCCACACCGTTGTTGCTTGTTTCTCCTGGCATCCCAGCAGTACTGTCGGGCATTGTTGAGCTGCTGCTGAAAAAACAACCGGAAGATCGCTACCAAACCGCATATGGCGTTGTAGCAGACCTTGCTGCATCGAAGAGTGCCGCGACAACAGAAATGCCCACGCTCCGCAGTAAGGACGTGCGCGACTGGTACGACAGGTTGGCCCTTTACACGCCGCGTGATGAATATGCCAGCAAGGTATCAACCCTTGTACAGTCCATAATTAGCGGCACCGATACAACGGTGCTGATTACTGGCGCTGCAGGAAGTGGAAAAACAACACTGACACAAGAGTTGATGTCTGCTTTGCAACAGAGCGGATTCGTAGTATTTCATGGAGACTTCGATCATGCCGCAGACATACCGCTGTCTGCCGTAACGACAATTGTGCGATCGTTTAGTTCGTGGGTTCTACAGCAACCCGATTCCGACCTCGAAGAGTGGCGAACTCTTGTATTGCAAACACTCGGACCCAGCAGATCACTTGTTCAAGGAGTTATTCCAACCTTCGGAGATATTCTTGGCGCACTTCCGGAAGAGCCAACACAGGTTACCACCGGTCGTGAGGCGCAAATCCGTCTCGTGTCGAGTTTGCGTTTGTTCTTCGACGAGATGGCGAGAAAACTCCGCTACGCACTTGTGTTGGAGAACCTGCATTGGGCAGACCCTGCATCCATTGATGTGATCTCTGCCTTGTTGGGCAGCTCTCAGCGCAGGGGGCGCAGCGTGGTGCTCACATTGCGGTCCGACGACCCAAAGGTTACGAATGGACACAAAGAGCGCATTTCCACATTGCTGAGCGAAGACACGTCGATGTTGCGGATTGATGTGGAACCTATGAGCGATAGCGAGATCGAGTGCGCCGTTCGCCACGCCTTCGGAGAAGTAGCACCATCAACACTGGCCCTTGCGCAGCATGTGCGCCAAGAAACCGGCGGCATTCCTCTCTACGTAGAGCAGTTTAGCACACTCCTCGTTGAGCGCAAAGGTATTTGGTTCGACCGGACGATACGACAGTGGTGTTTCGATCAACAGATTGCTTCGAAGATCGAAGCGGTGGGTCAAACAGACTTCATTCTCCAACAACGCTTCAGCACGTTTAGTCGGATAGACCTCGACGTGATTACTGTACATGCTGCATTGGGCTCTTCAATAACCGAGACTGATCTCTATGCGGTTATAGACGATGCAGCCCATATCGAACGAGCCATACAACTGGCCGAGGCCGCAGGGATAATCCGCAGAGGAGAGGCTGGTGGAAGAACACTTCTTGCTTTTGTTCACGATCACCTGCGGGCATTCGCCGAGAGTTTATGTCCCCCTGGCCGTAGACTAGAAGTACTTAGCAAACACGCCCTACTGCTGGCAGAACGGTGGCTTGGAGAACAAGCGAACACAGCGCTTCTTTTTACTGCCGCGGACCAGATAGCTCGCATTCAAGCTACAGATACCACGCCTGACAATGCACCCCTATTCTTGAACATACTCCTTGTGGCTGGGAAACGGGCGCGCAGTAGTGGAGCATTAGATACGTCTACACACCTGCTCCGCAGAGCGGTTGGCATCGCCAACCATCACCATCTTACCGATCGCACTCTTCTCTATGAGTTGCATCTTGCATTAGGCGAGGGTCTCGGCAACATCGGTCGGTTCGAAGAAGCAGCGCACCAACTTACCGAGGCCTTCCGTTTTGCATCAACTGCGTTAGAGAAGGCGGGTATCTGCGCTGTAAAAGTTCACCTCTTGGACATCGAAACGCGGTATGAAGAAGCTGTGCGTGTAGGCAGAGAGGGCCTTGGATACCTTGGAATACGCATCCCCCGTTCGCCCTCCCTTTCCACAGTGCTGCGTTCTATTGGAAAGGCATGGCTGCGGCAGTCCCGGCTAACGATAGAAACCATTCGATCTCGTCCGCAGCTCAACAATCCGTCTGTAGAGATGGCTATACGGTTATTGGAGTTGCTCCAAGCCCCATCATTTAATCTGGACGTTAAGCTGTTTACCTGCGTGCAAATGTCGCGCGCCGACCTCGTGTTTAAACATGGACACAACGATGGCTGTGTAGATACGTACGCAACATTTGCCACCATCATGTTATCTGTTAAGGCATACAACCTAGCAGCGCGGTACGCAGACCTATCTATAGAACTCTCCGAGAAGTCTGCCGACCTTGGCGCGCGATCATCCAGCAAGTTTATTCCTGGTTGCACCATTACGTTTTGGGTGCGGGACGTACAGGAGAGTCTCAATCAGCTGGATGATGCATCCGAGCTTGCTGAACTTGCCGGAAACCAGGCAAACGTGGCGTATGCTTGTGGTGTGTACATCAAAACGCTGTTGTTTGCCGGCAGAAGTCCACATTTCATTGCAGCCGAGATGGAGCGCATGATAGAGCGCCTACTACGCACCTATCAGCACCACCAAGATATTCCGCGCTTAGCATCGTATTACCATGCAACGGTGGCGCAGTTTCTTGTTACGTTCTTCCCAACCACCGTTCTTCAGCGACAAACGCAAGACATCTTCTCTCGTGCAGACAGTATTCTAGGAGAAAGTTTGCGTTCGAGCGACATGGCCTCTGTGTGTCTCATTCAGCAGTTAAACGCAACTTCCGCACTTCTCAATGCAGACCTAGACGAGATGGGACGCTGTCTGGATGTGATGAAGAATTCTGAGCAGGGAATGCTTGTGTTAACGAGCGAAATCGAGTATGCCGTGCTGCGGGTTATTCACATAGGCCTTTTGTATCGCTCACAACAGATGCCACCGGCGGTTCGAAAAACCCTTCGCACCTTGTTAAGGAAGCTCGACGTGTGGGAGCAGCGCATCCCGAACACTATTGGCTGCAGACGCTTGTTAGCGCGCGCTTTTGAGAGTCTTTCCCAAGGTAATCAGGACGAGTGCCTGCGAGGAATAGACGCTGCCGTTGCCGAGGCCCACCGTGCAGAGAACGAAATCGTTTCGTTCATTGCCAAGCGATGCAGAGAGATTGTTGATGGATCGTTTGTGCGTGATGTACCAACCCCTACCACACCTGCGGTGCGTCAAACACGGTCGTCATCCGACTCCACAAGTGTTAGTCAAATGGACCTCGACATAGAAAGTGTTCTCCGTGCGGCCTCTGTTATTGCCGGAGAGATCAATCAAGACGAATTGATGAAGAACCTCCTGCGCATCGTAGCTCAGCATTCCGGTGCAGATGAGGCATCGCTTGTACTGGTGGAAGGGGGCGTTCCACAGGTGCGCGCTTCGTTCCATGCAGAGCGTTTGGTTGCAGAAGCGCTTGCTGTAGATCTAAAATCCTCCAAACACATCTGCGTGCCTGCAACACAGGTTGCGTTGCGGCGAGCAACACACGTCTTGTACATTGATGTGCGCAAGACCGAACTCTCGCACGACCCATTTGTGAAGTCTACCGGCACTCTAAGCTTGCTCGTTTATCCCATTAAGTACCGCTCGTCGGTGATCGGTGCGCTGCACCTAACGAACCGCTCCGTAACTGGTGCCTTCCTCGAACGCCATCTTGGATTCCTCGATCTCCTTAGCGGTCATATCGCCGGGGCACTGGAGAATGCCCGACTCTATTCAGAGCTGCGCGAAACACTCCATTCAACAGAGCGCTTTGTTCCACGCGAGTTCTTGGAGTCTCTAGGCATCGATTCGATACGAAACGTAAGCATGGGTGATGCCGTGATGACAAACATGACCGTGTTCTTTGCAGACATTCGGCGGTTTACCACCCTCTCCGAGCAGCTTACCGTAAACGAAACATTTAGCTTCCTTAATAGCTATCTCGAAACCGTAGCACCGTGCATCTCCGGCAACGGCGGATTCATAGACAAGTACATTGGCGATGCTGTAATGGCGCTGTTCCCGGGTAACCCGTCCGATGCCGTGCGCGCCGCCGTAGGTGCGCTGAAGGCGCTTTCTACGCTCAATACCGAGCGCGCTGTGCGCGGTTTTGCACCAATCGAAGTTGGGATAGGCATCCACACCGGGGAAGTAATGCTAGGCACAGTTGGTTCTGCCGAACGGTTAGATACAACCGTTATTGGAGACACGGTAAACGTTGCATCCCGACTCGAAAATCTTTCCAAGGAACGAGGGATAGCCATTGTGATTAGCGACGAGGTACGCAGTGCATGTACGGAAAACGGCATACGTTTTACCGAACTTGGCACAGAAACCATCCGTGGCCGAAGCAAACCCATAACCGCCTTCGAGGTCCAGTTTTAATGGAACTGATGTTGTTTGTTCTTGCCAGCTTAGGCGTAGCAACGATGGCCACAATTGTACACTTTGTGGTGCGTAAACGTGTGAACCACCAGCCCCTTTCGCACCACAACGAGGTAACGGCGGCAGTTTACGCAACCTTTGGTGTTCTGTACGCTGTGATCCTTGGTCTGCTTGTTAGTCATGGTCAGTCTCGCCGAGATATTGTTTCTGAGGCATCTGTTCGCGAGGCCGCATTGTTGGTGGACGTAGCGCAGATTGGACAATCGTTCGACTCCACAACCGCAACACACCTTACCAAGGCATGCCTTGCCTACACACGTCATGTGGCCAGCATAGAGTGGCCCCTATCTTCGCGGGAGGAGGTTCAACACACCCATCGTGAACATCTCGATGAGTTATGGTCTATCGTCCGATCCATAGAGCCACAGGGGGCGCGGCAGGAAGCCGTGTATAAGAGTTTACTCGAGATAATGGGCAGCCTAGCGTCTGAGAGATACGAGCGCCACGCGGCCATGGGCGACCACATGAGTTTTTTCTTGAAGCTTGTTCTGCTCGTTGGTGGACTGGTGACCGTGGTATTCCTGTGGTTCTTTGGAGTCCAGGATGCGCGGCTACATTTAGTGTATACGTGGCTGGTAACATTTATGCTCATCCTTGTACTTGGATTAATTTTTGCGCTCGATAACCCCTTGCGCGCCGGTGTTGGGGTAGATCCATCCGATTTTTACCGTGCCGAGGGCGAATTGCGTACCCTTCTTGAGAAATGAACCGAGCGGTAATTCGTCCTACACGTTCTCCATAGAGGTGTACCATGAATTTCAACAAGCTCACACTCAAAGCGCAAGAGGCCGTACAGGCCGCACAAGAAATAGCAACCGGAGCAGAGAATCAGGCACTGGAGCCGATTCACGTATTGCTCGCAATGCTTCGCGATGCCGACGGTATTGTAAAGCCAATCATTACCCGCGCCGGAGCTAATGCCGACTTCCTTCGTGCAAAGGCCGAAGAGGCCATAGGTACTCTCCCGAAAGTGAGTGGGTTTACGAGCACACATTTGTCTACCGACACGCAGCGGATGTTTCAGGATGCCTTCAAAGAAGCCACACAGCTAACAGACGAATACGTTTCAACAGAACATCTTTTGTTGGCGCTGCTTCTGCAGAAGAACATTGCTGGTCAGATTCTTAAGGACCAAGGACTTTCCAAGCAGTCCGTACTCACTATCCTGAAGGAAGTACGCGGTAGCAGACGTGTAACGGATCAGAACCCAGAGGATAAATATCAGTCGCTTCAGAAATACGCGCGGAATCTTAATGACGAGGCCCGCAAAGGGAAAATCGATCCCGTAATTGGCAGAGAGGAGGAGATCCGCAGAGTACTTCAAGTGCTAGCCCGACGAACAAAAAACAACCCCGTTCTCATTGGAGAACCGGGCGTTGGTAAAACAGCTATTGTAGAGGGTATTGCCCAACGAATCATCTCTCAAGATGTGCCCGAATCGCTGCAGACCAAAACACTCTACTCCCTGGATATGGGCGCACTTATCGCCGGAACTCAGTTTCGAGGACAGTTCGAGGAACGTCTGAAGGCAGTTGTAAAAGAGGTGGCCGATTCGAACGGCGAGTTTATTCTTTTCATCGACGAGCTTCACACTCTCATTGGCGCAGGTGCTACGTCTGGAGCAATGGACGCTGCCAATATTCTGAAGCCCGCCTTGGCCAGAGGAGAACTACGTGCAATTGGGGCTACAACCTTGGATGAGTTTCAGAAACACATCGAGAAAGACCCTGCTTTGGAGCGCAGATTCCAAAAGGTGTTCGTTGCCGAGCCAAATGTAGAAGATGCGATTAGTATTCTGCGCGGACTAAAGGAACGCTACGAAGTACACCATGGCGTACGAATAACCGATGGTGCAATCGTTGCGGCCGCACAACTGTCTCATCGATACATAACAGATAGGTTTCTTCCAGACAAAGCCATTGATCTTGTAGACGAGGCGGCGTCGAAACTGCGTATCGAGATAGACTCCATGCCGGAAGAACTGGACTCCCTCGAGCGTAGAATCCGACAACTCGAGATCGAACGTCAGGCCTTGCTTAGAGAGCTTGCGTAGCTATCATGCGTCCGTCTACGAATACGCATAGTCTCCTCAAACCGCTACAGAATTGCACTAAATAAACTCCATCGATGATGGGTGTGTTAGGTGTAGCATCAACTCTACTACCGTTAAGAGTATAGTACGATGGGGTCTCGTTACACACTGACTCATCAGAAGAGGCAGAGGGGTGCTCAATGTTCGTATCGGCAAAGTTCTCCTCGACGCTAGTAACTACGCTGTCCAGTTCATACGAGAACAGCCCGTGAAAATCTCCGCCAACGTATAAACGTCCACTTGCTATAGCTGATCGATGATTGATGGATTTGCTCCGTATCGACCCTTGAAGGAACTGCCAGCGTCTGGGGCTTCCCAGACCTACGATAGGTGAGTTGTTATTACTGAGTACTACGATGTGATCGTTGGCAGACATCAGACGAACAGATGACAAAAACCTCGTTCTGTTCACACCATCAGGGTCCCTAACACGCATCGTTGAACAAACCCAGTCATCGTCTCTCCACTCACACAGCCGGTAACTGACGAGAAATTCTGGAAGAGAATCGGCTGGAACTGTGCTTACAACGTTAAGTATACCGTTGTCAAAGAAAGCAGCGCTCGATGTACGTGTACCAGGCAACGGTATAGATGTCTCACGAACTACAACGAGGTCTCTGCCTCGCAGTTCACATTCGCAAACAACTTGAGCCACAAGTTCGTTTTCAACATACTTGCTCCTAACGTATACAAAGGAACTATGACTAACACGTACTACGGTACTGTTGATGAACGTAGTATCACTACCACCCTGTAAGCGTATCATTGTCCATCGCCTCAATCCCGTATCCGCAACGAAGAATGTATCATACGAGGAGCATAACACTAGGGTGTCTACCAACATAACGCCATCTATCCAAACCGAAGCCATCTCGGTGATTGAGTCAGGAACAACACTACGTTGCCAGGTGGCGCCCATGTCGAAGCTACACCTGGGGAATCCGAGGTAGTCATGACCAAGAATATACTCACCGTGTACAGTGTCCAACACGAACCGAGCTTCAATCTGTGCAATGGTATCTATGGCGGTCTTATTACCTAACGGACTAACTGTGCACACAAATGTGCGTGACTCCTGACTTTCACCAGTGAGTGCATTGCTTAGTGTGGAAAGAAGCTTGTCACCGCTTGGATGTGCAAGGAGCGAAAACACAATTGTGGACTGCAAACCCTGCGATGTGCCATCGGCTCGGAGACGTTCCTCCCACACGTTCTGCTCGGATGTAAACTGATACACTGTGTCGCGAATCGCACCCCTAAACCATGTGATAGGATTGCCAATTGCGGCAGATACTGCTATGACTGTATCATCCTCTATTCGTAGTACGGGAATGTAGTCTGACCTTGGAGCTCTACCAAAAGGCTCGAGGTACGATACCCGTCTATATGCCGATTCACCAACTTCACTCGTAAAGAGGCTTCCAATACGTCCATTCCTTGGCACAAAGAAGCCACTTAACCACACGGACGATCCACTAACTACAATGCTCAACACCCGCTCGGGTAAACCGAGATGGTCATTCGATACGCGTGCGTCGGGCTGAGTAACAAGTACCTCATCAAGAACGTTGCCGTTATTCGCTACCCGAAGCACCGACGGACCAGATGTGCCAACATACATCACCGTATCTGTAACCGTGACCGCAGACAACATCAGATTGCGTGCATTCATGGTGGAAAGATCTATCTCTTTCCAATCGGTTTCCAACGCATGTTTTTGTACCAGAACACCACTCTTTCCGCACGCTACAACGTGATCTCTTGTTCCGTTTAGTGCCAACAGACCTGCACGGGCGGTATACTCCAGGCGCCATTCTCCACCACCATCCAAGGCCCTGCTCCAAATTTTCCCCATTGCTGTTGCGACGTATATAGCACGTTCGCCTATGTGTACGGCCGAAACAGTATCGGGCTCAGGCAAGAAGGCACGATTCTCGGTCTCGCCATCAACGATCCACACACTGCCACCCTCGCCACCTAGGACAACGAGATTTTCTGTGCAATCCAATCCAAACACCGTGAATTCGCTCGGGAGGCACTTCCATTGGAAACGACCCTTTCCAACTTGAGCAACACCGTAGCGCCCGCTCTCCCCCCCAATGACTATAAGGCCGCTTTCACTTATGTTACTCGCAGTTACTGCATACACTCCTCTACTGCACTCTACATGTTGCAGAGGCAAGGACAGGTACTGCGCGTTAACAGCTACTGCAGCTGCTAATTGTGCAATAGTGGCAAACCAATAAACGGCTCGATTCATGCCCTCTAATTGCAAAAGAGATATTTACAAGGACTAAACGGAGGACACATCCCACTAGACGTCCACGGTCCAAAAGTGTATAACAAATTACCGTTTGAGTCAATGCAATGGGACAAAGTCCGGAAACAGCACGCCGTAGTGTAACAACTGGTGAGTCCAATGGAAACGGGCACTCCTCCAGTCTCCGAATACAACGTTTCGTAATATAACCAGGGATTAAGCGGATCGTATAGCGCGTCAATGGTAGTTCCGCCGGGGAAGGAATAGGTCACAGTCATCTGTCTGCAGTTATTCAACTTACCAACAGTCGCACTTGTCTGCTCAGGACAGGGTTCTGGACTCTTCCCAGTACGGATGTAAAAATCTCGCGTCAGTTGTAATAGAATGTTCTCCGTGACCTGATTCTTGAAGGAGGTGGTGTTGATGAACGCCGAAATCGCTGCCTTTGTTGCACATCCTGATGGCGACGTAACAATAAGCGAAACTGCAATGTCTTGAATTTCAATTTGCAAGCATCTTGCGTTATAGTATACACGAACGAGAACCGAACACGGAGGTGCGCTTGGCATTGTGACCCATACATCCTTCCAACCAGTCGCCCATGGTTCTGTACAATCAGGGTTCTCGCCCCAAACACAGTCCGTAACCAGTGCATTAATCTGGCTTCCATAAACTACGGCGAAGAGCAAGACAACAAGTAGAGACCTCATTTTATCCTCGTGAGTAATCGTGCACGTTACGTTGTATTGCGCCCAATATACCCC
>DAITNB010000018.1:0-46644 GCA_036834845.1 bacterium | reverse complement strand
GTTTACAAATGTAGTTTTTGTTTCTCGCTTGCATTTGCCCAAGCAACACATAGCAACGCACTTCAACCGGAAAATTCTTGCACGATGACCTAACGTTCGTGCCGCTTGAAGGATTTTTTTACAAGAAGAATCAACACGCCGTTACCATTCCCTTCCGAAGCTGGGCTACCCGGCGGAATCTAGGCCACTAACACACACGTAGCCATACAACAGTCTATGTCGCATTGTGGAACAACGGAGTATCCGCATAACGGAATATTGGAAGCATGAAACTCCGCCATTCCGTCATTCCCGCATTGCGTAAATTCGGCTTCAATGAACCGCCAGAACGAACATATAGAAGCACGAGCGAAGAAGGATGACGAGGTAGAGTCTGCCCTACGTCCCACCTCTTTCGATGATTTCACCGGACAGCCGAAGATCGTAGAGAACCTTCAGATCTTTATCGCTGCTGCAAGGGGAAGGGGCGAGGCACTGGACCATGTGTTGCTCACGGGTCCGCCGGGACTCGGCAAAACAACGTTGTCGCATATCATTGCTCGGGAGATGGGCGCGCAGATCAAAATCACTTCTGGACCGGTATTGGAAAAACCCGGGGATTTAGCTGGGCTGCTAACGAGTTTGGACGAAGGTGATATTCTCTTTATCGACGAGATACACAGGCTCTCGCCCGTTGTCGAAGAATACCTCTACTCGGCCATGGAAGACTTCCGCCTGGACATCATGATAGATTCCGGTCCGGCAGCACGCTCCATCCAACTCTCCGTCCCCCGCTTCACCCTTATCGGCGCCACAACACGACAGGGACTGCTCACAGCCCCCTTACGATCGCGTTTTGGGATCACGAACAGACTTGACTACTATGATGCAGCAGAACTAGCACGAGTAATTGTGCGTAGTGCCGGACTCCTCAACGCCCTGATCGATGAAGAGGGGGCGAATGAACTCGCACGCAGGTCGCGGGGAACTCCTCGCATCGCCAACAGGCTTCTGCGTCGCACGCGCGACTTCGCCGACGTAAAAGGCACCGGCGTTGTGACGTTGGAGATCGCCCGTCTTGCACTCCACGCCTTGAATGTAGATGAGTTCGGACTCGACGAGATGGATGCGCGCATCATCTCGGCCCTCATTGAGAAGTTCGCGGGCGGTCCGGTGGGCATTTCGACACTTGCCGTAGCGGTTGGCGAAGAACCCGGTACACTTGAAGAAGTGTATGAACCGTTCTTGATCCAGCAGGGGTTCCTCCAGCGAACGCCACGAGGGCGCACCGCCACGCCCCTTGCCTACCGGCATTTAGGTATCCCTCAACCCACGTCTGCGTCGCCATTATTCGGAGAGGATAGTCTATGAAGTGTCTTACAACCGTACTTGCTCTCCTGATTCTGTGCTCTGCGTCAACGTGGGCCCAAAAAATGAAGTACGTAATGGGCAGCCATACACGCCTACTTCTTAGCACCAAGGACCTCTTAACCTCCATGGCGTGGTGGACACGGATGGGGTTCTCCCCCGTTACCATGAGTGGCGAAAAGATAGACTCAGCCATTACACTCTCGGACGGTCAGGTTGTTCTCACACTCGTGAAAACCTCTATGCCTAGTCCTGTAATTGTCTATCGCACCGAGAATATTAAACGTGTAAAGCAGCTTCTCGACTCTCTGGTCATTCCCATGACGTACGAAGTTGAAGGTCCGATGTACTCTGAGCTGCGGATAACATCTCCAAACAATGTTCACGTGGCCATTCGCGCCTCATCAGTAGAACCGCCAATTAGAGCAACTGGCGCACTTAACACACTGTGTGGCAAGAAGGCCGAATACAGCACCGCTGCCGTGCGCCTTGGTGTTGAAGTTCAATGGTGGGCAGATATAGGTTTTACACCAGCAAAAACCGACTCCTCCTTTTATCCATTTATGAACATGACAGATGGAACAATTGAGGTAGGCATTCACGAAAACAAAGACATTCCATCGCTTGCCATAACCTATTTTATGGACGATATGGAAGAACGCATAGATCGGCTAAAGAAAGCCGGCGTAACCCCCATCGAAGAACTTCCAACGGTTGATAATCGCCTTGCGAACGCCATTTTCCGCAGTCCCGAAGGTCAACTTGTTTTCCTGTTTGAAACAGTGAAGAAATAATAATGAGCAAAGAAATAACATCGCGCGCAGAAGATTACTCACAATGGTACATCGACCTCGTGCGTAAAGCCGGCTTGGCCGACTATTCGGCTGTGAAGGGCTGCATGGTAATTAAACCTTATGGCTTTGCCATATGGGAAAACATGCGAGACAAGTTGGACGAAATGTTCAAGGCAACGGGTCACGTTAACGCATACTTTCCACTGTTGATTCCCAAAAACTTCCTCAGCAAGGAGGCCGCCCACATTGAGGGGTTTGCAAAAGAGTGTGCCGTGGTAACACACTACCGTCTCAAGAATGCAGAAGATGGTTCTGGTGTTATCGTAGACCCCGATGCGAAGCTCGACGAAGAGTTGATCATTCGGCCCACATCCGAAACCATCATCTGGAATACGTATAGGGATTGGATCCAATCATACAGAGATCTACCCCTACTCATCAACCAATGGGCGAATGTAGTTCGCTGGGAGATGCGAACAAGACTTTTCCTTCGCACAGCCGAGTTCTTATGGCAAGAAGGCCATACTGCTCACGCAACACGTGAAGAGGCGATTGAAGAAACAACAAAGATGCTTGACATTTATGCAACGTTTGCAGAGGAGTGGATGGCCCTGCCTGTTGTAAAGGGCGTTAAGACTGCCAGCGAGCGTTTTGCGGGCGCCGAGGATACCTACTGCATAGAGGCACTTATGCAGGATGGCAAGGCCCTGCAAGCAGGAACTTCTCACTTTCTTGGTCAAAACTTCGCCAAGGCATTTGATGTGCAGTTTAGCACGAAGGAGAACACACTCGAATACGTGTGGGCAACATCGTGGGGAGTGTCTACGAGGTTAATGGGCGCGTTGGTTATGGCCCATTCAGACGACGACGGACTAGTTATTCCTCCGCGTTTGGCACCAACTCAGGTTGTTATTGTTCCAATTCCTAAACCACTTCCAGAATTAACAGAGGTTGCCGCCACTATTGCAGCCGAGTTGCGTGCTAAAGGAATTCGGGTAAAAATTGATAACGACGATCAGAATCGTCCCGGATACAAATTTGCCGAATACGAGAAGTTGGGAATTCCCGTGCGCATTGGCCTTGGCGCACGAGACCTAGCCAATGGAACCGTTGAAGTTGCGCGCCGAGACACAAAGGAGAAAACCAGCGTTGCGTTGGCGAACCTAGCAGATTCAATAGAACAGTTGCTGGAGAACATCCAGAGCACTATGTACGAGCGTGCATTAGAGTTTCGCAACTCGCACATAACCAAGGTAGACACGTGGGACGAGTTTGTTACCACTCTCGATGGGAAAGGGGGCTTTGTAAGTGCACACTGGGACGGCACATCCGAAACCGAAGAGCTAATCAAAGAACACACAAAGGCAACAATTCGATGCATTCCTCTTGATAATCCCCAAGAGCCCGGCACCTGCATACGCACCGGAAAACCAAGCAGCCAACGTGTTCTTTTTGCCAGAGCGTATTAATCATTGCGTATACATGCACAACCAACACTCGCCACGTCGTTTGGCAGTTGTTGCTCTGCATTTAGCATGCATTGTTGTGTTTGCTACGGGGTGCGCATCACTTGCCCCCTTGCCCGATACCGACATCTATCTGGCAGACTTGGATGCCGCAACTATGACGTTGAGTAATGTTCGCAACATCACTCAACGACGTGGCTACGACAACCAACCAGCTTTTAGTGCAAACGACAGTGTGCTGTATTATGTGGCCTCTGTGTCAAATGCGCCGACGGATGTTTTTCGGTACACCATTGCAACGGGCGAACGCACACGCATTACTACAACAGCCGAAGCCGAGTTCTCACCAACACCAATGAACGACGGCAAGAGTCTCTCCGTTGTGCGTGTTGGCAAACCCGGTGCCGCCGATGAAGAGTACACGGAATCGCAACAACTATGGCGCTACACTCTGGATGGAAGGCCAATTGCGCCAATCATTGGTGCGCGCCGCGTTGGCTATCATTGTTGGGTTAGCGATGGCACGGTGGCCTTATTCATTGTAGGCAACGATCACACGCGAACGCCTCACACATTGGTGGCTGCAGATCTCGCTTCGCGTCAAACAACTCTTGTTGCTTCTTCCATTGGACGCACCATCCGTATTTCACCAGGTGGTGCGCTTACGTACGTGGATACCTCCGACTCTACACGGAGCGTAGTAACCGCAATTGCTCCAAATAACGAAACAACCAAGCCACTCCTACAGCTTCCCGGAGGCACAGAGGACTTCGCATGGCTTCCAGACGGACGCATACTAGTGAGCAATGGCACGGAGTTCCTGTATTGGGACGGAACCATCAGTTCCTCGTTGCGGCCCATACAGGCCCCGCAGCTCCCCACGGGAAAGATTGGCAGGATAGTGGTTTCTCATGGCGGCCGTGTAGTGGCCTTCGTGGTAACAAAGTAGGCGTTTAGATACAGAGGGCGAACAAATGATATCCCACCTCGGGTGGCATCTTTCGCTGGGCTGGTACACCCGCTGGTCTACTTACCCAATAGCAGAATCTCCTCATCCGTGAGGATGCGGTTGTAGAAAGCAACGTCATCCAGGGCGCCAATCAAACCGGCGTGATCGGGCCACATGGTGGAACCGAGCCGACCCATGCGAATTGGTTCGCTACTGCTTACGGCCGCAATGCTCTGCATCGCAGTGTTTGCAGGGATACGCGCTCCATCAACCTACATGGTAAGAGTAGTTGGAGTAATCGTAATCACAATGTGATGCCACTTTTCGTCTATCGACGTCTGCGTGTTCACGCGCGAGAACACTGCGAATCCGTTGGAGATATGGGCTGCGCAAAGGAGTCCCTTTTCATAGAAAACCAGCCAGCCAGCCCCTGTTGGATGAAGGTACTTACCCATAAACATTGCGGTACCAGTCGCGTCGGTTGCAGCGTTGGTTCGCACCCAGAAACTCACCGAAAGTGGCACCTCCTTCTGCCAGCCCGCATCGGGTATTGTTACGGCCGATGCCTTTCCATCAAAGTGTAGAGCACCGCCAGCAACACCATGGCGATCTTCTGCAGGCAGAGGTACGTTGGTTTCTCGGTCGGCGTTGCGGCTATAGGGTCCAGCGTCCATAGTGGGCGAGGAGGCATTCATCGGATACCATGCCTGAAGTCCGGCCGTTACGGCAATTCCCGCGCTCGCTTGCAGCATCATCTCGTAGGATGCAGTTGTATCATTACCTACCTCGATAAGCTGCATGCCGACTACTTCCTGGCCACGTAGCAAGCGCACCCGTTGGCGTGTGCCGCAGGGAATAGAAGAAAACGTGGCTCCACCTTCGGAATCCGTTACGGCATCGCCAACACCATCTATAACAACCTTCACTTCGGGAAAGGGCTCGCGCGTGATTGCCTCCCGCACGGTTATCCGGGCCATCTGCGTATGAGCACGGATTCGCAGCATCTCCACATGCACCACAGTCTCTTGGTTGGGAGCAACTGATGCGGTGCCAACACCTCGGGATGTGGAGCCTTCCACAAGAACAGTATAGATGCCGGGCTCTATTCCGGCGAAGTCAACGCCACTTCTATGTGCAGCCAACTCTCTTCTCGATGGCCCATACAGTTTGTACGTTACCACACTACCGAGTAAAAACCCTCCCTTGGGGATAACACCCAGCGAACCAGGTGCATACTGCACCAACGAAGTCCTACCGGTCTCTTGTCCTACCAGATAGGGGGCAAGCACACTGGCAAGCAGCAGAGCTGCAACCAGTGAGAGGGATTTTTTGACCATCAAAGCGATACTCCTGAATTGTGAACAGGAGTAACTTCCTACACAGATGATCTCGGCGCATCATAACAGAATCTGTACAAAAAGAATCCGAGATCAAGCTACGGGTCAATAGCTATGCATTGTGTGCATGGCGTAGCTTTGCATGGAAAATTCAAACCCAATGCACACTACCACAGCTACGAAAATCGGAATAGCCCTTGCATGCTTTGCTGTCACTGCGGTGGCGAAGGGGGCAGACAGTATCCGTGTTGCAGCCGATGTGATGGTAGACATTGCCGCCTCGTACTCATTTGCCAAGCCCCCTAACCATGAACGCGCCTATACCACGCAGCCATCGCGCAACGGCGAAATTGGACTTATGCTGGGTCACGCCGGAGTTGTAGTGCAAACCAACCACCTTACGACGCGTTTTGTGTTGCAGGCGGGCTGGTTTACCGAAGCCAATTATGTGGGGGCAGACAGTGCGTGGAGACATCTGCAAGAGGCCTCCATCGTGTGGCATGCTACCAAGGAGTTAGACGTTGAGGTGGGCATCATGCAGTCGCACATAGGATATGAGTCTATGATTCCCCGAAAGAACCTTGTGCTTTCGAGGAACTTGATCTCGGACTACACACCCTATTACGAAACAGGTGCAGCGGTGCGGTGGAAGACTCAGCAAAATGTAGTCGTTGGCCTGCACGTACTAAATGGCTGGCAGCGAATTGTTGAGAACAACGAGAGTCTGTCGTTTGGAACATCACTTCTTGTTTCGGCGGCAGAGAACCTACGAGTCTCTTGGAACACCTTTATCGGCAATGACCAACCAACGGGTACGCCGGAGTTACTCCGGTTTCATAACGATGTATGGGCAGAGTGGAAGCCAACTTCGGCCTCAACCCTGGTTGCAATCGCAGATGTAGGCCTACAGGAGCGTGCTACGGCGGGCACAGACAAGTCGTGGTATGGCGCAGTTCTTGGATCTCTCTTGCTGAACTCAAAGCTCTCCGTTTGTGCCCGGGCAGAGCACTTTAACGACGCAGACCGCTTGTACGTGTCAACGCCTACGAACACCAACTTTGTTTGCACAGGTGCTTCTATTGGTGCCAACCTTCTGTTAGCGCCCTATCTGCTGTTCCGTGCGGAACTGCGAACCCTTAGCGCCACTCAGCCCGTTTTCCCTTCCGCAAGCGGCTACACCCGCACGGACACCTTTATAACGGTATCGATGTCGGCCGGGTTGTAGGGTGCGGACGTGTGTCCGTTCTGTTACCGGACAATGGAGATTGCTGTGGCCCGAGCAACACCAGAAGCTCCGAATACGAGTAGGTATCTGCCCGATGGCACATCTGAGACGTTGATAGAGGTTTCCACTGACGACTTAGACTCTGCCGGCAGAACGTCCGTGAAATCACGAACCACCTGCCCCATCACGCTTACAAGCTTCAGTGTTCTGTTTGCCGGCAGCCCGGTTTGAAGAAGTGTAATCGTTGCCTTGATACTGCACGGGTTTGGTGCCACCAACAATCCCATTCGGTTGTACAGCGGTATCTCTTCTTCATCAGCAACCGACGTTGGTAGCTGAGTATGATAGATGCCACCTGTAGTGCCAAGGTAGAGCTGGTTTTTATGAATAGCCATCGAAAGAGGCCACTCCTGTGTTCCTAATGTTGGTAGTGCCACGGTGCTGTACGTTGTATAGGGTGGGCCCGTCATCAGAATGGAGTCCAAACCGCGTCCTGCGATGTACATCACTCCTTCGGTGCCTGCGGCACACGCAATGTTCTTCTCTTGCTGGGAGGTAAGCCGCTCTATCCACGGCACAAGGCGCCACGTTGTGTCATCGCTCGGCTTCACATAGATAGAGGCCGGACCGTACTGATATTCTGCTGGCCGCTGTGTTACGGCGATCGCGGTACCCAGCCCATCGGAGTTCAATCCAACAACAGACGTAGCTCCTATTCCAGCGTTGAAGGGGGCTCCTTGTCCATCACTGTCCACCAACCAAAGTGGGCAGAAATCAAACCGGCGGGCGGACGTAATGTTAAGTCCAACAAGTGTTGAACTCCGCATAGTAACCACACTAGAAACCATAACGCTCGCAAGTGCAGAGTCCATAATTCCAGAAAAACTCCACACCGGCGGTGCTGCCTTACGCGGATTGTCCTCCGTGAGCCGTACGTGAACGGGATGTCCCAACAAATGTATACCCGTTTCAAGGGTATAGAATGAGGGGTTGAAAGACAACCATTTGGGCACGCTGATTTTATATGAGTGCCTTAGCGTCGAGGGGGCCAACGTATGCACCCCATACTCCGTTGCCAGTAGTACATCAGTTGGCGTTGCCGCGGCATCGAGAGACTCCGGCCATTTATGCTCTATGTCCGCTACAATAGAGTCCAACGAATGAATGGGACCATCCCTTACCAGCAGTCGTGATGGCTGCTTGCCCCGGAACGAGCGAATCATTGGGTCGGTATCCCCAATCTCCACAAACAGACCATCGTGCGTTGACCGCAATCGTGTTGTGTGATAGGAGTTGCAATTACTCAACAAAGGCACCCAACGGCCAAGGTCTTCGTCAAAAGAATGCACCATCATGGGCTGGGAAAGAGAATACATCTTCCCAGATGTTGATACCGCTGCAACGTTGTATGCCGACCGCGGGCCAATGCGCGGCCAGCTTGTTCCGTAGTCTATGGAACGCCAATAAAACCCCGATCCCGTGGCAATCTGAACGTGTCTGTTTACCACAATGGAGGTAATCGTGTCTGTAACATACGCGTCACTGCACACGAGGAGTTCTGTTGTGTTGTTCCGAAAGTTCACTTGATAGATGCGAGACGCATCGTCGGTCACAAAACATCGTCCATCTGTAAGTATCGTCACGAGCCGCGTTCCCTTGGTTGCACGGTTCCACGTAGCGCCTCCATCTGTGGTGGCGTATACTTGGTCGCCCTCGGCAATTACCACTAATGTATCTGTACCAAGGAGTAGTATCTCCGAAACAGACATCTGATTACACGACTCAGCATTTAGCGTGCCGAGCTTGTACTGAACTCGATGAGTAGATCCTCCCTGGCGTCGGACCACAATGGAGTCTCCTCGAAGCGAGACGGTATACGGGCTTAGTTCCACTGTGTACCCAGGAAACACGTCGTTGAGCAAACAATCATTGGCTCCACCCGGGGCGAACAAATGTTCAACGGGTTTGAACGTTACACCTCGGTCGTCGGAAAATACTTGAGTAAATCCATCTAAGGCATATAGTCTGCCAACCTGAGTCACGAGTAACCGACTGCCGATAAAGTCTCTCATGCTGCTCTCGAGAAATGCTCCTGACGGGAGCTGGATTTTTTTCAATACGTCACCCGGCTCCCGTCGAACGCATACAACACCATTGCCACTGCTGGTATACTCGTTGCCAACAAGAATATAATCTGTTCGAGGAATCCCTGTTGCGTAGTCCAGCTTTGCAAAGAAGTACTCCAATTCCGGTCTAGATTCGGCTACCTCGTGCAGGACCTCCGTACAACTGCCATCTGGCCGAATTGCACGAAGCCCCTTATCTCGGTCGCAGATTAGTACAGCATTCTCGTTGTCGAATGTGATACCATTCACATTACAACCGGCAAATCTGTTGAAACGAGCCCACTGCTGGCACTGCGCTTTCTGTGCAGCCGGGCCAAGAAGCGCAAATGCTATAAGGAGAATTGTTTTTCTATACGCAATAGGCAGAAGTGACATCGGCATGAAAGCGGGTTCCGTTTAATTGTTACAAGGGCAAGCGATGCAGTTTGGTGGGCACCCGTTGGTGCAGGCGGGACCTTCACAGTACTTCACGGCACGATAGATCCACTCGCCGGTTGGAACAATCGAACAATGCTCAAACAATTCTTGGCATGCTGAAGATATGTCGCACCCTTCAACGCAATCACCGTCTTGTCGGACACACAGAGGTGTACGAATTCGCGTTTTCATTATTCTCGTTGTACAAGGAATCCGAACGTCACCTTGTGGATTACTGAGAATCATCTTCACCCGCAGTGCAGCCATGTAGGCACACATGTTTTCTGGTACATCGCAATTTGTGAAACACAAACTCTCAATAACCCAATCACAATCCACGCCAGTTAGTTGCGGGGTTGAGTTTATATACCCATTCACAATAATCGTGCAGGGATTACCGCCAACGGAAAGATTAGTTTGAAACGTTGCCGGCGACCAAGTCCCCGAAAAAGGCGGCGGCTGTGCCGTTACAGTAGCAACTGAGGCCAGTATTGCTATGAGAGAGAGAGAGAGAGAGAGAGAGAGAGAGACTTTGCTCTCGAAGCAGTACGCATATCATCCTCCAACGTGTATAATGTTTTTTTCTCGCCAGACTAAAATAGAAACTTTCGGCTGAGATGCAACAATCTGTTAGTTGCGCACCAGACTCCCGCTGCGCTGGCAATGAATCCGCACGGCTACCCGTTTCGTCCATGTGTCGCACCAGGCGTGGACCAGTGGCGTAATCCCGCGGCGTGTAGGAGCAAAAGATTTGATGGTGGAGTGACAGCAACCTGCTGCGTTGGGCTCGAGATAACTCCGTATTTTGGCGCTCTTATGCAGCACTACAGAAACTTTTGCATCATCGCGCATATTGACCACGGCAAGAGCACCCTTGCAGACCGCTTGCTGGAGCGCACCGGACGTGTTTCTGCGCGCGAGATGACGATGAATCAGATTCTCGATGACAACCCTCTTGAGCAAGAGCGCGGAATCACGATTAAACTTCATGCCATCCAGATGGACTATAAGGCCAATGATGGCCAGTCCTATAAGCTGAACCTTATTGATACTCCTGGTCACGTAGACTTTTCCTACGAAGTGTCTCGTTCGCTGAGCGCTTGTGAAGGGGCTCTCCTGGTTGTTGATGCAACACAGGGAGTAGAGGCACAAACCATTTCCAATCTGTTCATGGCAATAGAACAAGGGTTGGAGATTATTCCGGTAATCAACAAGATCGACCTTCCAAGTGCCGTAACAACGATCGACAATGTAAAGCAGCAAGTGATGGACCTGATTGGTTGCAAGGAGGATGAGATGATCCTTGCTTCTGCCAAGGCAGGTATTGGAATTGACGAAATCCTTGAGGCCGTTGTCAAACGCATTCCACCACCCAAGGGAGATCCCAACGCCCCTTTACGAGCATTGATCTACGACTCCATCTTTGACGCATATCGAGGCGTTATTGTAAACGTTCGGGTGTTTGACGGCACTCTAAGGGAGAAAGACAAAATCCTCTTTATGAATACCAACCAGACATATGAACTTGATGAGGTTGGCGTTCTCTATATGCAACGTCAGCGCACAGGCGTGCTGGAGGCCGGCAATGTTGGGTATTTCACGGCGGCTATTCGCAGACTCCACGATTCTAAAGTTGGCGATACTGTTACTCTTGCCAATAACCCAACGGACAGACCAATCGAAGGCTTTCGTGAAGTAAAGCCCATGGTGTTCTCCGGTATCTACCCGGCCGAAAGCGACGATTTTGAGGACCTTCGCGAAGCTCTCGGCAAACTCACCCTCAATGACTCTGCAATTTCGTTCGAGCCAGAGTCTTCAACCGCCCTAGGGTTTGGCTTCCGTTGTGGCTTTCTCGGCCTACTCCACATGGAGATTGTTCAAGAACGATTAGAGCGTGAGTTTAATCAAACAATTATCACCACCGTTCCAAACGTGCGCTACAAGGTGATAACAACAAAGAACGAGGTGATGTGGGTGGATAACCCTGCACAGCTTCCAAATCCTTCGCTTATCAACGAGATCCAAGAGCCATACATCCGTGCGCAAATCATAGCCCCCTCCGAATACGTGGGCACCATTATGAAGCTATGCATGGAACGAAGAGGCACAATGCTTGGGCAAACCTACCTGAGTGCAGATCGCGTGGATATGACCTTCAATATGCCTCTTGGTGAGGTGGTGTTCGACTTTTACGACAAGCTCAAGAGTAGCACAAGGGGCTACGCATCACTAGACTATGAGTACTCAGATTACGAGCCGGGCGCACTTGTTCTAATGGACATCCTGCTAAACGGCGAACCAGTAGATGCACTCTCATCCATCGTTCACCGTCAGAAGGCACACGAGTGGGGCAAGAAACTCTGCGTTAAGCTGAAAGAGCTTATCCCACGCCAGATGTTCGAAGTTGCCATTCAGGCCTCGATAGGGTCGAAGGTTGTTGCCCGAGAGACTATCAGCGCCATTCGCAAGAACGTTATTGCCAAATGTTACGGTGGCGATATCTCCCGCAAGCGCAAGCTTCTCGACAAGCAGAAGGAAGGCAAGAAACGCATGAAACAAGTTGGAAAAGTGGAGATACCTCAAGAGGCATTCCACGCCGTTTTATCCATCGACTAACAACACTATGGCATTCATCGAATTTGTCTATTCCAAACTTGGCCCGGTTGGTGCGTTCCTAAACAATCGCAGGCAGAAGAGACGTAACGCGCCCAAACCACAAACGTTTAGCGAGCATGTTGTAGCGTGGATTAAAACCTTGGTCTGGGCCATCTCCGTTGTTACCATTATCAACGGTTTGGCGTTGGCTTCGTTTACTGTTCCTACGGGTTCGATGGAACGCACTGTACTTGCGGGGGATTTCCTCTTTGTAAACAAACTTGTATTTGGTCCGAGCACACCCCAGATAATCCCGTTTATCAATTTGCCGCTTCCCTACTATAAACTGCCACCTATCATTGCCCCCTCTCAGGGAGACGTTATCGTTTTCATTTTCCCGGGCAACAGAGACGAAGTAAAAGCGCAGAACTTTGAGTACTACCTAAAGCGCTGCGTTGCGGTTTCGGGCGATGTACTCGAGATTAAGGATGGCCGTGTGTTTGTTAATGGAACGGAGTTTCCGCTACCGGAGCATGGTCAGTTTTTTGGACTAACGCCGGAACAACGCGCCAACATGCACGAAGACGACAGGTCCGCTATTTTTCCTCCCGGGAAGAACTGGACCCGCGATAACTATGGTCCACTCCGCATTCCAAGCGAAGGTGATGTTATTGCGCTTAGCGACGAAAACTTCGACGAATGGGCAACCTTTATCGCACGGGAAGGCAACACCGTTAACGCATCGCTGCGCACAATAAATGGTGCACCTGCCTCCTCCTACACCGTTCAGCGCAACTACGTTTTCGGCATGGGCGACAACCGAGACAACTCTCTCGACTCCCGATTTTGGGGCTTCATCCCCGAGGCAGACGTAGTGGGCACACCCATGATCGTGTATTGGTCCTGGCAAGCAGATGAACCCATGTACGGCAAACGGCTAACGCTCTTTCAACGTCTCAAGACTATTCGATGGAGCAGGTTAGGCACCATCATTCGTTGAGCAGTTCGGGCAAGGGGCTTGCAGAGCTTTCAACTCGCGACGTAATAACAACCGCACTGTTTGCTGTGGTTGTGGCCCTTGCACTTCGCACGTTTATTCTTGGGGCGTTCTCGATACCCTCTCACTCCATGGAGAATACTGTTCTGGAAGGAGACTACCTGCTTGTTAGCAAGGTTGCGTTCCTTTTTAGCGATGCACGAAGAGGCGATGTTGTGGTGTTTTCTCTTCCGGATTCTTTGCGTGGAAGCAATCCAGACGATCTGTACATCAAGCGGATTGTTGGTGTTTCCGGAGACTCTCTTTTGCTATCGGCCTCTGGCGTGTTTGTTAATGGCGTTCGCCTGCCCGACCCGCCGGATGCCAAACATCCCACACCACCACTTCTTGGATTAGCAGTTAAGCCGGTGTCTGTTGTGGTGCCACCCAACTCGTACTTTGTGTTGGGCGATAATAGAAGCAACTCGTTCGACTCGCGCTATTGGGGTTGTTTACCTGCCGATAGAATTGTTGGTGCACCGATGTTTGTGTATTGGTCTTACGGCATTCAACACAACACTGTGGAACGCGGTGTTCGTTGGAACCGAATCTTCCGATGGGTACGCTAATGAGTGGGTTATATCTTCACATTCCCTTCTGTGAAAAGAAGTGTTCGTACTGCGACTTCTACAGCATTGAGAACACCACGCACCTCGAAACATTTGCAGACACATTGTTGGCGGAGCTTGCCTTGCGCAAGTGTGTCCTTGCCAGCCCCCTAACCTCTGTGTTTTTTGGTGGAGGAACTCCATCGTTGTTGTCTCCCGAGACTATTGCCCGCACCACCGAATACATCCGCAGCAACTATTCTGTAGATCCACTGGCAGAGTGGACAATGGAGTGCAACCCGGGCACTGTTACACAGAACACCTTATCCGCCTACAAACTGGCCGGCATTAACCGTGTAAGTTTTGGTGTACAAAGTTTGCAAGAGAACGAACTGCAATTTCTCGACCGCATACATTCCGCAGACGAAGCACGCGCAGCCATTGTTATGGCGCGTGCCGCCGGCTTTGACAACGTGAACATGGATATCATGTTTGCCGTACCCGGGCAGACCCTAGATACACTGCGATCTACAATAGAGCAAATACTCGCACTCGCTCCCGATCATATAAGCGCATACTCGTTAATCTACGAGCAAGGCACACCGCTGTATAACAAGTTGAAGAAGGGGCTTGTGGTTCCCACACCCGAAGAAACGGATGTAGCCATGTACGCCTACGTTATCTCCACGCTGCGAGCAGCCGGCTACCGCCAATACGAGGTTAGCAATTTTGCCCTACCGAATAAGGAGTGTAGGCATAACCTAACCTACTGGCACGCCGGCAATTACATTGCTGTTGGTCCAAGCGCCCATGGATACATCAATGGCACACGCTATTGGAATTACCGCTCGCTTAGTGCCTGGATAAGCAAGGTGTTGAGTGGCACACTTCCCGAAGCAAACAGCGAAACGTTAACAACCGAAGAGCAAGCATCGGAGTTTTTGTTTCTTGCACTGCGTGCCGATGGTATACCCGTGGAAACATTTCACGCTCGTTTCGGATCTAACTTGCGCACCACACTCCAGCCCCACCTAACGCATTGGATCGATGCCGGTTTTGTTGTGGAAGAGAGTGGCGTACTTCGGCTTTCGGCGGAAGGGTATAGAGTGTGCGACGAGATAAGCGCCAAGATAGCAAGCATTGTTCTGTAGCTCCATAGCAGAATTATTCCGATCGCAACCCATCAGCAGGATTGGCGCTAGCGGCGCGCAATGCCGGATAGATAGCAGCGCTGCCGGCTAATAACAAGCCAACACCGGCTACAAGCGCAACGTCGGAAGCAGATATCATAACAGGCAGTGCAGGCACCAGATAGCCCTGTGTAACATCAAATGCAATCCAATGAA
Source organism: bacterium (assembly GCA_036834845.1). Taxonomy (GTDB): domain Bacteria; phylum Bacteroidota; class Ignavibacteria; order Kapaibacteriales; family Kapaibacteriaceae; genus UBA10438. The sequence goes on along the minus strand of DAITNB010000018.1, from coordinate 31,458 downwards.
AGTTCTGCTGCCCTACACATAAGCCCACACCAATAAAAACTCCAAGGAACACGCTTACCAGTCCGATGATGAGTCCCTGATAGAGGAATACGTTCCGTACGTCTGTATCCGTAAAACCAATAGACTTCATCACCGCAATGTCTCTGCGCTTTTCTACCACGCCAAGAGTAAGAGACACAACAATGTTGAATACTGCAACGAGAAGTATCAGCGTAAGTACAATAAACGAACCAATCCTCTCTAGTCGCATCGTATCATACATACCGCGGTTTAGATCAATCCACGTCTCAACTCTTTGCGCTCCGGGAAAACGAGCGCGTAATGCGTTTGCAACACTTTCTGCTTCGTACGCATTCGCAAGGCGGATATCAAACGCGGTTGGCACACTGCGCTCTGTAATTGCCCGCATGGTTGCATCGGGTACATAGATAAACGTCTCGTCTGCGTCTCTTGATGAGTTGGAGCGGAACAAACCGCGCACCTCTACATTGTATCCGGTGGGCACAACACCTGTAGTAATTGCACGCTCTATTTGAGAGGGGGCAAGCACGGACAGCGTGTCTCCAACATAAATGTGCAGTTGGTCTGCCAAACCTAGTGCTACAATGGCACCCGGTACCGAAGCCGAGTTTACGCCAACACCCTCCCCAACTATCACCGAACGCATAACAGACCTCCAAGCCGCAGTATCTGTAGGGTTCATTCCAATACCGAAGGCAGCTCCGGTGTGCGATCCGCTTTGGAGTGCAACTTTCGACAAAACAACCGGCGAAACATTCGTTGCCCCGGGCACGCTTCCGCTGTTGATGCTGTTGGCATCCATACCGGAGCCAAGGTACACGCGTACGTGTGGCCCGAAATCGGTCATGAGGGTTTCTGCAAGCCCCCTAAACCCATTAAAGAGGGACAATACACAGATAAGAGCGGCAGTACCGATTACGATACCCAACACCGATACAATGCCTATTATGGCAATGAAGCTAAGTCTGCGCGGCCGTATGTACCGCACGGCAACGAGGAGCGACGCCGTCATTTCCGCCGGGCACTTGCCAGTAGATCTTGCTGCGCCCTGCATGGTGCCGTACCGGTTGTTCTGCGCACATACGAACCATCGCTCTGCAGCACTCGTGCCTTAACATCGTCCGAGAGATACATGGTTAGCAAATCGCGCAGACGCTTCTTTACCTTAGCGTCGTAAATCGGGAACAGTATTTCAACACGCCGCTCGAGATTTCTGTTCATCCAGTCGGCACTGGATATAAACACACTCTCCTTGCCACCATTTCGGAACCAGAATATTCGGCTGTGCTCCAGAAACCTGTCGAGGATACTTGTAACAGTAATGTTGTGGCTTACACCCGGAATGCCCGGACGTAGTGCACAAACACCACGAACGATAAGCTCGATCTTTACTCCGGCCATAGAGGCCGTATAGAGCGCTTTAATAATGCGCTGATCTATCAGCGCATTCATCTTAGCGATAATGTGGCCTTTCTCGCCCGACCGTTGAAGTGCTGTTTCGCGCTCGATTAACTCTAAAAACTTCTCACGCAAGTTTAGCGGTGCAACGCCCAGGTGCTGCCACGATGCGTGTTTCGAGTACCCGGTGAGGTGGTTGAAAAGATGCACGAAGTCTCGCTCGAACTCCTGGCGTCCGGTAAACACACCAACGTCTGTATAGATTCTACTCGTGGTAAGGTTGTAGTTGCCGGTTGCCACGTGCGCATACGTAAGCACATTTCTGCCTTCCTTGCGGATTACAAGGCACACCTTGCAATGCACCTTTAGCCCCAGTACGCCATAAACTACATGCACGCCCGCCTGCTCCAATGCGCGCGCCCATGCGATGTTGTTTTCTTCGTCGAAACGTGCCTTAAGCTCTACAAATGCCGTAACGTTTTTTCCATTCATTGCTGCACGCTTTAGCGCGTCGATTACCGAAGATCGGCCACCGGCACGATACAGCGTAATCTTTATGGCAAGCACGTTGGGATCGTCGGCGGCAATCTCGATAAACTTCACCACACTGTTTGTAAACGAGTCGAACGGGTGATGCACAAACAGATCGCCTTCCTTCAGAACATCGAAGATGTCTGTTCCCTCTGTAGTGAACTCCGGTAGTTGCCTGCTATTGAAGGGGGCATCCTTAAGCTTACGTTTATCGAGCTGCATCAGTACTAAGAAGTCCTGCAGGTTCAACGGAGTTTCAACAGTATAAACGTCTGTTGCTTCTAGCTCCAATGCCTTTGTAAAGAAGGCCGTAAGACGCTTCGGCATGTCCGAACCAATCTCCATGCGGACCGCATCGGTACCCCAACGGCGCTGACGAATACCCTCGGCAACAGCAGTTATTAGGTCATTAGCTTCGTCTTCGGCTATCTCTACGTCTGCATCTCGGGTAACACGGAAGATGTGACTCTCGTGCAGGCGGAGCCCGGGGAAGAGAATTCCGGCATGTGCTCGGATTACATCTTCGAAGAGAACGTAGTGCGCGCCCCCTTGCCTATTGAGCTTCATCAGTCGAGGCAACGCCGACGGCAGTTGAACAACGGCAACCTTCATTTCTTCGGAGTTTTCGAAATCGTCGTACAACACGAATGCAACCGTTAACGAGCGGTTAAGTAGCCGAGGGAAGGGGTGCCCAGGATCGAGAGCCAGTGGTGTAAGCACCGGCATGATGTTATCGACAAAGTCTTGTTCGAACTCATCCCGCTCTTCGGCTGTTAGCTCGTCGAAACGATGAATGTGAATAGACTCGCGATGCAGCGCCGGCAGAATGTCTGTTAGCCAAATTTCGGACTGGCGTTTGTACAAAGGAATAAGCTGCGAGCGAATTTCCCGTAACTGCTCTACGGGCGTCATTCCATCAGATGAAAGCTCCGTAACGCCGGAATAGATCTGCTCTTGCAATCCCGCCACACGAATCATGAAGAACTCGTCGAGATTCGTAGAGAAGATGGCCAGGAACTTCAGCCGCTCTAGCAGCGGATGAGAAATGTCTATTGCCTCGTCGAGAACCCTGCGGTTAAACTCAATCCAAGAAAGTTCTCTATTTAGGTACAGCGATTCATCTTCGAGATCGATCTCGATATTGCCCGCACTTCTTTCCAACTTGACTGCTTCGGTGACGGCTTTTTTCTTTGGCATAACAGTAAATGTAGCGAACAGACCGTTATTGGCATATTATCAATGAACTGAGCGCTAATTTATCGTAGCAAGAGTAGTTTTGCCGTACCACTATTTCTGCCACGTGTTCTGAGAACCGCATGGTGCGCATACTTCTTCTAATGGCTGTGGCTGGCACACTATGTTCAGGCCAAACAGTATATCACACGGTGCCACCATCAATGCGAGTACTGCGCTGCGTTGATTGGGATGGTTCAGACACCAACACACTTATTGGAGCTGGCGAGGGCGTAGTGCGCTGGTTGGATGGTGCTGTGTTTAGCGGCGTGTGGCCCCGGTATGACACAACGGTGTTCGACCATATCATCGTTGTTAATGATTCCATTGGCGTAGTGCTGGCGAAGAGCGGACAGATACTCGGACTCCACCTCAAGAATAACGCGATAACCACGTGGCCGGGCCTGCCCGAATACGGTCATCGCATTATGCACTGTAAAGGCGGATTCTCGGTATTGCAAGACTCGGTAGTGCATCTCTATTCATGGCAAAATGGCTCGTTTCGGAGCAGGCCACTCGAGCCAACGCGTGGGGCGTCTACCTATTGCATGATAACCGACACCACCTTGGCATGTGTAACCCCCGACACTGTATTGAAGTGGATATCCGTGAGCTCCGAGACCGTTTTGTTTGAATGGAACCCAAAGCGACATTTAGTATGGATCCATCCAATCAATGAGATAGCCGTAGTAGGCCTTAGCGTGGATGGTAGACTTAGTGCCTTTAACGTTCACAAGCCCGATCGATCGCCTGCGATGTCCGAATCCGGCTTCCCCGAGCACATGGTTGGCTTTCGCCCCCTAACAAACGGAGAGGGCATTGTACAATCTCCAGGCCGATCGGGGTATGGAGGGGAGAATGCGTACAACGAAAACTTCGCACTTGGCTGGTTTGCCACAGCGCGTAACGTACCCAGAACAATTGTAGCTGGCATAACTCTTCCCAAGGTAGACAGTGTTAATAAGAGGGCTATCTATGTAACGGTAGATGGAAGTTGGGGATACCTGGACAACAACTACACAAACGTTTATGACGTTCCGGCTCGCCCCCATCTTAGCGGGGCTGGCTGGAGCTTTGTAAACACGAATGACGCTCGACATATCGCGGCGTTATCTGAAACACGATACGGGTCCGAACTTCTTGCACGTTCGAGCGATGGAGGGTTAACGTGGGAATGCGACACACTAACGCGCATACAGTCTATTCGATCCGTAAGATCGAATACGAACGGCGCTGTGTTTGTCAATTCTAATCAGCAGCAGGTGATTCGCGTAAACCCGCCATCATTGAGACGGGATACCATTTGGAATCGCAGAAATGGCTATCCACTTGTACGAGACCTTGCCGTTCATGCCGACACCATACTTGTAACATCGATCGACACTATTGGCGTTAGTACCGATGGAGGAAACACATGGCAGTTTACACGCCACACATCTCTCGAGCCAATAACGGGATCGAAGTTTTCGGACCTATACGTTTCGTACTCGTTTCATAACGATGTGTGGTTAAGTTCTCAGACCATTCCCTTCTTCATTCACACCACGGATTGGGGACGGTCATGGAAACGCATTGGCAAACCACCCGGACAAGCCGTGCGCACCGAGTCTATGCTCCGAACGTCAGGTGGAAAATATGTGATGGTGATGAAGGAGGTAGGCAATACCATTCTCTGCACATTGAGTCCGGGCGATACTGCATTTCAGATTCAAATGCGCCTAACCGGGCCAGTTACGGAAGATGCAGACGGGAATCTCGTTATGCTCAGCGGAAACTCGCTCCAACGTATCGACACATCCTCGTGGCGTCTCACAGGCAACCCGGTTCCTCTTCCACATGCTCATCTCAACGTGAATGGGGTTTCGCAACTGTGGTATGCAGGATCTAAAACAGGTTATATAACATCCGGATATTGGTTTACACGGTGGGGTAGCATACCAACAAGCATAACTGCAAGTGAAACTGCTAGCGCGGAACCAAAACCACTTGTGTATCCCAATCCATCAGGTTCACGTGTTACCATTACGGGCTCGGATGTTATGGTAACATCGCTCACTGGCATCGTAATGCACTCCAGCGCCGCGTTATCAGAGTGTGTGGTAAACACGTCTTCGTGGCCTATTGGACTGTACCTTGTCCACCACCGTATGGGGAACGTTTGGTACACCAGTCCTCTTCTTGTCCAACGTTGATGTTCAGCGTTCATTCCCCTACAACTACAATACACCGGTCGGTATATACAGCATTCGACGCGGCGTCTACACACTCTAACACAACAACGTAGGGTCCAACAGGTACCCGCATTCCCAATGCATCTGTGCCATTCCATGGTACGCCCCCTTCCCCTGCAATAAAGCTGCCATTGAGAAGGTCTGCCACAATGGTACCCGATGGTTGCAAAACAGAAACGCGTGCCACGGCCTGAAGGAACGGTATGCGCCATGTAATGGTGGTACTTGGATTGGCGTGATATGGATTGGAGGAAAAGGGGCTTGGCATTGCCTGCATGTTTGCCGTGGCAGATGTTGGCTCTATTGCAATGCTGTTTGGCGCGCCGGGCGTAGACCCTGTTATGTGAGCGCTCGAGGTCCAAGACGCGCTGTTTTTTCCAGACAGTGGAGGCCAGCGTTTTTCGAGTGACCGACCTTTTCTGTTGGGTGCGTGTGGGTGATGCCACGACGCGTTGATTACAGCAGTATCAACGGCCATGGCAGACGGTGTGCGGAGGATGGCCAAATCGGTGGTAGCGTTGATGCGGATCATGGGTTTCGCCAACGTCCACCGGTTCGGCTCCAGCACTCGCGCTATAGAGGTGTCGGCGCTTATTACACCATAACCACCGGGCGCAATACGAAGTGCTGATGTAACGGTACTCCGAGCGCCGGAGGCATCTTCGATAATCCAGCCCGACAGGTCTACTGTGTCTGCACCGCCATTCCATACTTCTATAAAGTCTGCCATCCCTGGCAGCGGATCGAAGAGAACCTCGGTTATCGTGAGATGTCCTGCAGACGGAGCAAATACCATGGAGCGTGTTGCCGTGTCGTTCTCTGGTCTGTCATCGGTGCCATGGAGGTAACAGAGAACTTCGCGCGTTCTCGGCACATCCTCCGGCTCTATGGCTGTTAAAGGTATAAACCACTGCCACGTTATACCCGCACGCAAAAACTCAACCATGGTATCTCTGCGCATGCCCCCTACCACACACGAGATTCGCCGAGATCGTATTTCGCTCCGCCCGTGGTTTACCACCGTTATTGCAATGGCACCTTCGGCAGGTTCGATAGATGCCACGCGGAGGTCTGCCTCCAGTTCAATCATACTGTTTTCGTAGCCGCAGGTGGCGCTGTCTCGGGAAACGGAGGCGGCAAAGTTCTCCGTAAACGTAGTGATACCATGGAGATACACACCTGTGCGCTCTATGGACCTGCCCTTAACATGTTTACGAACATCGTAGCGCACGCTGTCTACTATGGAAGAGTCTGCCCGGCGCACCTCTACACGATCTGTTGTGTTGTTGAGCGATGGCAATGGCACCTCCACCAGGGTTGCGTCCTGCGGAATCCACCGCGACTCCCGCAGCCCAACGGCATCCCGTGTAAACAGTACGTATGCTCCCGCAGGCAGCAGAAACGTGGGCACCGCAACACAAGTGCGATCGTCGCAGACTCTCCATCCCTCTATTTCTATGGCACTTACGCCATTGTTGCGACACTCCACCCACTCCGGTTCCCCCGCTACTGGAGTGGGATGTATCTCCGTGATGAAAAGTTGGCAAGGGGCTTGCTGGAAGGCCCCGATGAGTAAAAATACTACTGTGAAATTGCGCATAACAGGAGAGTGTGCCGTAGATTGCGGATTGTGACACCAAGGCCTATGAAGAGTTTTCCACATACCATGCTCGTTGTTCTCCTCGCTGCACTGCCACTTTGTGCGCAGAACATCGAAATGGCCAAACCCTTCTTTGCCCCAGAGCAACGAAGGTTTTTTGCCTCGGATGTAACGGGTTCGAACGCCTCGGTAATGGTAAATGTGGGCGACGGAGTGGTTTATGCGGTCCCTGGCGGACCCTTCACAGCAGTTACTGCCGCCTACGGAGACAAGCTGTTTGATGGTGTGGCTCTATTTTCTGCCACCCTGGGACTGGTGTCTACAACTGATGGGTTAATTCTGCCAGTAGACCTCCGCTCTAGGGCTCTTGCATCGTGTATTGGCTTTCCTGCGCGTGGTGGCTCGGTAGTGCGCTGCGGAACGTTCGCATTTGCCATACGAGACGGTGTATTGATCCGGTTTCAGCAAACAGACAACTGCATTAGCGAAACCGTGTTGCCGGCACTCGGCAGTTCACTCGGGTACATTTCGTCGGCCTCGTCTACTCGTCTTATTGCCGCTGATACCATTACCAACACCTTACACGTTATTGATGCTGCCACCGGCAGCCCCCTTCAGTCGCGCTCGTATTCCGCTCCGATTTCCTTCCTTCAGGCATTGTCGGACTCCTGTTCGGTGGTAATCACCTCTGGCTCTGCACCAATAATGACTGTGTTGTGGCATCACTCGCCAAACTTGCAGGTTCTTCCCGGCTTCTATTCGCACCCGTCAACACGGATTATGGCGCGGTTTACCGCATCAGACAATGGCGGCGGTGCTGTGGTACTTCACGCTGGCCCCGGCAACAGAGGCAAGCGACAAATCATTTTTGCGCGCGGTGCGCAGCTCGACTCTATTGAACACTCTCCCATTGGCAACGAACGCACTCGCGTTGTGCATTCCGGAGTAGCCGCATGGAATGCTGCTTCAAACGCGCCACAGTGGAATATTACAGCTCCGTTTTTTCTCCGGACCACACTTACAACCGAGGGAACAATTGCAGAACTCGGTTCCGGTGTTACTCCACGCAATGCTTTCGAACGCCGCGTTTCCGACACAGAGCAAACGCTTCATTGCGGCAACAACCTTAGTCTGCTAACGGTTGTTGACATGGCTCCGTTCGATACACCATCGAAGCGTATCCCGTTCCTGGTTTCGTCCATCGATGGCGGACATACGTGGAGTTCGCGTGCCCTCTCTCGCGACATACGCCCGCTTGCCATTTCGGACGACGGTACGCTGCTTGCAGTAAAGGAAGGAACCATTCACGTTGGCAATGTGCAGTCCGACGCAACACGTCCGGTTCTTACGCCTCGCTATGGATTCTCTGGCGCAACGATGCAGATGGACACAATTTTGGTGGCAGGCCATACCCTCTACCGGAGTTATGATAGGGGGCGAACCTGGGATAGCAGTGCGGTAGATGGCTACGCTCAGGGTCCGGTTGCGTTTGCGCGCAATGGTACGGTTGTATTGGGTGGAACTCCACTTTCATGCATCACCACCAATGCAGGCGCAACGTGGCGCTCCTTCTCCTTCATTACCCCCGTGGAGGTAACTTCGGCTACGGTGTTAGCAGACGGCACAGTTTTGGGCGTGTTTAACAACACAACGGCAATGAGTGTGGCTACGTGCGAGGGTCGTGTGTATGGCACAACAATGCCAACTGGCACAATCTTTTCGTTTGCCAATGACTCCGTATATGTTGGCACGGCGCGCGGCATGAGATTGTTCGACCTGCAACAAGGCAGGCTTACCACTACTACACTTGCTTTCGATCCGTATGCACTCCGAGGCAACACCAAATGGCTCTCTAGCGGAACACTCTCTGCTACTCCCGATGATTTTTACTATTCGCTTTCTTCGCTTGCCGCACACAACGGTCGCAACAAGGCGTGGTTCCTCATCGGAGATCGCATTAAGATTATAGAGCGCGAAATTCCCGCTTCCGTGCAAGAAACCTTTCCGGACAACACAGCAACAGTGTTCCCGAACCCGGCATCTACCAGTGTTACGGTACAGAGCGGCGAGGTTACTCTCTTTACAATGGACGGCAAGGTTATCCTACAGGTAGGGGGCAATGCAGACCGCACTATAGACATACGTGCGGTGCCTGCCGGACCCGTTCTTGTGATTACTCGAGATGGCGGCAGAACAACTCGTTGTCTGCTCAACATCATTCGCTAACAGCAGCCGAAAACGTCCGCTGCACAATACACGCCGTTACGGCCTCCAGCACATCCTTTTCTTCTGCGCCAAACCGGTTGTAGAGCGGACTGTCTACATCGAGCACGCCAACTACCGTGCCGTTGTGAATAAGCGGCACTACAATCTCGGAATTACTTGCGGCGTCGCACGCTATGTGTCCGGGAAACGCGTGAACATCCGGCACAACTAGGGTTTCTTGAGAAGACGCAGCAGTGCCACACACCCCGTTACCCATCGGAATACGAATGCAGGCGGGTTTACCTTGGAACGGACCCAACACTAACTCCGAACCGCGCCGATAATAAAAACCTACCCAGTTTACGTTGCTCAGTCCGTGGTACAACACAGCCGCAGCGTTGGCGCAGTTAGCAATCAGATCTGGCTCGCCCTCAGTTATAGCCCGAACAGTGCCGAGAAGATCTGTGTTTGTATCGCTTCCAGCGTTCATCGGCGCACCACAACGGATGTTGCAGAGATAGCACTTCCCAAACGGAACTGAAGCGTATACACACCGCTGGCAAGGGCAGACACGGCAACCGTGGTTTCGCCACGCATTGTGGAGCGGTACTGCAATCTGCCCTGCACATCGCGAAGCTCCAGATCAACATCATAGGGCATATCACCGAGGGAAATGTGCAGTACATCATCTGCGGGGTTAGGCCAAACCTGAAGCTGATTCGCAAGTATGGTTTGTTGTTCGCCAACAGACATTCCACCAAGAAGAAGTGAAACATCAATGTCTGTTTGGTCCGTGCAGCCACCGGTCCACAAACGAGAAACGGTAATAGTGCCTTGAATCGCGGATTCGTTCCATCGTATCGTTACGGCGCCATCTGCCGAGTCTTCCACTACTCCATTCGTTATGCTCCACGTGGCTGTGCAGCCGGGCGTGTTCCGCAGAATGTAGGATGCTGTGTCTGCACGTATTGCAACGCGTGCACCGTAGAGAATGGCAGGCGCATGCATGAGTTTCTGCGTGGTTTCTTCCCAGGGCACCTCTGTTGCGCTCCGAGCCCAGCCGGTACGTAGCGTGGCGTCTGCCGCGCGCAGGCCTTCACCTTCGTCTAACAGCCACGAGCCCAGTAGATGCGAGCGCGGTGCGGCCACACGCTCGTACATCGTGGATCGTATCTGTTGCTCAGACCTCATCACATTCCATAAACGGAAATCGCGCATGCTGCCACGATGATACCGTTGTGCGTATGGGTCGCCCCCTATCACAAGCTCTTGCAAATCGCCTGGCGCACTCGCGAACGAGGATCGGCGCACAAGCACGCCATTAAGATAGATTGCCATCGAGTCGTGACCATTACTTGTAAGTGCAATGTGTGTCCAACGGTCCAGGGCGGGCTCGTACGTGGTTTGGGTCCTGCCCGACTCCATCCAATCTCCGTAGTCCCAGTACAATGTTCTGTCGTCCCACGGTGCATGTGCTTGCAGTCTGTTATTTGTTCCCTCCCGAGTGCCCACCATAAAACTCACCGTCTGCGCAACCTCTGCCGTAGCAACGTTGCTCCAGTATTCAACCGTAACGGCGCGTCCACTAAACAGTACATCCTGTGCGAGTAATCGCTGACCTCCTCCTTTAAAGTGCACCGCATACGATGGGCAGGGGGCAAGCGTTGTAACGGATCGCGTTGCCCACGGACTGGTGGCATAGGCCGTACGTGCGCGCACACGCAACGTCATGGTACTGTCTGCCGGCAGTCCGGGGAATTCTGTATGAATAGCCGACTGAGTGCCAACTACGTTGTTCTTCTGCACAATTACAGCGTTCGTTGCGGGATCGAGAACCTGCACCTCGTACCACACTGCTCCGCGTGGTGCGGTAACGGGCTGCCACTCTACTCGGTTTCGGTGGTTACGCGGAAGAACAAGAATACTCTTGTCGAGCGCAGGTTGTGGAAGCACACCTACGTCATCGCAGCCAACAAGAGCACCGCTTGCCTGCCACATATCCGCCGAAGAAAGCGTAAGTGTGCGTGAACGCACTTGATCCCTGGTTGTTGTGCCCGCCCCCTCGCTAAAGCGCCAAACACCTATCACTTTGGCATTCTCCGTTGCTGGCACGTCTCTGCGGTTCATGGTAGAGCGTATTTCCTCTTCGGTACGCGCCACATTCCAAATACGAAACTCATCTACGCCACCGTTGAAGTACAGATATCCTCGCATGGAGCCCAGAGTAAGGATCGACAAATCAGAAGGTGCTGATGCGCTGTTCTCCGATGCTACAAGGTTCCCATTCACGTAAATGGCCTTCCACGTTGAGCCATTACTTACAAAGGCAACGTGAACCCACGAATCGAAGTAGGGGTTGAAGGACGCCGTTATACGCCCGCCATTATTCAAATCGCCGTAATCCCAATACATTACGCCGTCTTCCCATGGAACATGTGCTTGCAGTCGGTTCGACGTATTGTCTGTTGCACCAACCATAAACGTGGTTGAAGATCGCAACCCCGCTCGCCGCACATACGTCCAATACTCCACGGTAATCGCCCCTCCGGTCCAACGAACAGAAGTATCCGTGGCGTTCTGGTTTACCCCGTTAAACGAGAGTGCGCTTCCTGAACAGGCCTTGGTGGTGGAAAATCGCGGCCATGCAGACCAGACGCCTGTATGCGTTTGGTTCATCGCACGAACCCGCCAATACCGCTGACTCTCGAATGGCACCGGCACCATGATTTGTCCGGCATCGCGCACGATGTACACGCGATCTAAGTCCGTAAAGTTCACATCATGAGACACCTGCACCTCGTACTGATCGGCCCCCTCAACTTCTGTCCACACAAGGTCTACAGGCGTAGGTACCGCCCCAGCGCCAACTGGGGGCGAAACTGCAAGCGCGCGAGTAAGTTTGGCTCCCAAGGGATACGTTTTGGGTGTTGCCGTTCGCGGTGCAGTAAACACACTGGAATCCGACCCCTGTATTGTTCGCAATCGGTAGGAGTATTCCACACCGTCTATCGCGGACGTGTCAACAAACGATGTAACAGTGCTTCTCAGTCTGGCGATGCGCTGCGCAACTCCTCCAGTTGTTTCACGCCACACTTCCGTTCTATTACCGTCCGTCTCGTCGTTTACATTCCACTGAAGAAGGATACGATTTGGTCCGCTCTCCCACCGAAGGTCTGTGGGTGGAGAAACGCCAGCGGAGGTAAACTCTCTACTGAAGGTGTTGTTGGATGCATTCGAGTCTAGCGGCGCTAGCACAGTAAGCGTTGCAACATGGACGCCGTTAGCAAGTTTTGGTGTTGAAGGAAATGGGACGTTCACCGTTAAACCGGGTGGGATAATCCCAACCGTAACGCGTTCGTTGTACGATGGTTCGGTAGAGCGCACCCAACGCATGGAGAGCTGTACGTCTACGTTGTATAACGTGTCTCTCCCCACGTTACGAACAACACCAAGAGGAGCTACAGGCGTAGTGGTTAACTCGTTCATCACGGGTGTGCGTATTTCGAATGCTTGCGCGTCCTTCCCTGCTCGAATGGTGAACACGGCATCGGACACATCGAACGCCTGCGGATTACTCAGCGAAGCCACACGGATAATACACTGCGTAGAGGGTGTGTAGGGAACCTTCCACGCCACTGGGGCCTGGCCTTCTGCAATAGCGCGCACATTTGACCACGTTGCTCCGCCATCGGTAGAGAGTGTTACCTGGCTTGTTGCCACGCCTGCTGCCGTAAATGTTATGCTAGCACTTTCGCCCGCGATGAGTGTTTCTCCGCCGTTTGGACCTAACACTCGTATTGTTCCCGAAGGGGGCGAACCAACCGCAAAGGGTCGGGTAAGTGTGTTGTTTGTTAGATGAGCGTCTCCGGCAGCGGTTACGCTAACACGAATCAGCATATCGCCTCTATCTACAAGCGTAAGCGGCGGCAGTTGCACACGTTGTGTTTCTCCGGCAGCAAGAGTAGCAATTGTTGTCTCGCGCTCGGCGATGGTGTTGTTGTTTAGGTTGGTAATCTGCACCAGCACACGCACATTGGCAGCAGCAGATACACCCACGTTGCGCACATGTGCCACCGGAACAAATGCAGTGCCCGCTGCCACAGTGGCGCCGTTTGCCGGTACTTCTATGGCAACAACCGCTATGTCTGTGTCCTGCGGATTTGGCACGGGTGCCGAACATGGCGCAGTAGATAGCGCTCGGGCAAAAAGCGATGCTACACGAGGATGAATGGCGAGTTCTGTTCCTTTCCATTGGAGGTGACAATAACTCATGATTGTGCCGCGCTGCACTTTTCTCCACTGGTAACAACCACCTTCGGCGTCCCAACAGGAGTCGATCGGTGGATTCCATCCACAGTTGTGGGTATGAGGCGATCCAACGTTATGTCCCAGCTCGTGCGACACAACATCAACGTCCCAAATGTATCCGTCTGCCGGAAAGTTTACCTTTCCGTCTACGCCACTCACATTGTAGCCATAACCACTACACAACACACCTACCCATGCCAAGCCCCCTCCCCCTTCTCCGGAGAGCAAACAGGTTACGGAGCGGTTTACGTGTTGCATGTTGGCTTCCCAGTGCTCGCGGACTCTCCCAAGTTTGGCGCCAATGTCTCCGGGGTAGGGATCGTCGGACGTAAACACACGCAGGTATGGCACGCGTATCAGCACGTTTGCGTCGCGCTCGTACACAACCGCACATGCGCCCGCAATGGTTATGGCCGATGCTGCGGAGATGCCAAGGTCCGAGCCAAGATTTTTGTAGAACGAGAACGTACAGTCTAAGGCCAATTGTAACGCGTATTGCACAGCAGACTGAGGAGCATCGGATTTCTCTGCACGCACCGGTTGAGGGGGCAGTGTTGCAAAAATCGAGTCAACTCGACGCTGGTAGTCGGGCAAGGTTTCTGCAATACACTTGCGCGGACTTCCCGCGCCATCGCGCACTTGGAAGTACACATGTCCTGCCATTCTACCCGGCATAACCGTGTCCGGAGCAATCATCCATCGTGCGGGTCCATCGGGTCCCCTCCGTTCAATAAGCGCAACAACGTGTGTTGGAAAACACGCCATAAATACTGTAGAGCCGGGCTCGCCTTCTACTCTGCCGCGAAGCAGCACGTGCTCTGGCAACGGATGGACTTTCTCTCCATCACCGGCTTCTACGAACACTGCCTCCGGAGAGAACATCTCGAAGCGCTGGCCAACAATGCGTAGTGTGCCCTCGCGGGTGGGAACAATTATCTGCTGTGTGCCCTCGCGCCGAAGCTGTTCTACTATCGTGCGTGGTATGCGAAGGGGCTGTGCATTGCGCGGCACCTCAACCGTGGTGCGCAGTTCATCTACCGATGCGGCAGTAAAACGTACCTGACCGTTAGCAACAGTGCAAAGGAGGCCTAAAACAACTACAAGAAGCGTCAACAAACGCAACATCATGGTGATCTCCGGTGGAGGATGAACCGGAAATATCCGAAATCATCATCTTTGTTGAATGAATTCCTTATTCGACACCCCAAATTCCCGTCCTGAACAACGCGCCGAAGAGCTGCGGACGCAGATTATGCGTCACGACAAGCTGTACTACGTAGACGCACGCCCGGAAATCTCGGACCGCGAATACGATGCACTATTTGCAGAGCTTGTGTCTATCGAGCGCGAGCATCCGGAACTGCAAACGCCCGACTCGCCAACGCAGCGTGTAGGGGGCGAACCCATAAGCACATTCGAAACAGTTGTTCATTCGGTACCAATGCTTTCGCTTGCCAACACCTACACAATAGAAGAGGTGGCCGACTTCGATAAACGGGTGCGCCAAGGTTTGGGTGTAGATAGTGTGGAATATGTGTGCGAGTTAAAGTACGATGGCGTGGCAATGTCTCTTACGTACACCAATGGTGTACTTACGTTGGCAGCAACCCGCGGAGATGGCGTACAGGGCGACAACGTAACGGCCAACGTACGCACCATTCGAAGCGTTCCGCTGCGTGTTGAAGGCCCCTTACAGAGCTTTGTTGTGCGGGGCGAAGTGTACATGCGAACAGACACCTTTGTGTCTATCAACGCCGCAGCCGTGGAGCTTGGAGACAAACCGTACGCCAACCCGCGCAACCTAACGGCGGGAACACTAAAGCAGAAAGACTCCAAGTCGGTGGCACGCAGAGACCTGCAGTTTGTAGCGTATTGGATGCAAACGTCTGACGATGCGCTTCGGTCTCACTCTCAGAACCTATCGCTTTTGTCGAGCATGGGTTTTGTTACCGGCGATCGTGCAGTGTGTGGCACCGTTGAAGAAGTGTTGCGGTTTATTGCCTTGTGGGACGAAAAGCGCCATTCCCTCCCGTTTCAGATCGACGGCATTGTAGTAAAACTCAATAACCTTGCTCAGCAGGAAGAACTTGGCGCGGTTGCTCGCTCACCGCGGTGGGCCATTGCCTATAAATACGAGTCCGCCAAGGCGCGCACCCGCCTTAACGGCATCACTCTGCAGGTAGGTAGAACTGGCGTTGTTACACCAGTAGCAGAATTACAGCCCGTTTCCCTTGCGGGTTCTCTGATTTCACGGGCAACTCTCCATAACGCAGACATTGTAGCGGAGCTCGACCTTCGCGTTGGGGATGTAGTGATGATAGAGAAAGGGGGCGAGGTAATCCCCAAGGTTACCGCCGTGGTTATGGAGGAGCGCAAGGCCAGCTTACCACGGTGGGAAATGCCCCACGTTTGCCCGTGCCCACTCCAAAGCACGCTCCATCATCCAGAGGGCGAAGTACACTGGTACTGTGATGATTCGCGCTGTCCGTGGCAACTGCGTAGGCGTATACAACACTTCGCATCGCGCAATGCAATGGATATTGACGGACTGGGAGACCGCGCGGTGGACCAGTTTATCGAGGCCGGACTCCTAACAAGTGTTGCCGATATCTACGTTCTGCCGGAAAAGAGAGACGCTGTGCTTGCACTTGAACGTTGGGCACCAAGGAGTTTTGAACGTTTAGTACAAGGAATCGAACACAGCAAGAGCCAACCATTTAGTCGGCTCCTCTTTGCCTTAGGAGTGCGGTTTGTTGGCGAAGGGGTAGCAAAGGTTCTTACGCGCGCCTTCCCTACCATAGATGAAATGGCTAAAGCTACCGTGGAAGAGTTAATGGCCGTAAACGAGATTGGTGCCGCAATTGCACAATCGGTGCGAGACTACTTTGCAGACCCAGACAACGCAGCGCTTATCACCACGTTGCGCTCCTTTGGGCTGCGGTTCGAAGAGGAAATTTCCGCACCACGGTCACAAGCATTTGCCGGCATGACCATCGTGCTAACGGGAGAGCTCATTCAGCTAACACGCAAACAGGCCGAACACGCAATAGAAAGCGGTGGTGGCAAAGCCGCTGGCTCTGTGAGTAAGAAAACCACCTTGGTTGTTGCCGGCGCCAACGCCGGTAGTAAGCTCGCAAAGGCGAACGAACTTGGGGTGCGTGTTGTGGACGAGCAAACCTTTATCGAAATGCTCGAAGAGGCCGGACTTAGAAGTTCGCCAGAGACCAGCCAATAGTAATGTTGAGCTGATTGCGGAACTGCGTGGCCGGACCAACCGTGCCATCGTCGCGGGTTACGGGCACCTTGTCATTATAGAAAATGTCCGACAGCCACGATACGGCTAACCAACTGTTCACCTTCATGATGAACGCATTCTCCAACGTTAACACCCAGAGGTCCGGTGTTTGGTATGGCATGAAGCCGTTGAACCGCAAGCGCCAGCGGACATTCTCTACGGCTTCCCAGTCCAATGCGACATTCACTACCGCACCGAGGTCGGTTGCAGACCTTTGTCCAGGCAACAAACCATACACACCCAGCCCTGAGGCGATACCGTCGGCGATCAGATCATCGTCTGTTACAAACGTAGATCGCGAAGAAACCGGAGCTACAAGAACCTTCAGCTCTGGCACCGGCACATACTCCATACCAAGAGCGCCCGTTAGGTAGCCCGGGGACATAAGATTGGAGATCTTGAGAAAGTTGCCGCGGGCCGAATCTTGCACGTCGTAGTTATAGCCCGGTGCGAATTGCGTGCGGAAATCGAGAAAGGCCGTGTAGCGAAAATTATCCGTTTGCTTGTAGGCAGCGCGAGTGGCAAAGATGATACGGTCATCCGTCTTTCGGAAGCTCTCGCTTCCCAACTTGGACAAACCATAACCAAGCTCTAAGTCATTGTCCCACGAAAAACCATTAGACGCATAGTCTAACGAACCAATATGGAGCAGACGCAAACTCACCGCGTCCTGACCGCCCCCTGTCCAGTTATTAAGCTGCACCGTACTAAAGCCCACACCCCAATCCATTTTCCATTTCCACGGAATAGAATCCGCTGCCAAATCCTTCACTGCGGTGAGATCTTCGGCCGCCTTCTTTGCGTCCAGCTGTGCATGCGCGTAGCTCTGTGCAAGCACGGTTGCGAGAACAATGAGGAACACTCGGCGCATCGGAACTCCAGAGAATAAGTGCATAAGAAGTTGCGAAGATACTTCGTTGGCAGCGTCTCAACCTATTTTTGAATGATGCAGCAACCCCCGATACGTCCACAAGCTACCCGTCCCGTACTTCCCATGCCTGTTCGCCTGCGCGCCGATGTGCGGGCAAGGGGGCGCGGCATTTGTATTGCGATGATCGACAGCGACTTTGTTGATCATCCCGATCTTACCATGCCTACAAATCGGATTGTTGGCTATTACGATGCCGTAACCAACACCGTTAGCAACATGCCGCCAAGAGAGCCCGTTGCCAGACATTGGCACGGAACCATGACGGCCTGCACGGCCGCCGGCAATGGCTACCTTTCTCGCGGAGAGTTTACCTCCTTGGCACCAGAGGCAACGGTGCTGCTGATACGAACAATGAACGATGCAGGCAGAGTTACCACGCCTACCATTGTGCGCGCACTGCGTTATGTGGAAACCAACGCCGAAACGTTCGGCATCCGCGTGGTGAACTTAAGTGTGTACAGCGACGAGGTAGACCACTCACTAACGCACCCCGTTAATGCCGCCGTGGAGGATTTGTGTGCAAAGAGCATCGTTGTTATTGCTGCCGCAGGGAACAATCCCTTTGCCCCTATACGTCCACCAGCCGCCGCTCCGTCTGCCCTAACGGTTGGTGGATTAGACGATAACAACACATTAGACGGCTCGGACGAAACACTTTACCACAGCACCTTTGGGATAACGGAGCTTGGTGTTCAGAAGCCCGACCTAATAGCGCCGGCGATATGGCTGCCTGCACCAATTCTCGTGGGCACCACACCGCACGTGCAGGCCTCTGCATTGTGCGCCATGGACATGATGACCAACGACATGCTGTTGGCCTGCGCCCCTTCGTTAATGCCGCATAGCGGGCTCCCATTGCCGTTGTGGACATCTCGGAATATTGCCGCGCTTCGCGAGGCCATCGAAGAAAGAATTGCCTCGGAACTCATCGCCTCTCCGTACTACAAGATGGTAGATGGCACGTCTTTCGCTGCGCCCGTTGTAGCGTCCATCGTTGCCCAAATGTTAGAGCTGCAGCCCCAACTGTCGCCCAAGGACGTAAAGAGTATCCTAAAGGAAACTGCCCGCCCCTTGCCAGACCAGCCCTTGATGCGACAGGGGGCAGGCATGGTGCGCCAGCGAGAGGCATTGGCGCGCACACGAACGGACTATGCCATAGTGCCGTAATTTCGCGGATGCGAATTTTCCTCCTCCTCGTTCTTGCGGCCACGTCTGCAATGGCGCAAGTAACCACAACCCCAATAGACGGACTACGTAACAAGCAACTGCGGCTTGTTGCCTACACAAACTGCGTGGCCATCCCGGCACCGGGCGAACGGATAGACTCGGCGGTGATTATCGTGCGCGACGAGCGTATTGTGGCCGTTGGTAAACGGCTTTCTATCCCCGCAGGCGCAGACGTGCGCGACCTGCAGGGGGCCTTTGTGTACTCTGCTTTTGTAGAGCCCTACCTAAATTCTAAAACGTTTGCGAAGGGCACACCGGCGGGCAACGAAGCCGGGTGGGACGAAGACGAAGATCCCACAACACCTCCAGCAAAAGGTGCTACGTATTGGAACCATGCTGTTAAGCCCGAATATCGCGCCTCCGGCAGCATAACAATCTCCGATGCCACAGCCACTGAGTGGAACAAGTTGGGCTATGGCGTTGCGGCTGCATCAAATCACGACGGCATCTTTCGCGGGTCTGCAGCCACCGTGCTGCTGCGTGGTGGAACAGCATCAACAACCTTGGTATCAGACATGCCATACCAAGCTATGTCCTTCCGAAAAGGATCTTCGAAAACACCATATCCTTCGTCGCAAATGGGCTCTATTGCCCTTATCCGCCAAACCTTTTACGATGCAGACTGGTACGGCAAGGCCCACACTGCCGCCTCGCGGGGCGTTGTTGTTCCGGCCCCCGAGATAAACTTGTCGCTTGCAGCACTCCGCTCAGCAATTGATGCAAAAACGCCGTTCGTAACAGAGTGCGCAGACGAGCACGACTGTTTTCGATGGCAACACATTGCCGACGAATTTTCCGTGCGTATGATCCTTAAGGGAAGCGGCTCCGAATACCGCAGACTTCCCCGCTTTGCCGCTACACGTCCGGAGATTATTCTGCCGCTTACATTCCCGGATGCACCAGACGTTAAAGACCCGGTAGCCGCCCGCAATGTGGGGCTTACGGATCTGATCTCGTGGTACTGGGCTGCAGATAATCCGAGATTGCTGGACAGTGTTGGATGCACCATTGCGTTTACTACTGATGGCCTAAAGGACAAACAAGACCTTCTACCCCGCATTCGCGAAAGTGTTCGCCGCGGCTTCGACTCCACAAAGGCACTTGCGGCACTCACAACTGTTCCTGCGCGCATCGCCGGAGTAGAAGACAGGGTGGGACGCATTGCGAAAGGATACTACGCAAACCTCATCATCATGTCGGCTCCGTTGTTCGACGCCGAAACAGAAATGCGGGGCATTGTTGTTGCCGGCACAGAAACTCCGTTTGTCTTCACACCAGACGTAGACATGCGTGGCCATTGGACGTTGTCTTCTTCGGCCCTGGGAAGTTCTCGTTCGGTGCGCGTATCGATAACGGGAAAGATAGATCGTGTTTCCGCAGAAGTGCGCAAAGACTCGATTTCCATTCCGAGCACACTTACGGTTGCGGGCAGAACGGGCACACTGTCTCTTAAGCTCGACACCCTTGGCACCCGCGGATTTGCGCGCACCTACTTTGCCACAGACAGCATCCTTATTACGGGTCAGATGATTCTTCCCAACGGATCAACGGCACCCTTTACTCTACGGAGAGACTCTACCCTTCGCAAGCCCTCTATCGCGGCAGCACCTCCAAAGGAAGAGCCACGCCGCCCCCTACCAAAGATGTATCCGCTTGGTCCGTATGGTCTTGCACAACCACCACGCCAGCTTTCCGTTGTTCTCAAAAACGCCACCGTGTGGACGTGTGGTCCACAAGGCACACTCGAGAACACAGATGTAGTGTTGAGCGGAGGAAAGATTACCGCTATTGGTAAGGGGCTAAGCGCCGATACCACAATAGACTGTACCGGCATGCACATTACGCCCGGAATAATAGACGAACATTCCCACATTGCCATCTCCCGCGGTGTGAACGAAGGCACCCACGCTGTAACCACCGAAGTTCGTATTGGCGATGTAGTAGACCCCGACGACGTTAACATTTACCGTCAGCTTACCGGCGGTGTAACCGGTTCCCACCTGTTACACGGATCGGCAAACCCCATGGGCGGGCAACTGCAGTACATAAAACTCCGCTGGGGTGCAGATGCAGAAGGTCTGAAGGTAGAAAATGCCGTGCCGACAGTAAAGTTTGCGCTTGGCGAGAACGTAAAGCAGTCCAACTGGGGAGACCGATTTTCTGTGCGCTACCCACAGTCTCGCATGGGCGTAGAGCAGATTATGCGCGATGCCTTTCAGGCCGCACGCGAATATGAACGCGAGCGCGCCGTGGAAACACCTGCACGTCCGGTACGCCGAGATATACAGCTAGACGCGTTAGTGGAGATTGTAAACGGCAAACGGAAAATCCACTGTCATTCCTATGTGCAGAGCGAAATCCTCATGCTCATGCGTCTCGCCGAAGAGTTTGGATTCCGCGTGCATACCTTTACCCACATCCTCGAGGGGTACAAGGTTGCCAAGGAGATGGCCGCACACGGTGCCGGTGCATCGTCGTTTGCAGACTGGTGGGCGTATAAGTTCGAAGTGTATGACGCGATACCGGAGAACCCTGCAATCCTTGAAGAGAACGGAGTACTTGTATCCGTGAACTCAGACGACGCGGAGATGGCGCGTCGCCTAAACCAAGAAGCATCAAAGAGTGTGAAGTATGGCGGAACAAACCAGGAAGACGCCATGCGTTTTGTAACCATCAACGCTGCCAAGCAAATGATGAACGATGCCGCCACGGGCAGCATCGAAGTTCAAAAAGATGCCGACGTAGTAGTGTGGTCTGGCAATCCACTCTCCGGGATGTCTCGCGTGGAGCGCACTTTTGTAGACGGCAGGATGTATTTCTCCCGCGACGTAGATGCCCAATTGCGTAAGCGCGATGCCGAACTGCGCGCCTTTTTGGAACAAGAAGCTCTCCGTGCAGCAGAACAAGGCGCCGCTACCTCGAGTGGTGGACGCAGAGGCAGGCGCGAGTACCATTGCGATACCGATGATGACGAGATGGCCGGCAGCGGTAACGGCCGATGACAGACCAACAACCTCCCGGCGGCGTAACAGCCGCCTTCTGCAAGGAACGTGCCCTCCAAGGTGCCTCGAGGGTCCGCCTGAGCAAGCTTCTCCGCAGCTCGATGCACAACGTAGAGCTTACTGCTGCGCAGGAACAATCCTTGCGCAACATGGAGAGTCAAACATCGGTTGTAGTTGTTACCGGACAACAGATTGGACTCCTTGGTGGTCCGATGTATGCCATCATGAAGGTTCGCACCGCCGTTGAAGAGGCCCGCCGAATAAGCATTGCCAATGGCGTAACTGTAGTTCCGGTGTTTTGGTTAGAAGACAACGATCACGACGCTGCCGAAGCTGCCACAACAACCCTGTTAGGCAGCACCGGAAAACCCGAAACAGTGTGTGTGTGGGATGGAACAGCCGAACGCGTGTCGAATGTTCACCGCACCTTCGATGCACGTACAATCGAAAGTGTTCACAACCTTGTTCTCCAGCTTTCTGGTCAGTTTGCCGAACACACACAACAAAGACTCCTCTCTACCTACAAAGAAGGTGTATCGTGGGCCGATGCGTTTATGGAAGTATTGCAGCCCTACCTAGGTGAATGGGGCGTTGTGGTGCTTCGGGCATCGGAAGTGATCGCTAGCGGACTACACATACCCATCTTGATGAAGGATGCCAAGCCCCCCGGAACCCTAGCCGCCGTTATTGCGGCGGAAACCGAACGCATGCAAAACAGTGGCGAGCACGTGCAAGCGAAAGTTGGCTCGGTGGTGTTCTTCGGTTCGGATGAACACGGACGCGCTAAGCTACGGCCGGAGTTGATACAGGTTGAGCACATGCAACAACACCCCCAACAGTACACGCCCAACGTCCTGTCTCGTCCACTTGTGCAAGACGCCGTGTTGCCAACCGTAGAAACCGTGCTTGGTGGCGCCGAAATGTATTACCATCACCAAATCCGCACCGCATACACCTACCTTGGAATACCTCAGCCACTGCTCGTGCGTAGAAACGGCATTACCATTGTGGACCCAAAAACCCAGCGGTTACTCGAAAAAGACGGTCACCCAACAGAGTGGTTTTTCGTTAATACAGACGAGCTGGAGAAGAAACTCTCCACCGAACTTTCTGCAGACGTGGTTCCCGATATCGACGAGGCCAAACGTGGTATAGAAACTGCTCTCGCCCCCTTTCTCCGGGCCGCAGAAGCGTCCGATCCAACCCTAATTGCCACCGTTAACGCCCAGATTTCCGGTATGAAAACAGGTGTAGACACCATTGCCAGCAAACTGCGAGCTGCCGCTATGAGAAAGAGCGCTGCGATTGCAGAGCGCGCACGTAACCTACAGGCAATACTGCACCCCAACGGAATACTGCAGGAGCGAGTTTACCCATTAGCATTCTGGGAAGCACGCATCGGCATCAACACACTTCGTATCATTGTTGAACATGCATGCAGCACTGCTGCCGGACGGCATTCAGTTGTGCATGTTTCAACCGTTATGGAACACACCTCTCCATGAGCCGACCCCTTATCCTTGTTGTAGACGACAACAAAATCACCACCAAGCTTCTTCGCAGATATTTAGAAGGGAACGGCTTTGATGTTATCGATGCCGCCGACGGCGTAGAGTGCTTAGAGCGTGTTGAAGAACGCATGCCCGACGCAATCATCATGGATGTGATGATGCCACGCATGGACGGTTTTGAAACCGTGTCGAGACTGAAGTCAGCCGAACACACCAAACATATCCCCGTTGCCATAGTCACAGCACTCAACGATCTAAGTACACAGGTTAAAGCTGTTGAAGCAGGTGCCGATGACTTTCTTACGAAGCCAATAGACGAGAAACTCATCCTTACCAAGGCCAGCCTGCTTACATCACTATCAACCGCACGTAAAACGATAATCACGCTGCGTGGTGTTGTAGAAGCATTTACCCATGGCCAACGAGAGCGCGCTCTAGAGTTGTTGCACAGATCCGAGATTGATCTCTGAGTACCACCGTTGTTATTGGCGGCGGCCTTGGGGGCTTAACAACAGCCGCCATCCTAGCGCACCGTGGCCATCACGTTACCCTGCTAGAGCAGAGCGCCTACGTTGGTGGTAAGGCCACAGACATTGAAGCACATGGCTGCGTGTTTCCGCTTGGAGCTACTCTCCTTACAATGCCAGGGGTTCTCGAAAAGTTCTTCGCCGAAGTAGGTGAGAAGCTGGAGGACCATATTACTCTGCGCAACCTAGAACCGGCATGCCACTATCGGTGGACCGATGGATCTACACTTAACCTTCCGTTTGATGTAGATGCCGTGCCCGATGCCATTGAACAGTTCTCTCCCGGCAATGGCAGCGCTGTGCGCGCCTATTTGAGAGACGCCAGGGAACTCTACGAGCTAACCAAGGACATCTTTCTGTTCCGTCCGTTTGCCGGTGCTGCCGAACTGATGAGCGCCCGCAATCGCCCCCTACTATGGAAATTGCCACAACTACGGTTTTGGCAGAACTTGCACAACGTGCATCGCAAACGATTCTCGGATAAACGTGTGGTGCAGCTTTTCGACCGATTTGCGACGTATAATGGCTCTTCTCCATTTCGTGCACCCGCCACACTGATGGTGATTCCCTGGGTAGAAATTGGACTAGGCGCATGGTATCCCGAAGGTGGCATGGGAGAACTGGTGCGGGCCGTTGCGCGTGTGGCCGAGAAACTTGGTGTAAACATCCAAACCGGAACCCGTGTGCGTTCCATTATTCACGAAAACAACGCCGTGCGCGGCGTAATACTCGCAGACGAATCTCGCATTGAAGCAAACCATGTTGTGTCCAACGTAGATGCATACACCACACGCACCGAATTACTTGGCATACGCCCAACACGTACACCGGAACTTTCGAGTAGTGGAGTGGTATTGCACTGCGCGGTAGACTCGGGTATAGAGGGCTTAGAACATCACAACGTTTTCTTTGCAGATGACTATCGGGCAGAGTTTCGGCATATAGAACAGAACACACATCCCCACCCCGATGCCACCGTATATGTGTCTCGCTCCGTTGTTCACACACCCACACACGCTCCTCCCGGCAGAGAGAACTGGTTTGTGTTAGTAAACGCACCACCGAACGGAGCAACTACACACCGCAATACCGAAGGGGGCGTGTGGAGCGCCGCAGAAGCAGAGGCAGTGGCCCAGAACATTCTGCGCAGACTTCGGGCTTTTAACGTATCGCCAACGGTGCGTGCGATTACGGTGCGCACACCCACAACCATGGCAACAGAGTGGGGCTCCTATGGCGGCGCCCTTTATGGCTCCAGCTCCAATTCTATCTCGAGCGCTTTTATGCGTCAGCCACAACAATCAAAAGAGCTTAAGAATCTTTGGTATGTTGGGGGAAGTGCCCACCCCGGGGGCGGAGTTCCCTTGGTTATCACCAGCGGCCTAATTGCGTCATCACTCATCTTGTCTTCACCATAACACCCTACCTAT
Source organism: bacterium (assembly GCA_036834845.1). Taxonomy (GTDB): domain Bacteria; phylum Bacteroidota; class Ignavibacteria; order Kapaibacteriales; family Kapaibacteriaceae; genus UBA10438. Next base: position 6,008 of record DAITNB010000018.1, on the reverse strand, counting down.
GAAATTCCTTGCTGCCATCTCTGTGGTACTCCTCTGTTCTTGTGCATCCATCAAGGACATTGGTTCTACCCTTGCTTCGTTGCAGAAGATGCAATTCAAACTCAATGGCATCACAAGCATGCGTCTTGCTGGTGTAGACGTGTCTCGCATTGCTTCTCCTTCATCCCTATCGATTGCAGACGGTTTAGCGCTAACGCAGGCCTTTGCTCGGAAATCTCTTCCGGCGAGCTTCGTTCTGGGTGTTGATGCGAAGAATCCGAATACAGGTAGTGCCACTTCCAAGAGTATTCCGCTTACATTGAATGATCTGCAGTGGCGCTTGTTGATTGACGACAAACCAACCATCAATGGTGGCCTGGAACGTCCGGTAGACGTACCCGGCAGCGGCAAAACAACACAGATTCCACTCTCGATGAATCTCGACCTCTATTCATTCTTCGCCGACAAAGGATATGATGGCCTTGTGAACCTTGCTCTTGCATTGGGTGGACAACAAGGCAGTGCTGCACGTGTAAAGCTAGACGCAATGCCTTCTGTAGGCACACCGCTGGGCACTCTTACCTACCCCAACCGCATAACCATTGTGAACTCCGAGTACCGCGGTGGCTAAATGGACTTTCTCGTATTAGCGCTCGCAATTAGCGTAAGCGGACTCTGCGACTATCTAGCGAGCGTGTTATTGAACATGCCCATGTCCGTTGTGTCTACCATGGCGGACGAAGGATCGCGCACCGGCAAAATTCTCAAGCAATCCGCCGACGAGCCCAACGAAACAAGACTGGCACTAAGCATTATTGACGTTGTGGTAATCGTGTTTGCCAGCATCATCGTGGTTTCGCTTACAATCCACGATGGAGGAGCACTTGCTACCGACGCAACAATTTTGGTGGTTGGCATTATTGCCGCAAAGATTGTTGGAAGCGCGTTAGGAGACCGTACCGCAGAACGCACACTGCGCTTTAGCGGCACCATGCTACAGAGTGTAACGATATTCGCGGCACCATTTGTTCTCCTCCATCGGTTCCTTCTATCACTCATGCTACCGCGCACACGCGAGCAGGAGGAAGAAGAAGCACGCGAAGAATTGGAAGCACTGGTAGAAACTGCTCGAGAGGAGGGGGCGTTGGATGCCGGAGAGTATCGCATTATGACGAACATCATGCAGCTTAGCAGCATCGAAGTTTCGGACGTGATGACTCCGCGGACCGTTGTTGGCTCTATGCAGGCAGAACTTACCGTTGGAGATGCAATTAAGCGTCCAGAACTACAAATGTTCTCTCGTATTCCTGTTTTCAGCGGTCAAGACCTCGACTCCGTATCCGGCTACGTTATGACGAAGGATATTCTGCGTGCAGCACTCGCAGGTAGAACATCCATTCCTCTCACGAAACTGCGCAGAGACGTATTGTTCATTCCCGAAAACATCACTCTGGAGCGCGCACTCGAGCAGTTTCTACAGCGAAGAACTCACATCTTTATGGTTGTAGACGAGCATGGTGGCGTAGAGGGACTCCTAACCATGGAAGACGTTTTAGAAACCATGCTTGGAGCAGAGATAATCGACGAAGCCGACCATGTTGTAGACCTTCGGGCGCTGGCAAAACAGCGCAGAGATGCACGTGTGGCGCGTATTGCCGAGAGCAGCCTGCCCCCTACCGAATAACCTTTACGGTAGTGAACTCGCGCAGACCATCTTCTCCCAATTCGCGTCCGTAGCCACTGTTCTTTACGCCCCCAAAGGGAAGCTGCGGGTGGCTGCGGACCATAGAGTTTATGGCCACCATACCCGCATCGAGTTTTTTGGCAATCGTGCGTGCGCGATCTGCGTCTGCGGAGAACACCGCCGCACCAAGTCCATATCGAGATGAGTTAGCAATCCGTATGGCCTCCTCATCGTTTGCCACGGCGTATACAAGAGCTACCGGACCAAAGATCTCTTCGTCTGCAACTGCGCACCCAGCCGGAACGTTGCGAATAACAGATGGTTGTACAAAGAACCCTTGCTGCGGGAGCTCGGCTTGAATAGACATTGGCCACAGACGTCCACCCGCTGCAATAGCGCGATCTACCTGATCCAAAACACCTTGCTGTAAATCTCGCCGTGCCAATGGTCCTACTGAAACACCCTCGTCCATTGGGTTGCCAACTACTGCGGCGCCCAGTACTCTGCTAAGGGCATCGGTAAAGTAATCCGCGATAGACCGATGAACAAGAAACCGTTTGGCTGCAACACAAGACTGACCGCTGTTTATGAGTCGGGCCTCGGCACATACCGCCGCAGCAGATTCCACATCGGCGTCGGCGCACACTACGTAGGCATCGTTACCGCCTAACTCCAGCAGCGACTTCTTAACGTGTTTGCCGGCAAGCTCGGCAACAGCCGCACCTGCGCGAGTAGAGCCCGTGAACGTAACGCCCTGCACCCGAGCGTCGGACAACACCAGCGGCACCCTATCAACATCGATGAGCAGGCACTGCATAGCCCCCTGCGGCACACCTGCCAGTTCTATTAGGCGTGTTATTGCCAGGCCGGTCCCGGTAGTGATGGGAGCAGGTTTTAGCAACATTCCGTTGCCGGCTGCAATGGCGGGTGCGGCATATCGCAGCGTTTGCCACAGAGGGAAATTCCACGGCATTATCGCCAGCACCACGCCAAACGGATCGTAGTGCACCGTTGCCTCGTGTCCATCCACACGCTCAATCCGATCGGCCAAAATCCTCGGCGCATTCTCGGATGTCCACCGGCAAAGAAACGCACACTTCGTTACCTCCGCAATACTCTGCGTAAGGGGCTTACCCATTTCCGATGTTATCAACTGTGCTAGCGTTGCCGTGTTGCTCTCGAGCAGAGCGGCCAAATTGTTTAGCATGCCACACCGCTCTTCCATTGTGTGGCAGGCCAGATCTGCCTGCGCACGCACGGCATCTGAGAGTGCTTCGTCTACCGCCCTGCCCGACATTTGGGGGTAGGTTGCAAGAAATTCTTCCGTGGCCGGGTTTTGCGTTGTGATTTCCATAGGGCATGAAATTGCCCAGATTTACCTTTGCAGCAATGGAAGCATTATTGTCGTTCGACGGACTAGTGGCACTGGTAACCCTTACCGTGCTGGAAATAGTACTTGGTATAGACAACATCGTCTTTATCTCAATCCTGGTAGGACGGCTACCAGAGTCGCGTCAGGCGCAGGCCCGCACCGTAGGCCTTACGTTGGCGCTAGTGTTGCGCCTTGCCTTTCTCCTTGGTGCGGTGTGGATTGCCGCGCTTACCACACCCGTGGTAACCATTCCTGCCGTTTTGGGAATGGATGCACCCTTTGGATTGAGCGGGCGCGACCTCATCATGCTACTGGGCGGACTCTTTCTCTTGGCCAAGGCAACGAGCGAACTTCACGCCAAGTTGGAGGGGGCGGAGAGCAATCAGAAGCAAGCACCACCTCTCTCCTATTCGTCTGTTATCCTTCAGATAATCATCCTCGATCTCGTTTTCAGTATCGACAGCGTGATAACCGCCATCGGACTGGCCCAGAGCTTCCTCATCATGGCCATTGCCGTAGTGATAGCCGTAGCGGTTATGCAGCTTACGGCCGGCAGTATCGGCACGTTCATCCACCGTCACCCTACGGTAAAGATTTTGGCCCTGGCATTCCTCCTCATGATTGGGATGGTACTTGTGGCCGAGGGATTCCATGTACATGTGCCCAAAGGGTACGTATATTTTGCCATGTCCTTCTCCGTTGGCGTGGAGTTTTTGAACTTGAGGTACCGTAAAACGTCTAAAGCCGACCCCGTAGAACTCCGGTAAGCCCCCTATTCACACGGCTGTTTACGTTTTTCCTTGCGTTTGCACCCCTACATTCTCTATTATCGCCTACTGTTTGCTTTTGTGCCTTAAGGGGATCCCATGCCCAAGAATTTTGCGGCGGCTACCGACAAGTCTAACATGTTCGATGTTTTATACCGGTTTCCAGACCAGGTTAAGGAGGCCGTTGCCATTGGCGAATCTGGCCCTGTGTGGCGTCAGCAAGCCACATCGCACCGCTATGCCTTCTTCGGTCTGGGCGGCTCGGCTATTGGCGCAGACCTCCTGCGCAGCTATGCCGCCGTTACACCCGGATGCGAGCATCTGAACATCTCCGTTCATCGTGGATATTCTGCACCCGCGTGGATTGATGCCGACACCAACGCCGTTTGCTCCAGCTACTCCGGAGAAACTGAAGAAACCCTTTCGGCTTTCGAAGAGCTCCGCAAGAAAACCATGCGAACCCTGTGCATCACCACCGGCGGCACCCTAGGGAAACGAGCCGTAACCTTTGGGCTACCTATCGTGAACATTCCGCCAGGGTATCAGCCACGGTGCGCCCTGGCCTACTCGTTCTTCCCCTTGCTTACAATCATGGGCAGATATGGAGCATTCGATTCCAAGGCCGTGCGACTGAATAACAAGGGCGTGCGAGAGATCATTGCCCATACCGAAGAAGTGCGCGACCTTTATGCATCCGGCGCCGCAAAGAACCCTGCGCTCCACATTGCCAAGAAGCTTCTTGGCAATGTGCCCGTTATCTACAGCGCCTCCGAACGTTTGGACGCAGTAAACCTCCGCTGGAGGGGCCAGATCCAAGAAAACGCGAAGCAAGTGGCGTTTGGTAACCTTTTGCCCGAGATGAACCACAATGAGATTAACGGCTGGCAATTCCCCAAGAACAAGACGAAGTCCTTCTCCGTTATACTCTTACGCGATCCCGAGGACCACAAGCGCAACCAGTTGCGCTTTGATGCCCTTGCGGATATTATTAAACCCGCTGTAGACGATGTAACGCGTCTTGAGGGCAAGGGAAGCACCCTATTGGGTAGAATGTTCTCCCTTATTTACCTCGGCGATTGGGTTTCCTGGCATCTTGCCGCCTTAAACAAGGTAGACCCCTCACCGGTGCCCGTTATCCAAACCTTAAAGGCCAAACTCGCCAAGGCGCGGTAAAACCCAAAAACCTTCGTATATTTGAGGCCCCCGTAAAACCAATGGGAGCCAAATGGCGACTGTCAAGGCCTCGGCCAAAGCGAAAAAAGTAGCAGATCCGGAAACGGCTGAAGCACCAAAAAAGACGAAGCGGAAGGCGAAATATATCGTCCTCTACTCGCCGTTTTTGATGCGTGATACCAAACACGAACTCATCGGCGAGCCCCTTGAGTCCGAGAATGGGCGCCAGCAATGGGCACGCTGCTCCGTAAGTCATCACTCACAGCTTGTGAATCTCGACGCTCTAGCGGCTTCTGCCGAAAAGAAGGTCACAGAAATCAAACTAGCTCGTGAAGATTCCAAAGAATACTCTCCGAAAAGCGAATACAAGGTTGGAGACGTTATCTACCACAAAACGTGGGACGACGTAGGCATTGTACGCGCAAAGGAAGTTATGTCGAATGGCCGAGCATCGCTGCTTGTGCACTTCGAAAAGAATAAAGAAAAACGTCTCGTCGAGAATTTCAAGTAACTCTCAAACCAAGGATCTCTCGTGATAGGTGTAACTATCCAGAGCAACGAGTCCATCGACCGTGCCCTTCGCCGCTTTAAGAAGAAATATGAACGCTCCGGCGTTTTGCGCGAGTTCAAAAAGCGTGCATTCTTTGTTAAGCCCAGCGTTGAACGTCGCATGGCGCGTATGAAGGCAGCCCGCCGTCAGCACCGCCAGCAGATGGAACAAGAGTAGTCCGGCCTGCCCGGCATAGCTCTTCAGCATTGATACGAAAGAAGGCGCACCGCTCAGAGTGGTGCGCCTTTTTGTGCATCTTTCTTGAATCGTCATTGGCGTTCATCCACCTCAAGCGCCTAGCAGGGTGTTCTGTTGCACACTCTACCGAAAGGTGGTCCGCAACCCGGAATCCCGTAATCCCCTAATTCCGGAATCCCGGAATTCCGCAACCCCCTAATTCCGTCATTCCCTAATTCCGTCATTCCCTAATTCCGTCATTCCGTCATTCCGTAGTTCCGTTATTCAGTAATTCAGTAATTCCGT
>DAITNB010000017.1:0-47951 GCA_036834845.1 bacterium | reverse complement strand
CCTTTTGTGTTACTGCTTGCTTCCTGTTGTCAAAGAACACCGTCGTACTGTCATTTTCCGCTTCATTTGGCGCTAGCCGCGCGAAGGGGTCACAAACATAAGGGGATTGGATGAATCCACCAAATGGTGGCGAGAAAAAAGACGGATTAAATGTCGAAATCCATCTTGACGGTTATCGACGCGGTCTTTCTCTTCGATGATGTGTTGAACGCGCCACCCCACGAGTAGTCTTCGCTGCTGTTCTGGGCCGTTATCTGGAATATCCCCATGTCTGCACGCAACAACTTGCCCAACTTGCCGGAAGCATTCTCGGCAATCTTCTCGGCACGGTCCTGCCCGTCCTTCGAGGCCTTTGCCAACAGGTCTAATTTGAGCTCGGCAAGTTTGGTGTAGAAATATTCGGGTGGCTGGGAGTTTAGCACCACCCCGGCGTCGATGAGCTCGCTAATCTCGCGCGAAAGAGCTTCTACTTTGTCTACGTCCTTGCTCTCTACCTGCACGTTCTGAAACAGACTGTAGCCGTCGAATACTTGCTCTGTTCGCTCGCCGTTCTGTACGTAGCGGTACATGGGGTTGATGGCCACTGAACTGATAACAATAGACTCCGCGGGCAGCCCCTTACTCAGGAGATAACTGCGAACACGCTCGGCGTCGGCCTTGATTTGTGCATATGCTGCAGAAACGGTTTGCGCGGTGCGAGAAAAGGACGCGCGCCACACGATAAGGTCGCTCACAAAGTCCTGCTGCGCCAAACCGGTAACAGTAATCTTGCTCACGCGGGGATGGGACGCGGTCCAGGCATTCGATAGGAGTGCGGCAGCCGCAATAATGGCGATAGCCACTGCTACGGTAGCCCATATTCTGCTCTTCATTGGGTTGTTCTCCCGGTGAAAATCCGTAAGGGGCTGCAAACATACGGCAGTTTATAATGCTAGAAGCCACGAAATGCCGTATTTTTGGAGATGGCCAAACCTTTAAGCATTCTCTTCGTCACGAGCGAGATATACCCGTTCATTAAGACGTCGGAGTTTGCCGACCTCTGTTATGCACATTCCCTTGGGGTGAGGGAGGTCGGACACGACATTCGCGCGATGATGCCGAAATACGGCTACATCTCGGAGCGGAAAAACCGAATCCACGAGATTAACCGCCTTCGCGACATTCCAATTCCGATTGGAGCAGAAGCTCATCCGGCAACGGTGAAGTCGAGTTCGATTAATAACCCACGGGTAAAGGTACAGTCGTACATCACCACAAACTCGAACTATCTCGATGTAAACAAGGGTATCGAGGCCGATGTTACATCCGGTAATACCTTTGCCAACAATGACGAACGCTTCATTTTCTATAACCGCACGGTTCTGGAAACATGCCTGCTCCTCGGTTGGTTCCCGGATGTGATTCATTGTATTGGATGGCAAACGGCACTTATCCCGGCCTACATTCGCACGCGATACCCGCAGGAGTTTCGCAAGACGAAGATTGTTATGACAATCTCGGACTTCGAAGAACAAGGGGTTTTCCCTCTCAAGTCGCTCCAGAAAACGGGTCTTACGGAAGACGCACTCGAACACGCACGCCATAAAAACAAGATGAACTTCCTGAGAGCCGGCATTGCCTACGCTGATCGCGTAACAACGCTCTCGCCAACGTATGCAAAGGAACTGGCTGCCTCGAAGGAGTTCAAGGACAACTGGGCCGCGCTGCTCCATAAAAAGCCACTTGTTGGCATTGGGCATGGCATTGATCTGCTCCACTGGAACCCTAAAACGGACGCCGCTCTTCGCCGCAAACTCGTAGACGAAGAACTGGTTGAGTTCAAGAGCTACAACAAGGAAACACTGCAGAAGGCAAGTGGCTTAAAGGTGGATAGCTCTGCGGTGGTGGCAACATTTGCCGGACCCCTTACGGAAGCACGCGGTGCAGATGCGCTTATCGAAGCCATCCCAGAGCTTGTGAAGTTGGGTGTACAAGTAATTGTGGCTACAGACATCCCCACGTCGCTCAAAAAGTCTGCGGAAGCCGTAGCAAAGAAACATGTAGGTAGCGTAAAGTTCACAGTTGGCTATGACGAAGAGTATCTGCATCTGCTGATGGCCGGATCTACAGTACTTCTGAAACCTTCGAAACACGAAGTGTCGGGTCAGTTTCAACGTATTGCCCTTGCCTACGGCACCATACCGGTTGTGCGGGCTGTAGGGGGCATTGCAGAAGGGCTATCCGACGTGGACACACCGAAGACGGGTGGCAACGCGTTTATCATGAAAAAAGCGGATGCGGCCGAGATTACAAAAACAATGAAGCGCGTGATTGCGTTTCACGAATCACACGAGAATTGGCAGGCACTCGTCGGCAAGGCGTTGTCTACACCGGTTGGCTGGACGGCATCGGCCAGGGAGTACGACGAGTTCTACCGTAATCTCGTAAAGGAAACGAAGTAATCGTGTTAATGCTGCTCCGCTTGCGCGGCGCATCCTCCGTTCTGGCAGCCATGCTTCTTCTCGCCGTAGCGGGATGCAACGATGCGCCGTCGATTGTTGGTTCGGAGATTGTGCCCGGTACCGATACCATTTATGCGCACTCGTCCATAGACTTCCCGTTCCTGCCCCTCGATTCTGTGGCGGGAGCCCGCCAGCCCCTTATCAATGGCACGTATTTTCTGCTCGGTAATACACAGAACGATCAGGCCCGCGTGCTTCTGGAGTTTTTGAATTATCCGAAGCTTGGAGCTGCCGATTCGTTCTCTCTTGTGTCTGCAGACCTCTTGGTGTATCCGCAAGACTATAAGTATGGCGATACCACCGATGCAACGGTTGCCTTTAATGTGTTCGAGTTATCGAAGGAATGGTCCGTTACGGCAACGTGGGACTCTATATGGTCCGCCGATGGTGCGTCGAGTTACTACTCAACAGGTCAGCCACCGGTGGCAACATTCAACGAGTTGGTAACAACACCGGCAGACTCTGTGGTTCGCGTGCCGTTCAACAAAGATGTTGTGAAGCGGTGGCTTGTGAATGGCCAAGACTCCTTACTCAGTAAAGAGATCTATGGCGTGGTGTTGCACCCCACGAACACAGGGGTTATCAGACAGTTCCGTAACCTCAGTGGTGTATCTCAGCGAATGAAGTTGCGGGTGATTACCTCGCGCACATCAGATCCATCGAAGATAGACACGAACCTTGTGGAGTGTGCGGTTGGCAACTACGTTAATACTCCCGCTGCCGAAGCCAATGAGAGAATTGTGCAGGGGGCGCGTGTACATAAGTTTCTGCTGCGTGTGTCGCTCGACTCTTTACCGCCGGCCTCTGCGATCTTTGGGGGAACACTCCGGCTTACAGCAAACGATGCCGCTAGCACATGGGGCTCGTATGGTAGAGACGAAATTGTTTCGGTAGTGTATCAACCTCTGATTGGTTCTCCCATCGAACTTTCTTCGCGAGCCGATGCCAATGGCGTATTCACGTTTGTAAACCTTGGCCCACTACTGCAATTGATTCGCAGAGAGGGTGGAACGGCCAACCTCATTGTTAAGCCGGCCGGCGCGTACGAAACGTGGCGAATGAATAGGGTACGGTTTTATGGTCTGGCAGACGCACCCGATGTTCGACCCCGACTTACCGTTGCGTACTCTATAATCGGAGTGTTCGACAAATGAAGTTGGCTCTCCTCACTCTCCTTCTATGCTCCGGATCTGTGGTTGTAATGGCGCAGGGCGGCTCGAACTACTCGTCCATTGGATTTGGTGATATCCGCCGCAGTGCCGGCGCTCTGTACGATGGTATGGCGGGAACATCTATCGCTATGCCGAACGATCATGGAATTAACCTCGTTAATCCGGCATTGTTGGGCATGTCTCCATTTACTCGACTACAAGCAGGATATCGGTTTAATCAGCAGCACATTACACAGGGCGGACAATCCACGTCGCAAAACAATGGCGAGCTCGATGGTTTGCTTGTTCTTTTTGCTGTAGATACAGCACATGGCTTTGGATTTTCTTTGGGCGTAGTTCCATATTCCTCCGTAGACTATTTGGTGCAACGAGAGCTACAGACAAATGTAGACGGAACAACGCTGAAGGGTCGGAGCAGGCAATCGGGAACCGGCGGTACGTCGTCTATCAATTTTGGCATTTCGGGCCGATTGGGCAACCTCTACGGCGGACTCTCCATGCAGAGTCTGTTTGGCGTTATCACGTTGGCAGACGAGATTACCATAGATGGATACCGCGAACGTTTGCAAACATCTACCGCCTACGATGTGCGTGGTTTTCTCTTTAAGGCAGGTGCCTACTACAAGCTTTCATCGTCGTTCTCGCTTGGTGGTTACGTATCGGCAGGCGCTAATGGTAGCATGAATACCGTGTATAGAGCATCGTCTTCGATCGCTGGGGTTACAACACCGTATTACGACTCAGTAGTAGCAACTACGGGTCCAACGCAACTACCTATAAGTGTTGGCATCGGTGCGTCCTACCGCGTTGGACGTGCACTTTATGGAATAGACATAGACGTAAGCGATCATTCCAACGTTGCTGTTAACCCACGTTCCAACGTAACATTCGGCAGATCCCTTCGCGCATCTATCGGCATGTCTGTTAACGCATCGCAATACGCTGCATCGTTCTGGGAACGTTGGGGATTTAGGGCAGGCGCCGGATATCAGCAGATGTACTACACATACAATGGCGCAAATGTAGATGAAGTGTTTGGCTCTGCTGGCTTCGACTTCCCTCTAGGTGCAAGCGCAACTGTGGATGCTGCATTGCAAGGGGGCTTGCGGTCTCCGCAAGGCAACGGTTTGTCGGAGTCTTTTTTACGAGTAACTGTTACTGTAAGTATCGGCGAAACCTGGTTTAGACCGTTCGCACGCGATTAATCACGTTAGTGGTGCTGCGGCCTTCCAACAGCGGAATAGTTACCACAACGCCGCCATTCTGCTCTACAATGTCGGCGCCAACAATGGTATCTCGCGTATAGTCTGCCCCCTTCACAAGTACATCGGGAAGCAGTGTCTCGATAACGGTACGTGGTGTGTCTTCTTCGAAGAGCACCACATGATCAACAGACCGGAGAGCAGACACAACCAAGGCGCGATCGCCCTCTCGGTTGATCGGGCGGTCAGGACCCTTAAGGCGACGCACCGAAGCATCGGTGTTTAATCCTAGCACCAACACATCGGCCAACTTGCGTGCCTCTTCTAGGTACATCACATGTCCGGCATGGAGTATGTCGAACACCCCATTCGTAAACACCACACGTTTGCCGCTACTACGCAGCAACGCGCAGAGTTCTTGCATTTGCTCCTGGTTGGTAACAATCACTGTTGTTCCGCAGCATGGTGTTCGTCTTCTACCGCAGCTAAAACCTGGGCGCTGGTTACGCTAACAATACCGGGTTCTGCTACAACTAAGCCGGCCGCGATGTTCGCAATTGCTGCTGCCTCGGCCATAGATGCACCGGCGGCTGCCGTGGCCGCAAGTGTGGCAATCACTGTGTCTCCGGCACCGGAAACATCGGCAACATTTTTCGCACGTGTGGCTACGCTGCTAACAGCGCCGTTGCGTTCAAACAACATCATACCTTCGGCGCCAAGAGTAATAAGTACACTCTCGCACCGCAAACGCATGAGCAACTCTCGTCCGGCCTTGCGAACGTCTTCCTCTGTTCGCAGCACTGTTTGCAATGCGTCGGCCGCTTCCTTACGATTTGGCTTAAAAAGTGTGCACTCTGTGAAGTCAAAGAAATGCCTGCGTTTGGGGTCTACAAACACCGGTATAGCACGTTCCTTGGCCACATTCATAAGCGCGGTGATAAGTCTGGGAGAGAGCAAACCCTTGTCGTAATCTTCGAGAATAATTGCTCGCAGATTCGGTCGCGAGCGAAGAAGATTTGCAAAGTGATCCGCAACCTCGGCAGGCACGTGTTCGCGTGTTTCGCGATCCAGGCGCACTATCTGCTGGTTGTTGCCTATCACACGGGTCTTAACGGTGGTAGGACGTTCCCTTTGCTGAACAATTCCGTCTGTAGACAAACCGCGCTCAGCGCAGATGTTGCGAACAATATCTCCCGACCCGTCGGCACCTACCACACCACACAGAAGTGGCGTACACTTTAATCCCTGCAGATTGCTTGCAACATTCGCGGCACCGCCGAGATGAAAACTCTCGTCGTCGATATCAACAACCGGTACAGGCGCTTCGGGAGACACGCGATGAACGCTGCCCCAGAAGTACCTGTCCAACATTACGTCTCCTACTACGGCTATCTCGGCACCATCGATGGCATCGAATAACGTTCGTACGCGGTCCGTTGTAAGCAACACCATGAACGTTATGCCTCGGACTGAGCAACAGCCGGACGCGACGCCATCTGCCGATCGAGGAGATACACGCTTGGTCCATCGCCACCAACAAGCTTGAGACGTTCAATAATTTCCATCACCAGTGCTTCTTCCTCTACTTGCTCGTTAATAAACCACTGCAGCATGATTTGGGCTGGAAGATCTTTCTCCTTCAATGCCAACTCGTACAACGCATTGATGCTGGCAGTAATGGCCATTTCGTGCTTGCGCACGGTTTCGAATACACTCAGTGGGTTGCTGTACTTTTTTACCGGTGCTGTTAGGGGGCGAAGAGTAACGGACTCTCCGCGGCTATGCAGAAAGTCGAACAGCTTGGTTGCATGCATGGTTTCTTCCTGCCATTGGATACGCATCCACTGCGCAAATCCGGGCAGATTGTTTTCGGTAAACCATGCGGCCATGGCCAGATACGTGTAGGCGCTTTGAAACTCTGCCTGAATCTGCACATTAAAGGCTTCTACGAGCTTGGGTTTCATTGGCATAACGTTCCTTGGTACGGTGGGGGTAATTGTTCGTCCTCGAAAATACCCAAATGGGGCTAGATTTGGGGTTTCCCATTTGATTACAAGGACCATTTTCGATGAAACGACAAACAGCACTAACCCGACTTTCTATCGACAGCGCGGAGTACTTTGCCTTTCATGGTGTTCGCGACGAAGAGCGCAGTTTAGGGGGCCGGTTTCAGGTAGACGTAGACGCGTGGTACGATACCATGAAGGCCGTTGTGAGTGACGACGTGTCCGACACGGTGAACTACGAAGAAATCCTCTTCCTCGTAAACGAATACATGAATGGCGAACCGTGCGAGCTTATCGAAACACTAGCGTTTGATATCTCTTCGGCCATCATGGACCGATTCGACGCCGTGCGCCAAACAACAGTTCGTGTTCGCAAGTACAGCGTACCAATTCAACAAATCCTTAGTCACGTTGAAGCCGAGATAACCGTTGTCCGCGAAGGATAACACCGTGCAACAGGTGCTGCTATCGGTTGGATCGAACATGGGTAATGCCCGTGCTGCGGTTGAGCGTGCGTTGGAAGCATTGGAGCGCGACGTGTTTGTTACGTGTACCCGCTCTTCGTTGTGGCTTACAGAACCCGTGGGGTATCGCGACCAGAACAGCTTTGTGAATGCCGCTATTGTTGGGAGCACCACATTGGACGCCGAGCAGGTGCACACAGCGTGCAAGAACTTGGAGGTTACCCTTGGCAGAACCCAACGCGAGCGGTGGCGCGAACGCGAGATTGATATCGATGTGATCTTGGCGAACTCTACCATCATCCGCGAAGCACATCTCGAAATCCCCCACCCGCGTTTCGCCGAGCGGATGTTTGTGCTGGTTCCGGCCAACGAGATTGCACCAACCATGTTGTGTCCGCTGCGACATACAACAATCGCCGAGTTACTCCAACTCTGCACAGATACGTCGGCCGTAACACTTGCCCCCTAACCCATGCGCATCCCCGAACATATCATAGACGAAGTGCGCTCGCGGTCGGACATAGTAGACGTGATTGGAGAGTACGTGCAACTGCGTCGCAGCAACAGGAACTACCTGGGGTTGTGTCCGTTCCACAAGGAGAAAACCCCATCCTTTAACGTGAATACCGAACGTGGCATCTACAAGTGTTTTGGATGTGGCAAGGCAGGCAACGTAATCACCTTTGTTGAGGAATATCTTCACATGGGATTTGTTGATGCCGTAAAACACCTAGCCGCAAAAGCCGGGGTAGAAATCCCCGAAGAACGCAGAGAAGACCCCACGGGTGAGTTGGCGCGCAGAGACGGCGCAATGCGTGCATTGCAGGAAGCAGCAACCTTTTACGAACAAACCCTTGCCTCGTCTGATGGATCTCCGGCGCGTGCCTTCTATGCAAAGCGTGGGTTTGGAGTGCCCATAATCGAAACGTTCCGTTTAGGAGCGGCTCCGGCGGCGTGGGATGTAACCATGTCGCATTTGCTGGCGCGCGGTTTTACCGTGGAACACCTCGTTGATGCCGGACTTGTTGTTACACGCGAAGATGGAAAAACCTACGACCGCTTTCGTGGCAGAGCGATGTTCGCCATTGCCGACGAAGGAGGAAGAATTGTTGGTTTCTCTGCGCGCACTCTTACAGACGAGCCCGGCACACCAAAGTATGTGAACTCGCCACAGAGTATTGTGTTCGACAAGAGCAGAGTACTCTACGGACTCCATCTTGCAAAACGCTCTATCATGGAGCATCGCAAGGCAATCTTTGTTGAGGGTCAGGCAGACGTTATAAGCATGCATCAAGCCGGCTTTACGAACACCGTGGCAAGTTCCGGCACGGCACTTACCGCCGAGCAACTCCGCAAAGTGAAGCGATATGCAGACACCATTGTGCTGCTATTCGATAGCGACGAGGCCGGACAGAATGCCATTACTCGCGGCATAGAGTTGGGTCTGCAGGGTGGGTTCCACATAACGTGTGTGGCCCTTCCCTCGGGCACCGACCCCGATTCGCTTATTCGTCAGCAGGGGGCAAGCACGCTGCAAACCATGCTAGACGCAGCACAAAGCTGGTTAGACTATCAAACCGATCGCTTTGAACAGCAAGGCAAGTTATCTGATGCCGTGCAGCAAGCAGCCGCCGTACGCACCATGTTAACGTGGATTGCAGGCGTGCCGGATACAATGCGACACCAATTTCTTGTGCGCGACCTTGCCCAACGATTTCGTTTAGACGAGCGCTATCTGCAAGCAGAACTCGCCAAGATAGCCACCGGTGCTGCGCGCAACACCACACGCACGGCCTCGGTGCAGCAATCACAACAGCGGGCCACCCCCACCGCGGAACCGCAAGCGATTCCTGCAGCCATTGTGGCCGCCGTGTTGCCTTCGGAGAGAGAATTACTGCGTGTGGCTCTTACGGTAGATGGCGGACTGCAGTTGCTTTTGAATACCTACCACGTAACAGAGGATACCTTCTGGAGCAGGAGCGGACAGAGAATATTCCGAAGAATCATCATCGCCAGCGAAGAACATGCCAATGTTGCGCACCACATTATCAATGACGCGGAACTTTCTTCGAACGAACGTCGCGAAATTCTCGACATACTTTCGGCAGAAATTACTCCCAGCGACAATTGGCAACGCTACCGCGTAGATGTACCCGCCTACGACCCAACGCAGCCCATTCGCGACGCAATGGTTACTATTGCCATTCACAGACTTCATCAGTCTATAGACCAACTCACCGCCGAAGTAGAAACAACGGCAGACCTCGATGCGCGGAAGCGTTTGGTGTTTCAGCTAACGGCTCTCATTCGCAAACGAGAGGATCTGCGTAAACACTTTGCTTCCGACCCAAAAATTCTCACATGGCTCGCAGACGTTTTAGCATAGTAACCTTTCTAGCCGCAACGGCGTTGGCGTGTGGCCTTTGGTCGTACGTAGCGCTTATGCGCTCGTACGAAGATGATTTAGTGATTCCACTCGTGGTAATTGCCCCTCCCAATCAGGCAATGCTTTCTACCGTTCCCGCTACCGTGTCTGTGCGGGTTCGTGCTAGTGGACTTCAGCTTATCAACGCTAGGTATTTTACCACCTCTTCTGCATGTACGTTAGACCTGCGAAAAATGCGCACCTCCGACGGTACAACGTACGTTTTGGAAGGTTCCGATCTGATGCGAAACATTGTGTCTACACTTCCACTGCGCACAATTGCCGTAACACCAAACGCGCTTACACTTGCTACCGGAGATCTTTTCTCGAAACGTGTGCCATTGCGAGTGCGCACAAACATTGCGTGTAGGCATGGTTTTGTAACTGCCGGCGCACCATTGGCAGACGTGCAAGATGTAGAGGTTCGGGGCACGAAACGCATTGTGGAGAGCATTACAGAATGGCACACACAACGCATATCACTCGAAGACGTTCACGATCCGGTTGTGGTAGATGTTCAGATGAGTGATTCGTTAATGACGCTCGTGAACGTTGTGCCATCGTCTACTCGTGTTCGCATTAATGTGCAACAGGAGGCAGACAAGGTTATTGCCGATGTACCGGTAAAGGTTCCTACGTCGCGCTACGGCACATCACTTATTGCATCACCCACACTGTTACGCGTTACTATTCGCGGTGGTGTAGAAGATGTTAGTAGCATCACACGTAACAACATTGAAGCAGAGATAACCGAACATGCGCCATCGGGTAGGGCGCGACCACGCATACATCTGGTTGGACTTGCACGAGTAGTATCGTTAGAGCCAGCCTTTGTTCACGTTGTTACGCGAAGTGTTAGCGGCGTTGCCGAATAAGCAGCGACGAGTCTCCGTAGCTAAGAAAGCGATAGTTGTTCTCGAGGGCGTGGTTGTACACTGTGCGCCATTCGTCCCCAATAAATGCTGCAACCAACAACAGGAGCGTGTTGCCTGGCTGATGGAAGTTCGTTATCAGCGCGTCGGCCATGGCAATTCTGCAGCCCGGTGCAAGCATTAGACGAGTTTCGCCCCACAACGTAGATGTGTTGTTAGAATCCATGTGCGCCAGCAATGCACGAACTGCATCTGCCCGCAACACATCATCCCATGCGCTGTTGAATGCGTCCCATTGGTCTACCTCCATTGTTGGTGCGCTGTGTTTGCCCCCTATCGCCAAGCGGGCACCAAGAGCAAATACAGACTCCAGTGTGCGGAGAGACGTGGTGCCAACGGCTGTTATCCATGGCGCTACGCCATCTAAATGCGCCAGCAGTTGCTGCAGCGACGTGCGCGAAAAACCGAATCGTTCTTCGTGCATGGTGTGGTTGCGAACATCGGCCGCGTTTACGGGCTGAAATGTTCCGAGTCCAACATGCAGTGTTACATGAGCACGCTGAATGTTCTTGGCCGCAAGAGAAGCAAACACAGAATCGGTAAAGTGAAGTCCGGCCGTTGGTGCTGCCACCGATCCCTCCTCTTCTGCATACACCGTTTGATAGCGATCCCTATCCTGCACTTCCGCTTCTCTTTGTAAGTAGGGTGGCAGAGGCAGCGTGCCTTCAGAGGCGATGATCTCGGAAAGAGTTTGTTCGGTGTCCCACGCAAGTTCCACATGGGCCTCGGTGCCCGTGCGGTCTATCACGGTGGCTGTAAGGGTAGAGGTATCTGAGCGAAGAATTGCACCGGGCGCCACGTTGCGTCCACCAATAAGACATCTCCACACAGATCGGTGCCGCATGGCCAGAACCGCCGCGGGATCCTTTAGCGGCAACACGGGGTCTGTTAACAATACCTCAACCCGGCCCCCTGTTGCCTTTCGCAGGCCAAGCCGCGCAGCAATTACCCGGGTGGTGTTCGCAACCAGAAGCGAGTTCTCCGGGAGGTAGTTGGCAAGGTTGCGAAAGGTTTCGTCTTCGATCACTTTTCGGCTTGCATCATACACTAGCAGCTGGCTGGCATCCCGCGCATCCAGTGGATGCGAGGCAATTTTCTCAGCAGGCAGCTCATAGGTATACTGCTCCATCAGCAAGGGTGGGCCCGAAGGTTGGCCTGGCATCACAAAGTCCTTGGTATCTTCGTTGGATTAACTTGGCATGTGTAACCTTCCCGCCACCATGCCGTACGCTCCGCACCATTCACAGACAAATTTTTAAGGCGCTTCGTATGCAAGATAACCAGACCCCTTCGCCAATTCCGCCTCCATACTCCGCCCAATATGCACCGCGTAGAAAGTCGAACTGGTGGATACCGCTGGCGGTTATTGGCGGACTGATTCTTGTAATTCTCGTTGGTTTTGGAATCTTTGTTAATGCCATTGTTGGTGGACTAAAGTCGGAGCCAAGCACGTTTAATGTCCGCGACAAGTCTGTACTCGTTATCGATTTGTCTGGGGGCTTACCGGAATACAAACCACCCGTAGCATTTTCATTCGGCGATGACGGCCCAAAGGGTCCGTCTCTCTTCGACATGATTGCTGCTGTACGCAGAGCTAAGTCCGACGACAAGATTAAGGGACTCTATATCCGCTCTGGCGGTGCGGGTATTGGCATGGCCAAGCTCACAGAACTGCGCGATGCTCTTGTTGACTTTCGTTCGTCGGGTAAGTTCGTTTACGCGTTTATCGATGCCGGCACCAAGGCCCACTATTACATCGCATCCACGGCAGACTCCATCATCATGCCTCAGGAAGGTATGCTGGAATTCAACGCGTTTGGCGCATCAGCCCCCTTCATGAAAGGTCTGTTCGACAAACTGGGTGTGGCGTGGCATGTTGAACAGTTTGAGGAGTACAAGTCTGCCGCCGAAACCATGAGCAGAGAAAAATGGAGCGAGCCGGCCAAAGAGGAACTCCGCGAGCTTATCGTGCAGCGTGCAACAATGTTTACGCAGGCCGTGGCGCAAACGCGGAAACTCAGCGAGTCTACCGTAACAAACATCCTAAACAGAGGCGTGTATGTGCCGGATTCATTGCTCGCATTAGGCCTTATCGATGGCTTTGCACGCGAGGAAGAGCTGCAGGCGCGCATTCACCGTAGAATGAATCCCGAAGACTCCACCGAGCGTCCGAAACTTCGAACTGTATCGGTGCGACAATACCTTAGCCAGGAGCGCCAAGAAAAAGTCGACTCCGATCATGGTATCGCCATTGTGTATGCGAGTGGCGCAATCAGCTCTGGCAAAAACACCGATCCATTCTCTCAGGGTGGCATCTACTCGAAGACACTTATCAAGGATCTTCGTGCTGCTGCCGATAACGACGATGTAGATATCATCATCCTCCGAATCGACTCGCCAGGTGGCTCCGCGTACGCGTCCGACGAAATCTGGGCAACCATTCAAGAAATCCGCAAGAAGAAACCCGTGTACGCCTCGATGAGCGATGTTGCTGCATCCGGTGGATACTACATTGCTATGGCGTGCGACACCATTATTGCCCATCCTGCCACCATCACCGGCTCTATTGGTGTGATTATGGCCATACCAAACTTCTCCGGTACCATGGGCAAAATTGGCGTTACCGTTGATACCGTGTCTACGGGCACATCTTCTACCTTCCTCAACCCATTGATGCCATTTTCGGACGACCAAAAGAAGCAATTCCGCGTTCTTGGCGAGGGCATCTACCGCAGGTTTGTGCAGAAGGTAGCCACCTCTCGCGGTAAGGACTTCGAGGCTACCCGCCTCTTGGCGCGGGGTAGAGTTTGGACAGGCGATGCGGCATTGAATGCCGGACTTGTTGACGTACACGGTGGTTTGTTCGATGCCATCACACTGGCCAAAAAACGTATTGGCGTAGACAGTGCCACCAAGGTGTCTGTGGTGATGTATCCCGAAAAGGTAGACAACCTATCGGCCATCCTGAAGATGTTTGGTCTTGGTGAAGACGAGGACGGCGATTCTGAGTCCCAAATCAGCACTACAAAACGACTGGTGGCAAAGATCACCGGCAACGAGCCAGCCGCCGTACAATTCATGAAATCACTGCCGGCGTCTACCCGTCAGCAATTTGAGCATGCCGTAACCATGTGTGCTATCGGAATGAAGGAGCATACACTTACCATGCTTCCAATGACCGTGGCAATGGACTAACAGACCAAAAAAAAGCAACAAAAGAAGGGTGGTAGCAGCATAAACCGTAAGAGCTGCTGCCACCCTTCGTAATTTTGGGGATGGAACTCGAAACCTTTCCCAATCCACGTCCCGGCAGACGGTTCGTTATTACCCATATCAATCCAGAGTTTACCTCTGTTTGCCCCATGACGGGGCTGCCGGATTTTGGTACAATTACCCTGGAATACGTGCCCAACGAGGTGTGCGTAGAGCTAAAGTCTCTCAAGTACTACTACCTTGGATTCCGTAATCGTGGCATCTTTTACGAGGCGGTAACGAATCAGATTCTCGACGATCTTGTTGCCCTTTGCGATCCTATTCGCATGAAGATTACCGCAGAGTGGAGCACGCGTGGCGGCATTCACAGCGTAATCACTGCAGAGCACACAAAGGCATAACACTATGCGAACTACCATCTCCAAACAGTTCCGTTGGGAAATGGGACATCGGCTACCATTTCATGAAGGCCTGTGCCGAAACATCCATGGGCATTCCTACGAAGCACACGTTGTTCTCTCCGGAGAGCTAGACCAGCATGGAATGGTTATGGACTACTTCGACATGAAGTTGCTCATTCAAGACAAAATCGACGAGCTAGACCATTGCTTTCTCTGCGACCAGTCCGACACCGTTGTTCGCCAGTTTCTCGAACAGCATCAGTTAAAGGCGGTGCTTGTTCCCTTTCCAACAACAGCCGAAAACATCGCACACATGCTTCTGAATCATGTTGTTTCGCGATTGCCGAAAAATCACAAGCTCGATGCCGTGCGCCTGCGCGTGTACGAAACCGAGAAAACATTTGCCGAAGTGGAGTGTGCCCTATGAGTGTTCGCGTTCGATTTGCCCCCTCTCCAACGGGCTTCCTACACATTGGCAGTTTGCGCACAGCATTGTACAACTACCTCTTTGCAAAACATCACGGTGGAACGTGCATTCTGCGCATAGAAGACACCGATAGAACACGTTTTGTGGAGGGGGCGATAGAGGAACAAATTTCGTCGTTGGCCTGGGCCGGAGTGGTTTTCGACGAGGGTCCACACGCCGGTGGCAACCACGGTCCGTACACACAAAGCGAGCGGTTCGATCTCTACCGCGAGTATGGCATGAAGCTGGTAGATAATGGCTCTGCCTACTACGCATTCGATACGTCGGAAGAACTAGACGCAATGCGCACACGGCAACAGTCCGCCGGCATTGCTCCGAAGTACGACCGTTCGGCAATGCGGAACCAGTTTACCCTTGGTCCACAAGAAACCGAACGTTTGCTCTCCGAAAACGCGCCACATGTAATCCGCCTTAAGGTGCCCCTGAGTGCCGATGTGCGATTTCACGACCAGATCCGTGGAGACGTGGTAGTGCATGGAAGAGAAATCGACGATCAGATTCTCCTAAAGAGCGATGGCTTTCCAACGTATCATCTGGCGAACGTGGTAGACGACCATTTGATGGAGATTACCCACGTTATCCGCGCCGAAGAGTGGCTGCCATCTACTCCAAAACATGTGCTGCTCTACGAAGCGTTTGGCTGGACGCCGCCAACATTTGCTCATGTTCCCCTACTTCTGAACGCAGACCGCTCCAAGATGTCGAAGCGCCATGGCGACGTGATGGTGAGAGACTTTGCGGCCAAAGGGTACTTCCCCGATGCATTGGTGAACTTTGTTGCTCTTTGCGGATGGAACCCCGGTACAGACCGCGAGATGTTCTCTATGGACGAACTCATCGGCGAGTTCAGTTTGGAGCGGGTGAACAAGGCCGGTGCTGTTTTCGACTACAAGAAGTTAGACTGGATGAATGGCGAATACTTCAAGAAGAAGAACCCGGCACATCTTGCAAACGAGTTGATGCCACTGTTGGAGGAGCGAAAATTCCCCAACATAGAGCCGGGCTTTGTTGCATCCGTTATTGAGTTAGTGCGCGAACGCGTGGCCTTTCTGAAGGACGTGCCGGATTTTGCGGACTATCTTTTTGGTGATGTGCTTAGCCCCCTAACACCGGAAACACAGCAAGCCGTTACTTCCAACGATGCCGTGATAAGCGCCTTGAGGGCCTTCCGCACCGGCTTCTCTGGGGCTACACTCGAGTCTGAAGAAAACTTCAAGCACCTGATTAACGAGTCGGCCAGCGCTTCCGGAATTAAGATGGGTGCCCTGATGAAACCCCTGCGGATAGTGTTAACACACCGTGAGGTTGGCGCAGACATGTTCCGAACCATTCAGCTTTTGGGAGAAACACGATGTATCGAACGGCTCGATACCTTTCTTGCCTAAGTGTGATAGTTCTGCTGTGTGCGTGCAAAACGCCGCGGCCAGAGAACCCCGCGCCATGCGTACCCCAAACGCAGCTAGAGCGGTTATTACGCTGGGGAACGGAACATGATTCTGCCTCCACAGTAGAACAGTACACCATGAATTCCAAGGGCGAGATATTCTACTATCATGGTCCGCAAGACAAGCGGTCGGATGGCGAGTTTCTTGTTGCCATCGACCAAACAGACTACTGCTCGCTAAGCAAACACGTAACGGACGCCTTCCTAAAAACCCAAGCCCTGAATGTTCGGGGAAAACGAGGCAGATTCATAGACTTCCGCAACCCCCGCACCGACGTATATTTACGCGCTGTGTGGAACCCAGACCTAAACACATTCCAAAGCAGGGATGTGCGCGAGGTGTACGACGAACTGATGAAGCAGATTCCACGCTAAATACCCCATGAAGATTCTCATCGTAGACGACAACCGTGATTTTTGCGCAACCCTTGCCGACGTAGTTCGGGGCGAAGGTTGGAATGCCGAGGTGCGCAATAGTCCGGAGCAGGCACTCACCTTTCTCGAAAGCAATAGTCGCGACGTGAATCTCATGCTGCTCGACATAGAGTTTGGCAGCGAGTCGGCCATGACGGGCATCGACGTGTTAAGCAGATCTATCCGGGAATACCCTGCCATACCCGTAATTATGATTTCGGGAAAGGGCACCATTGAAACCGCCGTTAAGGCCACAAAACTTGGCGCACTGAACTTTATTGATAAGTCTGCTCTAACCAATGACCGACTGGTTGGCGTGTTAACAAGTGCGCTGGAGCGCACCCGAGCAGACACATCCAATGACGAGCTCCGCAAAGTAATCGAGGCCCAAGGAATTATTGGCCGCAGCGCCGTGATGATGGAAGTAGCCGACAAGATTCTTCGATACGGCAGAACCGATCTAAACGTGCTGATCACCGGTGAAACGGGAACCGGTAAGAAACTTGTTGCCAATGCCTTGCATTCGGTAAGCAGAAGAGCAAAACATCCGTTCATTACCGTAGACATACCGAACATCCCACGAGAGCTGTTCCAAAGTGAACTCTTTGGTCACATGAAGGGGGCGTTCTCTGGCGCTATGGACACAAAGCGTGGTCTGTTCCACCAAGCGCACAAGGGCACACTGTTTATGGACGAGATTGGCGACATGCCACTCGAGCTCCAAGCAAACCTGCTGCTTCCAATGGAACAGAAGGCCGTGCGCCGCGTGGGCAGCGTAGAAACAGAAACCGTAGACATTCGATTTGTAAGTGCTACAGACCGCGACCTAATCTCGTCCATGGCAGACGGCAGATTCCGCGAGCAACTTTACCACCGTTTGCGCGAGTGCGAAATCTACATTCCTTCGCTCCGCGAACGTGCCGAAGACATTCCGGGAATCGTAGAGCACTACATCTCCAAACACAACAGAGAAATGGCCGACGCGAAAACTGTTTCGCCGGCCGCTATAGAATATCTGGTTCAGTATCAGTGGCCCGGCAACGTTCGCGAACTTGCCAGCGTTTTACGGGTGGCATTGCAAACCATGTCTACAGACCAGTTAGACGTTGCCGATCTGCACCGCATCCTTAAACGTGCGCCAAGCCAGCCCCCTCACAGAGGTGTTATGCCAACGGCACCCGCACCGTCTGCTGTAGAGTCGGTTGCCGTACACACACCCGCACCCGTGGCCACACCCGTGCAACCAGTGGCCGCCGCTGCCGGCGGTGTAGAACTTGATGAAGATCGTTCGTTGAAGGACGACCTTGCAATGGTAGATAAGATGAAGATCGAGAAAACACTCGAGCGCACCAATGGCAACGTGTCTAAGGCCGCAGCAATCTTATCTGTTAGCCGGGAAACACTGCACAACAAAATCCGCAAATACGGAATAGACGTACAACGCTTCCGCGGTTAGAGGGCACGTTACAACAGTATCCGTAGCACACGCACACCACCAATCGTTGTGTATACAAGTAGGTGGGCGCCGGATGGCAGCGCTATTCCGCGCCACGTATAGGTACCATCGGCACTCGCAACATCCCTGTGTACTTCCCTGCCCAGCACGTTGTAGAGAACAACGCTCGACATAGGAACAGCATTGTGAACGGCACCGTCTGCGTGCATGGTATCGTTAGGCGGATTTCCCTGTTCACGAACAGAAACCACACGATCTAAGCCGGGCGTAACGCTTATACACCCGCTGGGCAGCGACACAACGATGCGTCCGTCTATTTCACCAACGCGATACACAACCTTGTGCACAGAATTATAGTTGTGCCACGGAATGTTTGTGTAATTGCGGAGAACCGCACCTGTTTCAACATCAAAGGTTGCTATTGTGTCTGCTCTATGAAGAGTTAACACATTGCCATCATGAGACCACCACCATCGCGCATTGGCCGAATTGATGATTGCCAACGGCAGCTCCAGGATAGACACATTCCCGTTGGAGTGTAGAGACACAACACGAGTGCCGTTGTCTGTAAACCGAAATGTTTTGCCGTTGTGCGACCAGGTTTCGTTCAGAACCGTTGTTGCCCGAACGGAAGAGAGCTGCTCGGTTGGGCTACGTACACTTGAAAGGATAAGGAGAGAGTCTTTTCTGCCAACAATGCGATCGGCCTTCGGGGAAAGATTGACTACTTGAAAAGGAAGTTTTTCCGAATATTCACAGTTACCACGTTCCAGGCGCGTACTGTAGGCAACCATATCGTTCGTTCCCGGCACAAATCCATTCGTTTTCCACTCATAACTGTCGCCTTTGGACGCACTAAGGTTGTATGTGCAGCCGCTGGCAACTACTCTGTTGTAAGTTAAGCGCATTGTATCTCCGTGCTCGGAGAACACTGCACCGGTTACTCTTCCCCACACAGATTGAACCGGCACCACTACAAGGTATGTAGGTCTGCTACTGCGGAAATTCTCGAAGGACATGTATCCATCTCCATAGGGTCCGTTTGTGTCATCGGGTCCAATCACCACGGGCACTACAAGCGAGTCTCGAATTGATCGGAACGGGTAGAGAGCATTGATACCATCCGTGAGTCCGTGGGTCCACAGTGCATTCCGTTGTATCGAAACGTAACCGCCATTGAGAGATTCCGGCACGCCAAAAGCACTTCCAACGGAGGCATAGATGGTAGAGTCGCGCGGATCTTGAGCCAGATAACGTGCCAATCCACCCACAATGGGGATGGTATCAACCTTACCCGCGGCACTGCGAATACACGCCAATGGATCTAACGCATCTTGCGCATACACAGTTGTGAAGTCAGGCAATGCATCCCACACATATCGTGTTGTTTTCACCGAGGCCGTGGTATCTACATCAAACACCACACCGTCTGTCTCAACAAAGCGATGGCGAATAAGCTTCGATGCATCCGACGCCGGAATATGTGCAACCAATGTGCGTTCGCCGGTAACAACATCATACAGGTACAGCATCCTGCCTGCCGTTCCAACTACTTTGCCGTTGTGGTGCACACCAAGTACTCTTAATGAGGTTGCTGAGTACACGGTTTCTGCATACGGATTACGGAACTCAACGCTATCTGCTCTGTTCATAGAAACAGCTACAAGAGAATCTGTAAGCCACTGTTCTGCACGTAATGCCATAGCGATAGTTTGTGGTTCATCTTCCGATGCCCGGCATAGTTGCGATGTAACGTTGTTTGATACAACCACGGTGGAATCATTCAGAATCTTCATTTGGGTGTAGCGGTTGCCCCCTACATTCTGTACCTTCCACGGTAGAGTATCGCCCACGCGATACCATGCCAGTACTCCGTACGCGTTGAGAACAACAAACACATTACCACTCTCTGCAATGTGGGCTTTTCTCTCCCACAGACCAGAGTCCACCGCAGGCGAATCGGCAAGGGTGTACTCCAATAACAACGCACAACGTTGTGTTTCTCTGTCTACCACGGCAAGATGGAGCGCAGAGTGAATGGTGATAAACCTACCATCTGTTGAGAGTTTGCCTTGTTGTACCATAGAGAGACTGCCGGGCCACCATTGCATGGCTGGCCATTCGTCAATATTCGCACTTCGCGCTTGCGAAACAATACTTGCCTCACACAGGCAAACAAGAAATAGGGCTATCCGCAATACAAACATGTTCATCATACCCACTCCACTCGGGATACTTGTACTCGTTATCGAATCAATATACAGAAATCCGCCCCCTACGGGCTACCCCATTACATCGAAACTGCCTCTGCAAGCCGCTGCAACTGCGCATGCAACGCTACATCGTGTACGCGAATTATGCTTGCCCCCTTGCTCCACAACAATGCATGCATAAGTGCGGTGTGCACATCACGATCTCGAGGAGATTCTACTCCGGTGATAGCACCAAGGAACCGCTTGCGCGAAATACCTAACACCACACCATCGGCTACATCGCGGAGTTTCTCAAGATGTTGCAACAAGGCCAGGTTGTGCTCCGTGGTTTTACCAAAACCGATGCCGGGGTCTACATACACAGTTGTAATTCCCGCCGCTCGTGCAACTGCGGTGCGCTCTTCAAGAAAGCTCACCACGGTTTCTACTACGTTGGTGTAGTGAGGATCCTGCTGCATGGTTTGTGGATCGCCCCGCATGTGCATCAGCACCATTGGCACATTGGCCTTAGCTGCTACCTCGAACATTGCCTCGTCATGAAGTCCGGCACTTACATCGTTTATCATAGATGCGCCGGCATACACCGCCTCGTGAGCAACAATAGACTTGCGTGTGTCTACAGACACCTGCACATTGGGGAATACCTCCTTGATGCCGCGAATAACCGGTAGCACACGATGGAGCTCTTCGTCTACGGGAACTGCTTGTGCGCCGGGACGTGTACTTTCTCCGCCAACATCAATCCATTGTGCCCCTTGCTCAATCATGTTTCCCACGTGCTGTAGCGCTACTTCTGGTGTGTTGAAGAGTCCACCATCCGAGAACGAATCGGGAGTAAGATTGAGTATCCCCATTAGTTGTGGTTGTTTCATCTATTCAACTCTTCCGGTGTCCACCCATCATCAATGGTTTGGACAATGGCATCGAGGGCCTGTTGTGTTGCTGCCGTTGGTGCGGTAAGGGGCAGACGGTACGTAAGCTGTATGGCACCAAGCTTATGCAGAATGTACTTTACGGGAATAGGATTCGATTCCAAGAAGTTTGCCGCAAAGTAGGGTTGCAAATAGCGCTGAGCAGCACGTGCGGCAGCAAAGTCTCCGTCAAGTGCAGCGCGGATTAGCATGCCATACACCCGAGGATAGTAGTTGCTCATAACGGCTATTACACCTGTTGCGCCCAAGGCAATTGCGGGAAGAGCCAAATCGTCGTCGCCGGCCAGGAGAGTGAAGTGAGAGGGGGCGTTCCGAATGATCTCGCTCATTTGCGAAAGGTTGGCGGACGCTTCCTTTGTTGCCACCACAGAGGTGTTGACTTCGGCAATGGCAAGTTGTGTTTCTGCCGACACGTTTGCGCCCGTTCTTCCGGGAACGTTGTAAAGGATTACCGGCAGATCTACGGCGCTGCACAATTCACCAAAGTGCGCTAAGAGTCCAGCCCGCGTAGGTTTGTTGTAATACGGCGTTACAACAAGCAATCCGTTTACGCCTACGCTCCTAGCCAGTTTCGAAAGGGCAACGGTACTCCGTGTATCGTTGGTTCCGGTACCCGCAGTTATGGTAGCTCTGCCGTTCGCACACTCCACGGCGTGTTGCCAGAGTTTGGTTTTCTCTTCCGACGAAAGCGTGGCACCTTCACCCGTAGACCCGCAAACAACAATGCCGGAAACACCGGCAGAAATTTGCTCTTCAACAAGCCGAGTAAACGAAACGTAGTCTACCTCGCCGTCTGCAGTAAACGGCGTTACCACAGCGGTGTGTAATCCAGAATACCTCATTCGGTTAGCCCTTTATTGTGCGACGTTTTACCAGATACTCCCTTAAGGCAACATCGAAGGGTGTATCGGTAGTGATGCGAACATAGTCTACGTTCTGCATGTGGCAACCACGTTTTATTGTGTCGCAGAATTCTTCAACAGCCACCCTGTAGCTATTTCGCAACTGCGTGGGTTGGGTTGTTATCTCGTTGCCGGTTTCCATATCCTTAAACACTGCAGAGGCACCTAGGTCGAAGTCTACCTCGCGTGGATCCATCACGTGCATTACCAGCACATCGTGGTTGTTGTGACGGAAGTGTTTCAGTGATTGTAGCACTTGCTGCGGATCGTCGAACAAATCGCTGATAATTATTACAAGCCCCCTACGCGAAATACGCTCTGCAATGTTGTGCAGCGATGCGGCTGTTCCCGTAGCTTCTGCGGGTGTTGCTGTTTCTAAAGCGTTGAGAAGGGCCTGGATGTACGATGTTTTCGATCTCGATGGAAGAAATGTTGTTACCTCGGTGTTGTATAAGGCAATACCGGCGGCATCTCTTTGCTGCAGCACCAGGTAGCTTAACGCGGCGGCCAAGTACGTAGCATATTGAAACTTGCTTATGTGCCCTTGCGAAGCATACGTCATGCTGGCACTCATATCTACGCAGATCATGGCACGCAGATTAGTTTCGTCTTCGTACTGTTTAACGTAGAACCTATTGGATCTGCCGTAGATCTTCCAGTCGATATACTTTAACTCGTCTCCTAACCGGTATTGTCTGTGCTCGGAGAACTCCGCGCTGAAGCCGTGGAAGGGAGACCGGTGCATGCCGGTAATAAACCCCTCTACCACAAGGCGCGCCCGCAGCTCCATTGAACCAAGCTGTGCAACGGTTTCCGGACGCAGGTAGGACATTATTCGGTGGGGACGCCTACGTTAAAGTACGTTGCATGAAGCAACGCAAAACGAACCAAACCGGCGGCATTGTTTACGCCAAGTTTATCCATAATCCGTGCACGGTGTGTTTCTACAGTGCGTGGACTAATGAAGAGTTTTTTAGCGATGTCCTGACTAGTAAGCCCCTTAGCCACAAGAGTAACAATCTCTTCTTCGCGCTTTGTAAGACTTACAGGGGGCTCTTCTACCTTCTGGTCTTGTGCCTTGCCTTCGAGAAGGTTAAGAATACTCCTGCTGAACACCCGTTCGCCAAGCATTACAGTGCGAATAGCAGATACGAGTTCTTCGGACGTTACTTCTTTGGACAAGTACCCGTCTGCACCGGCAAACATGGCTCGCTCGATAGATTTTTCGTCTTCGGCGGCGCTGAGCATGATAACATAGGTTTCTTTGAGCTCGGCCTTGATGCGTTGGGCTGCCTCGATGCCAGAAACGTTTGGCATTAACACATCCAGCAGCACAACATCGGGCCTTTTTGCGCGAGAGGATTCCAATGCCTGAAATCCATCACCGGCTTCTCCAATGATGTCGATGTCGGGCGCTATCGATAACAACCGTCTGATCCCAATCCGTGAGATCTCGTGATCGTCGGCAATGATGACGCGTATCGGCGATTTCATACCAAGGTCCTTAAAAGCATATCGGTAAATCTACGAATCCGTTCTTTTACATCCGCATTTAAAGCAGATTATCGTCAGCAAAAGAACGTAGTTCCCCCAGCCAAACCTCCCCGGAAGCATCACTAGGCATCCGCCAGTCTGCCCGGGGAGAGAGCGCAACCGACCCTATTTTGGGTCCATCTGGGATTGCCGACCGTTTAAATTGGTTGGCTACAAACCGGCGGAGAAATACCTCGAACCACGAACAAACCTGGCTTGGCGCATATACGCCGGAAAAGGCAATACATGCCAATGTGGCAATGGTGCGCACCGGCTCGCGAAGGCGCACAAAGTGGTACAGGAAGAAGTCGTGTACCTCGTACGGACCCAAAACGTCCTCGGTACGTTGGGGAGAAATGCCGCGGTGGTCCGTTGGCAGCAACTCTGGTGAAATGGGCGTGGCAAGAATATCCCTCAGAACAGCGGCTACTGCGCCCCCTTCCGCATCTGCATAGTACCGGATAAGATGTTGCACCAGTGTTTTGGGCACACCGCAGTTGGGATTGTACATAGACATGTGATCGGCATTGTACGTGCTCCAACCCAGCGCTATCTCGGACAAATCACCCGTACCCACAACAATGCCACCGCAATGATTCGCTACGTCCATCAGAATCTGCGTCCGCTCCCGTGACTGGGCATTTTCGTACACCACCGAACGGTCTGTGTCGGCCACGCCAATATCTGCAAGGTGGCGCGTTACGGCCTCCGTAATGGGAACAGTGCGTAGCTCTACCCCCATGGCCTGCGACAACAGGGTTGCGTTGTTTTTTGTTCGTTCGGTAGTGCCCGGACCCGGCATCGTTACTGCCAGCACGCTTGTAGAAGGCATCCCTAAGAGTTTGGCCGCCCGCACGGCAACAACAATACCCAGTGTTGAATCTAATCCACCGGATACACCTATTACCAAGGCCTTGGCTCCGGATCGTTTTGCACGAACCGCCAAGCCGGTTGCTTGAATGGAGAGGATTTGTTCGCATCGTTCTGCGCGATGCTCTGCGTTCTGTGGCACAAATGGGTGCGGATCTATCCTGCGCAGCACATCATTCTTCGCTGTGCGCGGAAACACTGTTTCGATTTTTCTTAGTGTACCTGGTATCTCCTCCTGAGCCCAGGATGTGCTGCCCATTCGCTCGCGAATGCTACGGGCACAGTCTACATCGGCTATCACCATTTCTGTTTCCATGCTGATGCCTGACCTCTCGGCACACATTTCCCCGCACTCGGCAATCATACAATGCGAGCTAAACACTGTATCGGTGGTGCTTTCGGTTCCGCCGCACGAGGCGTACGCATACGTTGTGAATGTGCGAGCCGATTGCATCAAGACCAGGTTTCTGCGGTATGCTGTTTTGCCAACCAACTCGTTACTGGCAGAGCAGTTCACAATAATTGTTGCCCCACCACACGCAAGAGCACCGGAAGGGGGCTCTACAGACCACAAATCCTCGCAAATCTCCACACCAAGCACCAGCGATGGGTCTCGTTGATCTGCTACTACGATGTTGCTGCCAAACGGCACGTCTGCGTCGCCAAGACGAATGGTATCGAGTCCACAATTCCGTCCGCTTGTAAACCACCGACCATCATAGAATTCGCCGGTGTTCGGCAGAAACCGTTTGGCGATGCATGCCAGATAATGTCCGTCCTGAACCACAACAGCACAATTGAACAATCGCTGATTGTGTACAAGGGGCACACCAATAACAAGCACCGCGGGAACCCCCGCACTCCAACGTCGGATTTTGGCTAACGCTGCCCGCGCACCCCGCAGCAAATCGGAATCGCGAAACAGATCGGCGCAGGTGTACCCCGTAACACACAGTTCCGGGAACACAATAATCTCTGCTCCTGCCTGCGTTGCCTTCGATGCTGCGTCTATGATGGTCTGGGCATTACCATCCGGATTTGCTACCGAAACTGTGGGCGAAACTGCAGCAACGCGCACATACCCCAACTCCGAGATTGCCTTGGTGTTCATGCGTTCTGCCGAAGAAAGGACGTTAATGTTTTTCGCATCTTCTGCAAGCCACCTATATCGCCGAACACCTTGGCATCGAGTTTAGCAAGCCCCTTCTCTATCTTCATCAGTTTTGCACGTCCTTTCTCTGTTACCGCAACGGTTCGTGCCCTACTGTCTGTTGGGTGTGGGGCGCGCAGCACAAAGCCCGCCGATTCTAACAGGCGCACGTTTTTGGACAAGGTCATTACATCCAATCCCGCCCAACGAGCAATATCTGCTTGATGTGCCGGACCATTGGTTCCGTGAAGAGTATCGGCGGCAATCAGAATTCGCACCTGTATGGCACTAACTTCGTGTTTGGCAAACAAACCCTCTGCAAGCACCAGCCACCGCGATGCTGCCATAAGCAACACGGCGCCCGGAGATCGCAGAAGCTGGGGCTGATTTTCCGATTTTTCGTTTGCCATAGCCTACAAACTTGCAGTTTTTTCCGTCCACCTGTAAACCTTTTCCGCCGTTCAGACGTTCTACAGCGTTCTATGAATAAACTTCTCGTTTTAGCGCTCCTGTGCGCCTTACCGTTGGTTGCCTATAGCCAGGAACTGATCACCGTAAAAGCGAAGATTCTCGATGCCGATGACGAGACGGCCTTGGTTGGTGCTACCGTTAAGCTTGTTTCCGCCAAGGATACATCTATCGTGAAGGGGGCGTATGCAGACCGCAGTGGGGATGTTCGGATTAAAGATGTACCTGTTGGGCCCTATAAGGTTATTGTAACGTACGTTGGATATCTCCGGTACGAGTCTACCACGTTCCTTCGAGAGTCGAAACCCAATCTTGGTGTAATCCGGTTGAACAAAGACACCTCTAACAACAAAGAAGTGGTGGTAGAGGCACTTGCAGAACGTGTACGCGTAAACGGAGATACCACCGAATACAATGCCAACGCCTATAAAACCAACCCTAATGCATCTGCCGAAGACCTTGTAAAAAAGATGCCCGGAATTACCGTGGAAAACGGAACAGTGAAAGCTCAGGGCGAAGAAATCCGCCGAGTAACAGTTGATGGCAAGGAATTCTTTGGCGATGACGCCTCGGCCACATTGCGCAACCTTCCGGCCGATATGGTGGACCGTGTGCAGGTGTTCGATCGCGGCAGCGACCTTTCGATGTTCTCTGGATTCGATGACGGCAACACCCAAAAACAGATGAATGTGGTTACGAAGAAGGACCGACGTAACGGTGCGTTTGGTCGCACTTATGGCGGGTATGGAACAGACACAAGATACTCTGCGGGATTAACGGTAAACGATTTTCGTGACCTGCAGCGCATTTCAATCTTGGGCATGTCGAACAACATCAACCAACAGAACTTTGCGTTTCAAGACATCCTTGGTGCTTCCGGCATGGGTGGCTCTCCGATGGGCAGAATGATGAGCAGATTTGCCGGGTCGGGTGCCGGTGCCAGCATGATGCGGATGGCAGGGGGCGGTGGAGGCGGTGGCGGACCAATGTCGAGCTTCTCCAATTTCTTTACCGGCCAGCAAGGCGGCATTAGTACAACACATTCGCTTGGTATGAATTATAGCGACCAGTTTGGCAACACGAACGTTTCTTCGAGTTACTTCTTCAACTACGCAGACAACAACAGAGAAACTGCGCTCGACCGCACGTACATAACCCCATCGGTGGCCGGCCAAACCTACAACGAACAGAATCTTGCTACATCTATCGGAAGGAACCACCGCTTCAACGCCCGCATGGAGTCGTTCCTCGATTCCGCAAACGTTATCGTTGTTACGCCCCGCATTGTATACCAGGCCTCGAATGCCAACAGTAATGTTCGGGGTGTTACAGCAAATGCAATTGATACCCTTAATGCCACCAACACAGATAACACCGGAACAAATGGCGGGTATACGGCCAACGTAAGTACAACGTACCGACACCTCTTTGCAACACGTGGCAGAACTCTGGCTGCAACCCTAAATGTGGACGGATCGAACAGGTGGAACGATGGTGGCTTAGGTGCTAGTAACGCCTTCTTCGCTGGCGCCGACACTACGATTCGGTTAGACCAACTGTCATACGGCGGATCTACAGGGCTTACATTAGGCGGACAGATTGCGTACACCGAGCCAATTGGTGAACGCGATATGATTCAGCTTTCTTACGAACCCAACGTTACACGCAACACCTCTACGAAAACAACAAACAGTCTCAACACCACCGATGGCACATACACAGATCTCGATCTCCTGTTGAGCAACTCCTTCGAGAATACCTACCAAACGCACAGATTGGGTGCATTGTACCGCTGGAGAATGGATAACACCATCGTTACCTTCGGTGGTAACTATCAATACGCAATACTCGATGGTGTACAAGAGTTTCCTCGCTCCTCCAACGTTTCGCGTACTTTTTCGAACGTGTTGCCAACACTTATGGTGCAGCACAAATTCAGTCAACAAGCCAACCTGCGGTTCTTCTATCGAACAAGTACATCAGCCCCCTCCATCAACCAACTTCAGAATGTAGTAGACAACTCTAATCCTCTACAGCTTACCGTTGGTAATCCAAATTTGGCGCAGGAATACTCCCACAACATCAATGCACGTTTGGTAAACTCCAACTGGATGTTTGGAAGAACCATGTTCGCAAACATTGGGCTTACGTATACCGAGAATTTTATTGGTACAACAAACATCATAACACAACGAGACACCGTAATTGGAAACGGAGTAACGGTTGGTCCGGGAACGCAAATAACCACCAACGACAATCTTGCCGGACGTTGGAATGCGCGGGCCTTCTTTACGTATGGGTTCCCGGTGTGGGGTGCCAACCTGAATCTTAACTCCGCAGTGTTCTATTCACGTACCCCCGGACGTATCAATACCGAAACAAACATCTCCAATTCTACAACGGGGTCGCTCGGGTTCTTCCTTGGCTCTGCAAACTCCGAAGACCTAGACGTATCTGCCTCCTATAACGGTGCGTATACGTGGGTTGTGAACAGTCTGCAGCAGTCCGCGAACGACAACTACTTTACCCACATTGCTTCGCTGAGAGTTATCTGGAACATCGGCGCCATTGCGTGTAGCACCGACGTAGCAAACACCCTGTACCAGGGTCTGGGTTCCCAGTTCAACCGCGTGTTCACCGTATGGAATGCGGGCATCGGATATCGCTTCCTGGATAACAATGCTGCTGAGCTGCGCATTACTATCTTCGACATCCTGCGTCAGAACGACGCTATTAACCGCAGCGTTAACGACATTTCCATTGAAGACACGCGCACAAATGCGCTAACACAATACGCCATGCTAACATTCTCGTACGACCTTAAGGCATTTTCTCAGCCGAGGTAGGGGGCAAGGTGTTACCGCACAACCATCCAGTGAATACTGGCAAAGCGTGGCAACATCTGCGAGCTGTTTACGGAGACAACATTGCGCTCGCGGTCTATCTGCCTGATTGCCAGACACGTTGGATTTTCACCTGCGTGTTCTAGAGTAAGCAGCACCACAGCATCGTTGGGAATGTTTCCGGGCACGGGAATATCGAATGTGCGGCATTCCATGGGTGGTTGATACACACCACGAAGCGTCTCTTTAGGTTCTATTGTTGCCTTGGAGGGTTGTGCATCCGGAACTACAACACCACTACCACCGGCGGCTACCCAACGCACACCGTCGCAGTAATAGAGTCCGGGTTTTACACCTTTCGCACCCTCTGTAGTAGCGGTGTTGTACACAATCATGCCTGCCGTAAACTTCTTCATCGGCGCGGGCAAATCAACGCCTTTGAGTTGTAGACGCGGTAGTAGCACTCCTTGTGTTGCCGAAGACACCTCAAATGCGGCGTCAAGATTAGGTTGATCGCTCGGAGAACCATCGTCGATAGAAATCTGAGCGTGTGCTGTTCCAGACAGACACAACACCAAGACCGCTACTGCAGTGAAACGAAACATGATGTTCCCGATCATATATGGTAGATGTAATGGCTGGCACCCGAGTGTACCAATCACTTCTCGTGTGTCTGGCGAAAGTTAACAAACACCGTAACTTCAGTAAAGTTTTTGGCAAAAAGCCAGGTTTTCGTAGGTTCCTTTCGAGACAATATCTATCTAAACACCAATATTGCGGAGGCCATTCATGCGTTGCGCCCTCTCTATTACCGTGATTATGCTTTCACTCCTGTTATCTAGATCCGCTTACGGTCAATGTGAAAGTCCTCCGAATCAATGCACAATACAGACTCCACTAGAGTGTGACTGCGCGGGAACCGAGTACGAGTTCACTATTTGTCATGGCGGCACGGACTACACTGCAACCGTATGGATGTGCACTCAACATGCAACAGCGCCAATTCCAATTGATAATCCATGTACCATACCGCCTTTGGAGTGCGACTATGCCGTTAACTCCGTTACGTGGATAAAGAAGATCTGCGTGCCTCAGGCACTGAAGAATCTCGGTATTGAATCCATTTATCAGGCCATTATCCGAGGAACAGACCTTTGTTGCTTTAACTTTCTCGGGGTTACCATTCCAAAGTGCAACACTGGAACCACATGCGCAACGCTAACGAATTCGAGTATATATTGTCACATTCTTGCGCTTCCCAAATGTTTGTATAAAGATCACATAACAGGTTGCTATACAGCGTGTGACAACGGTGCCAACTGCTCACATCATTGCTTTGTGGAGAGGCGCTACTGCAGGCAGACGCCGACTTCGTGCTGCTCGTACTTACGAACAATATGCGAAGGTGCCAACGAGGTTCAGTGCTCCGGCTCCTGCAACGTAACGTTTGATAACTGCTGCAACCTTGGAGGTGGACAATGTTGTACTCAATGATTCGCGTACTCCTCATAGTCGCGTTTGTGCTAACATCAACCTCTTTCATGAAAGCACAGGATCGTGAGCCCAATCTGTGGTGGACCTACGTGGCTCCCCGTCAGGTTTCTTATCACCCCCATTGGGGGTACCTGGCGCTTATTCCAGGTGCGGGCTTATTCAGAGGCGACGACCCAACTTCTTTAAATCAGTACCTTTCTGACGAGGAGTGGATCAGAATTCGCGCCTTGCCCAAAATGACACTACTTAACGATGGAACATTGTTAATTGCTGGAGGCACTCAGTCACTAGAGACCGGTGGCACAATGTTTTTGCGTGATGCAGTGGGAGCTGAGAGAGTACTCGGTCTCACAGAATTGGATAGCATGAACATTGGTGGAGGATTCGAAAACGACAACATGGTTGCCTCATTTGAGCCCGACGGCTTTGTAGTAATGGATGCCTACTCTACTAATAAGGGTGTCAATTGGCACAAGGCGGTGATACCTGACTCGCTGAGCGTCCAAAATGGGATTTCCGTAAACTTTGAGTTTGTTACACGGCACCCACGGTTGGGTTACGTGGCCTTTTCACCAGTAGACACCGCTTGGAAGTATTTAGCGCTCCCGGAAAAGCGTTGGAAAACCACCACGGCAATTCCGAGCGTAGGCAGAGACTTAGTTTTTTTGAAAGGGGGCAGGGCTGTTGCCGCAATGCAAACAGCGAGAGACATATACACCGGCATCGCTACCGGAGATGTTTTGCAAGACGAATGGCAGTTTCATGAAAGGGCGTCACTCAGAACCGCGCCATTTTCCTCGACAAACATTTACAGGGTTCGCCAACAGACGAGCAATGTGATTCTTAAACTTTCCGACTCGCTTGTAGCTATGCCCTTGGATAGTGGTAGGTTAGTATGCTCGAATGGAATCGAGGTTTGGATGGTAAAGTTGAATATTCCCGACTCCCTTGTCAACGTTGGTAAATCCAATTCTTCATACAGTGTTGTAGACAACGTTCTTTACCTGAGTTACAGCGATAAAAACGGCAGCTCACCTGCAACGGTTGCCTACAACGTAGAAACCGGCACAACAACTGTGTTACAACGGTTACCGCAAATTGAGAGAGTACAGAACCACATTGTTGCCAACACATCAGCGGGGCTACTAGGATATAATCCAGCCACAGACACGCGGTACCCGTTGTTACGAGTCCGCAGTAGTAGCGGCGATCCAATACTACCAGTCGCCTTTAACTCCATTACAGTGCACAACGATTCAGTGTACACGTTTAACAATCTCGGCAATGTAGTGGGGGTAAACACTTGGGACCTTTCTGCGGTTTTGGCAACATGGATGCGGCCCACTACGCCATCGCTGAGTATACGCCAGATGGAGCTTGGATTTATGCCATGCGTGTCCACATCTTTTGGGCTGCTGCAAACGGGCTCGAGAGGCCTGTTGCGCATACAAGAACGGACCGTGCAGGTGTTGCGATCAGACACAACGTCCTGCGTTGCCTCAGCAAATTCGAATCAATTGTTATGTGGGTACCGAACACTACATATCTCACTAGACGGTGCTGCTACATGGCAAGCCGTTCGAAGTCCATATCAAGACAGTGTGGTTACACCAGTCATCTCGTCGTGTCTCCTTTGGGGCGATACCATAGTAGTGGCGTATAGGGGATATCACATTGAGACGGATGGCACGCCATCTGGTGTTTTCCCCGGTGGAATATTTCGATCTCTCGATCGCGGCAGTAGCTGGGAGAGATGTTCCGTACCTGGAAATACCGAGTGGTTTGAGTCGCTCCACCGCAGCAGTAATGGGACTCTCTATTGCTGGGCGATTGACCGATACTTAGAGCGGTCCGGCTCTACCGGACGATTTGTTCACAACAATCACACACTTCTACGATCCACGGACGATGGAGCTTCGTGGCAAGCGGTCCACCTAGAGACTCGGGTACAGAATCTCTCGAAACTCGGTGCCTGGCACATAAGCTCGAACAACAATAGAATTGTTGTAAACACAGACAACGCAGTACTTGGCTCGGATGACAATGGGAACAGTTTTAGCGAGCTCGAAGAGCTTCCATTTGGGACCATAGTAACAGGAGCAGGAATAGACGGCCGAGGCGTTGTGTGGGCATCCACGGAGAAGGGAATCTATCGCATCAGTAATACAACAAGGATCTCAAACACTGCACCCACCTCTTATGAGCCCAACCAACTCACGGTGGCGCCGAACCCAAATGCCGGCGAGTTTGTCTTACAATCAACCTTGGAATTACCTCATTCTATTGGAGATGTTATTGTAACAAATCAGCTCGGAATGGAGGTATCGTTCCTGTCTCACGGCAACACCATCATCCTCGATGCGGCGCTGAGTTCTGGGTTGTACAATGTTCGGGTTCGGTTAGGTAACCACATTGTGGGCACTGTACTCCACCTCATCCGTTAACAGCTACCGACTCACTTTTAGCCCGCATTTCGATGCACTCTGAATGCGCTAACGAACTCACTCGACTGCATCAGGCTGTGTGCGAGAAGACTGTACAATGGATCTTGAACAGAAAGAGAAGTCTCGTGTTCCGGGCGCATCACAAGCATTGAGAGTGGTTAATGCGCGTTATGCGTCGAATGAAACATCAGCATCTTCACTAGTCTGCCAGTCTGACCAGTGATGTTAGCTAGGTGCAAACCCTTGTCTTCAGAATCAACGTAAGCGTGATGATGGTGCTTCCGTTACAAAATTGGGCGTGTT
This sequence comes from bacterium, assembly GCA_036834845.1. Taxonomy (GTDB): domain Bacteria; phylum Bacteroidota; class Ignavibacteria; order Kapaibacteriales; family Kapaibacteriaceae; genus UBA10438. The sequence continues at coordinate 14,682 of DAITNB010000017.1, read as the reverse complement.
TCTCGCGCACAACCTGGCCGCGGGCATCAACCACCTCCACCCAAGCAGTAACCATCCATAATGGACTCGATTTCGATTGTAAACTAACCCCGACTCGTAGTCGGAGGAACTTTTAGAGCGTGTTCATCACTCGAAACTTCAACAACGCCCGATATTCATCGGGCACAGTATGGCCACTAACAGCCGCAGCAAGCCAACGATTTCCATCACGGAGGTTGAGTCCGGGCCGGACCGCGCGCCGTTGTGGTGGCTGTGTGATACACTACTATGCCTGCCTTCATGGTCCGCATCGACTACAGGAACAGAGCAATTAGGCCTGCAAAGCGATGCATAGGTGTGCCTGGGAGATGACATTGAAACCGGTACAAGATAGATGGCATTGTTAACGTAGCCAACGGTGAATTGTAAAACGCGGAATAACCTTTATCTGACGCCAAATCCGGCGTACTTCGGCTCTCCCTAGCAGCATAACGGCAAGGAGAACTCCCACTTCCGGAACTCCAAGAGCAAGTGCCCCAGACAACGCAGACTTTAGTGTAACAGACCAATCTTCCATCCACACAAATGGGATGGCAAGGGGTGCTAGTTGAAACGCAACCAGCACACCAACGCCACACACATATCGGAGGGTTCGTGAACTCAATGCCTTACAACCTTATTGAGGCACGGGACAGATGATACCCTCGGCACGAAGGTCAAGTACTGAAACAACGAATTCACTACCCGGGCAAGTACATATTCCGCGTGATCGAGTGTCGATGTATGTCCGCATTCTACAATATAGGAGTTCTGCGATGCCGGAGAAGAACCGACCATAGTTACCCCGACCAAATTTACCCGGAAGTTATTCTTCCGGGGCGGTGTTGGCGATGGAGCTGGGAAACGTATAACAAACAACAAGATTGGCGCCGAGGAAACTCGCTGTTTGGTTTGGTATGGTGAATGTTGCCGTCCATGGTTGTTGAAAGGGTTGCTCAATCACAATGTTGTCTACAGAGTAGCTCAGGCCTTGTTGGTACCAGAGAGCCCCCTGAAGTCCTACAGACAATCCCTTTGTGAGTTCGATCATACACTGAACAGTCCAGGACGCGGTAACAGCCACGCCCATGCCAGAGGTTGTTAGGTTTTGCAGTCCTCGATACGTACGCCCCCTATACACCAATATGTCTGGCCCTACCCCAACGGTTGTTGATAGTTCAACACTGTTGTTTCCTGCTACGTCGATGGGTAGAATGTACCATTTGAGTATTGCATGAAGAGAGTACGCATCAAACCCAAGCGAATGCTGCAGACTAGAGTCGGTAATGGTTGGCGGCTGCGCTAACACCATCCCTCTACATCCTAGGTCCAGCGCCGAAATGATTGGTACAGACGCTTCGACGCCAAAGGTGTATTGGTCTTGCTGCACGCCCAACGTGTCGAGTACACCTACAAAACCATCGTTCCGAATCACGGTTGCCGTTGGACCCGCCAATGTAATCGCGCCACCGGCAAATGCAGAGAAGGACCACCCAGTAGACCTCGTATACCTTGGTGAAGGGGGCGAAGCATCAACTGAATCCATCTCCGCTGCGGGAACACACGCATCGAGCTCAGGTGGTACTCCACGTTCGTATGCCTTTACTGGACAACATATACGCAATGCCGAACGCATCCTCTGCTTACTCCCTTTTACCACATACCAAATTTGGTACTCCTTCGCTTCATCGCTTGCTATTGCATCTATGAACGATAGTGGTACACACCGAAAGGCCCGTAGAGCAATATCCGACGCAGGATTAAATGAACGCGCCGTAGAGATTACAAGATTTCCATTCGACATGCACAGCGGTATACCGGTTACCACAGTACTATCCGCAAGCCGAAGAGACACAGGCGGGACACTTGAATCAAAATGTTTCTGTGGATGCACGCTGTCGTTGATCCTCCGAACCCCAGAATCCCTTTTAAACGCATCCGCAGAACGCAGAGCAAGAGAGTTTCCAACACGCGGCAGTTGAGCGCTACATGGAAGCAAAACAACAAAGAGAAGCAGAACAGCAGCGCAGCTATACTTCATCGCGCAACCGTAACGTACTGCGTGTGCGATCCAACGTGCTGCGACAGTTCGATGCCACGCGAGAAGAGGGCCCGGTAATTATCAGTTAGCGTGCGGCTAATCTCGACAATGATTTCTGTGCTACTTCCAATGGAAGGCATAAACTGTGACGGGTCTATTACTAAGCGAGTTACACCCGCCCCCTGAAAACTTTTCGATGTAACGAGCACGGCTGCTTGCGACGTAGACCGGTACAGAGTAACATCCACAATCTCGTTAGCGCGTAGGGCTGGTGTTATGGTAACCTCCAGCCCATCTGTAGCCGAGGCCGTAAACGACTGACGAATGAGAGTGGGGTTATCAAGTTGAAGACTTGCTTCGAACAATCTGTTTTCCGGTGAAAGGTACCCTAGTTGTAGCACGTTCTTCGGATGACGTATGAACAGCTTCTCCGGACGTCCGTTGAATGGGAAGCCGGTTCGCAAATCACGAATCATCCCATTCACATCAAGCTTGGCATTATCAAGTCGTGCAACCTCCTTGCCACCAACCGAGTCGAGGGCCGCCATCGTAATCTCCCATTGGGCATCTAGTACATTGTATTCCGCCCGAACTCTTAGGAAGAGAGACCGCATCGTGTCTACACTGGCAGAGGAACCGCCTCCGGGCTTTTGCACCGGTACAACCGGCTGACTCTCGTAATGGCTACATGCTGTTACAACGCATGCAAAAAGCGTTAACGCCCAACGAAGGAAAATCACGGTAATGCACCCCCAACTCTGCGAATAGATTGTTCATCTCAAGGGTCAAATTATACAATCTGGCCAAGAACAAGGATTATTGAGATGTTATGCTGCGTTTTTTCTAGCCCCCAAATAGTTTGGAGTAATGCTCCTAAATGTAGATTCGCTCTGCGAGCGAGACAGTCCAAATCGACTGCATTCATTCAGCAACAACAATTGAATAAGCAACGTGTGAGCAGAACCGGACCATTTCAGTCAGTCCACTGGCTCGGACTCTGCTTTTCCGTCGTTCTCTTCCATGCTGAATACTGCCGCTAGGGCATCTCCATCCCCAGCCTGCGCGGCGTCGTACTTAGTAAGCAACTCGCAGTGCTTCCAAGTGAGCAACTCCACATCCAACAACGCCGATATTCGTGCAAGGGTGCTCAAACTTGGGTTGGCGCCAGCGTGTAATAGAGCAGAAACATGCGCTTCCGTCAGCCGGGAGCGTTTGGCAAATTCACGTTGGTTTAGCCCCTTTGCCTCCATGATCTGTGCGATACGCTGGGCAAGAGCAAACTGCCAGTTATAGAACTGGCGGTCTTCCGGACTGATTTGCGACAGCAGTCTGTTGAGGCGAGTCATAATAATTACTCGCAAATTTTCAGGACATGAAAGAGTCTCGGTATTGCGGAATCAGCAAGGAGCCATCATTGGTTATTTCACCATTGTTAACTCTCTGGTTTGTTAGCTTCACCACTTGGGCAAGCAACTCTGCTTCTCGGTTTGCCGCTGCATTATGTTGAATGGGTTCGTCCGTCGTCTGTATGAATCCGCCTACTACAGGCAGAATGCGATCTGTTGTACCCACAAATGAACAGAGAAGCCGACTTGGATTGTAATGGCCGTTACCATTTTCGTGTTTGTACATGGCGTAGACTCCAAGTTCAGGTCTCTCTGGACGCAACATCGGCGGCATGATTCGATCCGATTTTGACACATTGTGGATAAAGCTTGCACGTTGGGCTGCATGCCTGAGGTCAACCGTTTCCAGTTGCTCGAGGAACTGGTCTGCCAAACAGACTCCTCCGCTCACAACTGCATAAAGTCTACACGAACCCTCGACCCAAACGATGATTTCTGCACTCACGGCGGGGGCACTTACAATATGATGTACACTTAGGTCTATACCCCCTGCGCGAACCCACGCCACAAACGTTTGCGAACAGTCACGGACTTTTATGGGCGTAAGGAATCATTCAAGGGCTGCTTGTTGATCTATCGAGGCTTTGAGGAACGTTCTCCGAGACATTTCGGGCACAAATCCACACTAAAAACCCGCCTAACTCATTGAATTAGACGGGCTTACGTCAGCGTAGCGGGATTTGAACCCACGACCTCCACTACCCCAAAGTGGCGCGCTACCGGGCTGCGCTATACGCTGAGAGGTGCAAAGGTACGGAGTAGTTGCGAATTCGCTATGGGGCAGAATATCTAATCTAAGGGCACAGCAAGAACCTTAGCCGTGGCGCGAGTGCCCACAATTACGCAAAGCTGCCTGCCATTGTCGCTAAGGTCTACCAAGGACCAGCCCATGCTGGGAGGGAGAATTTGCTTGGTAAGGGTTTGCATGCCAGTAGCTGCATCCGAGATTACTATTCTGCCACCCTGAACAGAACCGAGATGCTGATCGTTCGGGGAAGTGAAAAAACTGTACTCGGAGTGCCCCGCCGGGAACGGTACGCTTCTCTTTGTAGCCACGTTGTACAACGTCTTGCCACCATCCTCGGGTGTGAATGCTGCAAGGGAGCCTCCCTTGGACAATCCTCCGAAAAAGGCGTAGTCCCATTTCTCAACAACTGGTTTCCTCGATAGATCAAGACACGCGATGCTCACGGCCTCCAAATGCATCAACCTCAACGAAACATAACGCCCCATATACAATGTCGCACCCTCTACTCCAAATGGGCGTGCAATGTCTTTTACGTGCACCGAGTCTCGCAGAATCTGCTGTCCGTCATGGCTGTTGTGGGTGCTAACATGGACCTGAGAGTTCTGTATGTAGGCAAATACCGTTTGTGCCAACTCTGGGTCTACACCAATTGCTGTTGCGCGTGTTGCAGACCCGCCGAATTCTTGGTGGAACACTACTCGTCCGGTAGAAATCTCGATGGCATCTACAATGCGACGCGAGTTGGTTACATAGATGTACCGATCGTTACTGGAAACATATGCCGTCCATAACATTGTGTCCTGTGTTCCAACACTTGCAGACAGTGGTACCGACGCCACAAGTTCGCGCTTACTATTGTAGGTAAGAATGCTCTTGGTGGTAACAACATACACGCCGCCCGATGCCCGTTGGCAGGCAGCACTAACCACTACACTACCCGCAGGCAACGGAATCAGACTCTGGTCCTCTAGGTAGGACGTACAGATGGAGAGATTACCAACGTTAACAACGCCGCCCACTACGTTTGCGGGGGTTACCTTTACCACAGCACTGGTAACGCTGGCATTATTGTGCGCATACACATCAAAATTTGGATTGGGCGGTATTGGCACGGCAAAGGGGCTTGCACGCGCGAAAAATGTGAAGCTGCCGCCCTGACGAGAGAGCACTATGTGTGCATCGGTCCTCGAGTTGTCGCAGTAGCTATACGTGCCTCTCAAAATGGTGGGCATCGTAGAAAGCACTATGGTGTGCTCACCAGGGTCTGCCTCGGAAACACCCTCCATGGAATATGTTGCCAACGTAACGGTGTTTGTTGCATCTCGCACTTCTACTAGGGTTCCGCTGCTGCGCGTTAGCCGAAGATTGCAAACACCCAATGAGTCTGTGAGCTCCGATTTACCAGAAAGTGAAACAGTACACCATCGGATGGGACGTGCGTCTGGACCAACCACTCGAATTGTTGCCGGCCTGCGTGTAGCCCGCAAATAATTCATGGTTACATCATTGCTCCATACAAACGTGCCCCTGTAGGTGGTGGAGTCTAGCGTGGCTGTCCCTGCAACTTTCCAATACGCAGATGAGTGGTCGAACGTATAGATAGACATGGACTCCTCGAACTCCGGTGCCGCGTCTACACTCTGTTCAAGAGTACACGCTGTGCCGCTGCGAACGAAAACGGTATCGTTATCCGACCCAAGAAACACATATCGCACTGCAGTGGTGCGCTCCAACACGCCCCTTGATCCATTTGCAAACTGCGCCGAATGGTCTCCCAAACGAACATTCCAATCTGAATTACTGCCAACACTGTACGAGGTTGAATACCCGAAAACCTTGCCCGTGTACGGTGCTCCAGAACGCGTTACAAATGCATCCAGGGGCAGTACAACGCGCCGTCCGCCCCTGCTGAACACGTAACCAATCGGCGATGTGTTGCTAAGAGTAGAAACAAAATTTGGCGCCACAACAAGATAGTTGGCCACGGCAGAGTCTGTAGGTACAAACGCCTGTGTAATGCTGGGGTGTTTATCGGCGTAAACACGCAATATGGTGCGTGTGGCATCCATTGGAACATCGTGCAACGTAAAACGTCCGGCCGAATCTGTTACCGTAGTTCGCCCCATGCACTCTACGGTGGCGTTAGCAATACCACGGCCCGCCCGGGAAGATTGTACTACTCTTCCCGAAAGCGTTTTAACCACCGTGGGGTTTACATCGAGAACATCGGGCGAACATCCCGCCACGAAGAAGAGGATTGTGAGTATACGCAGTGCCGAGGCACACCTTCTATTCATGTAGCACAAATACCGCTCCATACAGATGAGATTGGTCATCTACGATGCGTACAACATAACACCCTGTGGGCAGTTTTAGCGTCGGTAATGCTACGGTGCCACCCTGAAAATCTCCGTTGTACGATACAATTCTTCCCTGTAGGTCCATAACGGTGAGCGAACCATGCAACACATCTTTGGGCAACACAAACGAAATGTGCCCCACTCCGTACGCCACACGTATGAGATTACCATCTCCGGATACGCCATCGCGAACAGATGTGGTAACGCAGGTTGCGCTGGCATTAACCGCGCTAAGCGCATTCGACAGTTGAGTCCTGCCCGTGCCTAACTGTCCATAGTTGTTGCGGCCGCAGGCATATACAACACCATCATCGAGTAAGAACAGTGAGTGTTCGCGAGATGCGTACGCGTATTCAACCTTGCGTTCTCCCCATGTGGGAACAACAAGTACGGGCTTACGTCTGTCTATTGCGGTTCCATCACCAAGCTGACCGTTGTTGTTGTCCATGCTGTTAAGTCCGCAGGCATAAACGGTACCACTCTTCGCAACAAACACACTGTGCATTCCGCCAGCATCAGCGTGCACAATGAACTCCGGAAACTCAATCCGAACAAGTCTGTGTTTCTCCGTTACGGTATCCGAGCCAATCTGTCCCAACATATTGCTGCCAGAGCCATATACGCTGCCATTGCGCAACACAAAAAGCGAATGCCACTCACCGGCCGAAATAAAGGCTACATCTTGTAACTCAGCGATGCGCACGGGCACGTTGCTTGATGTTGTAAGACCGTTACCGAATTGACTGTTTCCGTTGTGTCCGCACGCCCACACATTACCGTCTCCATCAAGAAACAACGAGTACTCGGCTCCGGCGGCTACCTGTATGATGTTCTCGAGTCCACTAACACGCACTGGTTGCAATCTATTTGTTCTGGTTCCATCGCCAAGCTGACCCGACGTGTTAAGGCCACAGGCCCATGCGGTGCCATCGGAGGAGAGAAACAATGAATGTTCGCCTCCACCAGCGGTTTGTATTGTGTTAGGTATACCCAGCACCTGAACGGGCATGCTTCTATCTATGGTGGTGCCATCGCCAAGCTGACCCCGAGAGTTGCGTCCAAATGCGCGAACTGTGCCATTATCAAGCACAACCAGTGAGTGAAACAGTCCACCCGAAACACTGTTTGCCCCCTCCAGCCCATGTACGGTAACGCCAGATGGTTGCGCATCGGGGCCGCCAACACCAACTTGGCCATATCCGTTATATCCCCACGCTATTACGTTGCCGTTACCACAAATAGCCAAACTATGGCGTCCGCCCCCCGCAAGTCTCTGCGCATGCAGGGGCAAGGAGAGCAGTAGTACAAGAATGATTACGGCGTTGAAAAACACCGAACAATATAGTGTACTACTCCACAACAACAATTCCACGGCGTTCTGTTGTGCCACACAAAACAACAATGGCATACACTCCACCGGGAAGGTTCGGTAACGGAAGCGGTATCGTGCTGGTATTGGCAATGAAGCGCTCCGTAAACACCTCGGTGCCACTAACGCCTACAACACGTACATCATACTCTCCGGTGTGCGGAACGCTAATCGTAAGGGTACCGCCGGGTGCAACAGGATTTGGGTACACCATAAACGCACCGCCGGGTAATAACTCGTCCACTCCGGTTACATCTTCAACAACAATGGCAACGGGCTGCAGCCAATTCCACGCGTCGCCGGCATCATCTCTACCGTTGCCATTAACGGCATTGCCAATTGCCTGTAGGTAATATGTGCCTGGTTCGTTGGGCGCCTTCCACGTAAACGTAAAACGAACAGACCCTGCTGTAAGGGGGCGAGCAGATAGGTGCGTGATTTCTGATCCCCGCATTCGCAAACCGGTGTTCGGTGTAATAGAGAGTGTGCCCGCAGTGCTGCTACCGGTTGGTGTGGTGCGCACGGCAATACCAACACCCGCACTTGGCTGCGTTGGATGTGCAACAATTACGGTAAAGGTGTTCGTTGAATTTGGACGTACGTTGCGCACACCTTCGAAGGTTAGCACGGTAGACACATTCGGCGCAGAGCCGTGGCACGTGCCACACCCCTGTGTTGAGGTTGATGTTCTTCCCGTAAAACCATTGGGTTCTGCGGAGAGTTGGGCCACTGCAAAAGCGGCAACAGCAATGATAATAACCGAACCGAAGTTGCGCATGAGTTTCTTTGTTCGAAATGGAGGTGAGCTGATGACGTGTGTACCAAGGCAAGAACACCCCCAGGTGGGTTGTTGTTACAACGGCATTTGTACCTGTGGTCCGCATTGTTGTTATGCGTTGATGCGCACCCGACAGCTAAGCGCTACTACACTGCTCATGAGCAACGCGCTGGCCACAATAACCCAGCGTAATGGTATGGCGCTGCTGGCCAATCCCATGATACCTCCCTTGCCGCAATCGTGAAGCCGTAATCAGGATTGAGGTAAGGAGGATGGGCTTGAGTGTGGGAGAAAACTGAACATTACCAAACAGCCATTTCGGCATTTCTTCCTTGAACTGAAGAATACGATGAGACTCTCTGTATCTCTATTCAGGCCGCAACCCTACCACACGCTTAGTACACAGCCACTAATTGTGTAGCGGCGGTGTTACCACTGTGTATCTGTACAGCGTAAACACCAAGCACAAATTGAGATATGGGCACAAAGACCGTAGTGTGACCCTCAGAGAGCAAATATTCAGCATCATGTACTACTTCACCAATGAGGTTGCTGATAGTAACGCGCAAGCTGCCCGGCAGCGCTAGGGTGTTTGTTGTGGATATGCTAAGCAATCGCTCATTTGGAGAGTAAAAGGCAGTAATCGATGGCGCGCCAAAAACTATGCCGCCGCGGAGATTAATTCCACACCCGGTAACCGTTATTTCTCCTGCCACGGCGCTGATTGATGAACAGGTATCACCTATTTCTAAAGATGGCGTTATGGGCGTGGAAGCTACTGGCGCTAGGTAGGTTCTGCCACTGAGGATGCATCTTGCCGACCGTGCGTTGGGGATAGAAACAGTAGTCTGACAATGCTGCGAACCAATACCCGTGGACGAAAGCACTTGCCCCGGTTCTATGGCTTCGATGCTTATGAGTCTACCATCATAGAGTAAACGCAGCTCGCGCGCATCGGGCGCGTCAGTATTGATGTCCATGGCTACTGTGAAATCAGATCCAACCTCTACGGTTGTATTGCCAACAGTAACCACATACCGATCTCGCGTACGTACAATAACTGCAACGGTATCTGGTGTGCTGCATGGTGCCGTGGCGATGTACGTAGTAGATGCCGCCGGCTGCTGCACAAGGTACGTTCCACTGCCAAGAAGTTCTCCTGATACCCCATACCACGTGGTGGCCTCACCAGCACTGCTGGTTAGCGTTGCGGTGCCACCGAAGCAGAAGGACGTATCGGGTCCTGCCGTAATCACTTGGGGCTCTATAACACTTACTACAATGGTATCCATTACCGAGCACACTGCCGAACGAATTCTTGCAAGAAGTGCGACGGTTGAACTCGGAGTAAGGACGATGTTCTCTCCTGTAGCTACCACACTACCATCTGAGAGGTCAATCCACTCTACATTCGGCGATGTTGACCGCGCTACAAGTTGAAGGGTCTCTCCGCCACAAATAGTGGTGTCGGCATCCAATTGCACAGAGCCGCTCGATGATACTCGCACTACCACGGTGTCTTGTGAGGAACAGCCAAGGGAGTCTGTACCTACCACAACAAACGCTGTTGTAACCGATACCCGCGCAACGGGCGTAGCACTTGTTGGATTGTCTAACCCGGCGGCAGGAGTCCAGTGATAGAAGGAGGCACCCGTTGCCGAGAGCTGCACCGGCTCTACTGGACACACCGTGGTATCTCCTTCGGCAACCACGTTTGGCAGTGGACGCACCCGGACAGACCTTATAGCCGTGTCGGAGCACCGGGACGCCGCGTCAAAGCCCACCACTGTAATCTGGACGTCAGATGTAGGCGTAAATGTTGCACTATCACCAGCGAGCACAGCGCCTGCTGGTAGAGTCAACCACTGGTAGGTGGCTGCACCAACAGCTCGCACGGTAACAACTTCACCCATGCACGATGTAGAATCTCCAAGAAGTGCTACATCCACAGCTGTGCTACGCACTACCATGTGCGTGGTATCAACACATCCATTGTTGGCAGTAACTACAACAGAAAACGTCACAACACTGTCCTGCACAAGCACGCTTTGCAACGGCGCAGAAGCATTGGCAAGGACCTGCGGAGAGAGCCACCGGTATTTATCGCCGCCACTGGCTACGGCTGTTACCACGGTGCCTCGGCAAACTGCCGTATCTACTGCTATGATGCCGCGCGGTTTGGCCGTTACCACAACCGTTGCGCTTACGTCATTTGCGCCGTACTCGTTACCAACGCTGGCAAAAACGTTGTAGATACCCGGCTGATCATAACAGAACGTTGCTACACTAGAGCCTGCAGCATTGCCTTGCTGGGAACCAGGGGCCAGCCACGACCATGACGTTGCCTCGTTTCGGCTCTGAACTCGAAGTACAACACACTCACCGGCACACACCGTGTCGCCTGCTAACTCCGGCCACGGAGGACGGCACGATGCCTGGCCAATATCAGCTACGAGATCTGAATTGATGACAGTGGGAAACGTGCCTCCTGCAACATCGCTACTAAAGGGCAGTGCGAGAACATCCTCTCGATACACACATCCATTGCCTCGAACATTAGGACGCTCAATTACATCTAGAGCACTTCGCATATTAATCCAGATGCGCTCATCTACACCGAGATTCATCATGGATGTCAACTGTCCGCTTTGCTTGGTTGGATTCGCCGTCTCGTACACAACTTCCACACTGTTTATGACCTCATCAAACGTTGGTTGTGTTAAATCAAATTGCAGAATTCGATTGAGGTACGTTACCACGCCCTGAACAGTTCTACTGGTTTGCTGCACTAGATATAGCAACTTTGAATCCGGCGAGAAGCATGTACCGGAGCAAAACGTGACGCCAAGATCTTTGAAGACCTGCTGGTAGAATCTGCTATTGACATCGATATTGTTGATTTCTTGAGGATTACTCAACTGTCCTGTTTCATTATCGAAATCGAATACTGTCGCAAATAGTGTGTTCATAGCCACTTTGCGCCCATCGGGACTAATTTGCATTTGGCCCTGCCCGTCAAGATTGGGTGTCTTGGTGATAACTGGTTTGTGATTCACTCCCAAACTATCTACATGGTAGGCCAACACTTCTTGTGAACCCATATCATATGTCAGCACCCAGTAACCATCCCCCGCCTTTGTTCCCGTAGCCGCTATCATCTCCGAGCCGTAGGGCGCGCGTTCAAGGGCAAGCGGAACGTTCTTCTGCGTAATGGTATACGTGCCGTTGGAACTCCGAGTGAGCACGCTATAGGTATAAGTGCGCTTGCAATCCGATCCAGGGCTAATTGGGTCAACACCGGGACCAGATGTAGACAGTGCCGCAAAAAGTATCACACTTCCCGGATGACCCTTCCATGGAACGAACACAACGTTCTGACGAGATGACGTGCCGGAGCACAAACCCTGGCTGCCGGGAACAAGCGTGCCGCCCCCATCCCATATCTGCAGTCCGTCGGACTGAAACAATAGCTCGCCACTACACGGATCAGAAATTGCAGCCGCCCCCTCTACTGTTCTCAATGGCGTTAGGCGCGAGAACACTGGATCCCGCGATATCTGGCCATCCTTCTTCCACTGCAGCATATACCGGTCGCCAAACACCCACGTGGCCTGAGAGTTCTGCGCACAAACGGGGCTCGCCCTCAGTGCCAGTACAACAAGGCAAAACGCGGTTATGGTCCTTTGTATGCAACCAGCCATAACCACAATCTACGGGTTATACATGCTTGGCAGGCACCCTGGTTGATACTGGTACGGTGGGGTTGCGTTCACTGGTATCTTGCAATCGCATACCATTTTACATGGGGCTTGGGGGTCGTACTGCGGGGGATTGTTCTGCAGCCATACTGTTGGGTCCACACCCGGTGGGGGTGGGTTGATGCGAGGGCTGCACTCAACACCCGTGAACTGTGGGTAACCAGGCACCAGTGTTAACACCGTTGCACCGCTGGCATTTTTCGATATCTGCCATTTCGTCAAACAACAAGATGAGTTACACGGTGCAATCACCCTTCGCAGTTGTGGCTTGATATAGCCATAACATGACGTGTCTACCGTAATCTGCGACCAGTGCGTCGAGAGCAAATTCCCGCATGAATCAAACGGCATCAGTGCCTCCATCATACAACCGGGCTTGCGTACAACCACCGGTCTTGGAAAGTCTCTAAAACACGGCAAACCTCCGTACGGTTGAACTAAGAGCCAACGTTCGATTGTAGACATCAGGGACTTTACAGACGTAAAATGGTCCGGAACCATCTGGCACGATACACACTCCATTGCCGGTGCAAGGTATTCTAACCAGTCAATCGAAAGCTCGCAATCGCCATTACATACACGGTACCTGAAATGAACTCTAACGCAACATCCTCCCGACGAACAGTAGAGAAGTGAACCAGTATTCCAAGGGATCTCGGGGCATTGCTCTTCTAATCCGCAACTTGGCGGAGGCAACACCTTTTTGCAGACACACGGCGTATCACACTTTGGGAGATTCGGAATATTTACGCAGGGATTGCCTCCAGTAATCGTGCGCGAGGCAGCTACCTTAGAATTTGCAATGCAAAGCACTCCGAGAGCGATCACAATCAGTAAGAATGGAATGTTCCGAGTAGTGTTCATCATGAATGGCCCCACTAAGTGTTCAATTCTATGGCTTCACAGCAACCTTCAGAACAACAACGGTATCATGCTGAAGGTCTCGAAACACTATCAGGTATATTCCGGGAGTATACCCAGACAGGTCGAAGAGAAGTTCATTGCTCGAATTGGTTTGCATGCCGGGTGAATTCCATATCTGACGCCCAGATGGCGCGATCAGGTCCACACTAAATGTTGCGCTCCGGTTGAACCGTACTGTGGTTACCCCTGACGTTGGGTTGGGCGAGATCATCGCCTTTAACGTGCTACTGCGGACAGTTTTTTTCTGATCGCCTTGTTCAGTATAAAGTTCCGATGAAGCTGACTGGCCTAACGATTGCCAACTAACCCCTAAGTCACGTGAGTGAAGTGTATCTGTTGAGTTTGTGACATAGACGTCGGTAACGTGATAGGCACTACTTGGGATGTGCAATTGTTCGGGCCCAACGGGATGCCAAGAAACGCCGTTGTCTGTACTTACTTCCGTGCTTCCAAGATGCGGTGCGTTGTAAATAATTGGTTGGTACACCTGTGCTGCGATATCCAGGTTGTTCATCGCAATTGCAACGAGAATCAAAAGGGCAGCGGTAATGGTTCTGGACATATTCTACCTCATGGTTGGGATTTACATACGTTGGCACATCCTGGCAGCGATACACAGGCAGGATCTGGAAGCGGAACGGCCTGATACGTTATGGTGGTGCCATTGCGCTCAGCATAACAACACTCTTGTGTGTCGCACCCATGCGCCTCTGCTGATGTTGGTTTTATCCAACATTTCTTTTTGTACACCCGCGCACATTCGCCACTATTACCCAAGGAAAAGGTCACGGGGTCGGTTAACAACGCCTGGCGCGTTACAAGATCAACCAGCTCCTTGAGATTGGCTTGAATGTCATCGAGGTCGCAGCAGTTTTCGACCGAGTATATTGATTCGAGATACATCATATTGCACGGAGGGGTAAGGTCGCAGATGATGTTTCGATAGGTTACCCCCATTCGGCACTTAGTAACTGGATCTTGCACGTAGGCCGTGTACGGCGCGCTATTCGTGTCGGGAATAAATACTTGATTTGGGCATCGAGGACAAGGCCAGTTCGATTGAGACAAGGATTCTTTGCTTGGCCCGAGCAGCAGGCAACAAACGAATATGACTTTGAGGAGATTTGTTGGCATAACGCGACCCTTCATGTATTCTCACAATGTTACTCTGTGTCTGCTACCCTGCCCTTATGCATTTCGCTGGCAAAACGCTTGATGTTTCTGCCATCGCACAGACCCATTACTACTGCCCCGCTACAAACATTGAACTGTTTCTCCCC
>DAITNB010000016.1:0-51213 GCA_036834845.1 bacterium | reverse complement strand
ACCAATATCTACACCGACGCCGTGCTGCAAGCACTAAGGGAATTGGGTTTTTAGCACCTAATAGACCTATTTTTGCGCGCCATTTTTTTACGGCGGAGAATGTAATGACCGGATCCGTAATGCATCAGATGGCACCGTATCTGTTCTTGGGAACACAACTCGGCGTTACGGTGCTTGCTCTTGGTGCATTAGGATGGTGGTTAGACTCCGTGGTAATGTCTGCACCCTGGCTTATGATGGGTGGACTTATCGTTGGATGCATTCTTGGTCTGATACAGTTTTTCAGGGCAATCACTCGCCTTGCAGAACGCCAGAAAGACGTGGCAAACACATTAAAACAACCGAAGTAGTCTGGGCACGTGGAAGCAAAAGGTTCTTTGGCGGCAATTGTTACTGGGCTTGGCATCTGTGTAGTAAACACAGTTGTGGGTTACGTAGTGTCGCGCTTTGCATTTGGAAAAGAACTCAACGTATTTCTTGCACTCGTGTTTGGAAGCTTAGGTATTCGCGCAATTGTGGTGATTGTGGCTGCATGGTTTTGCCTAAGCGTTCTTGGAATGCATCAGGTGGCCTTCTCGCTAACGTTTGCGATATCGAGTTTCGTGTTGCTCCTTGGAGAGATACTTTTTTTTCACAAGTCGTTCGAGACCGCCAAGCGTCGGCAACGCCCACCGGTGACCGAATTACTCAAAAAAAAAATCTCTGAACGAACGTTTCACCTATCCTACGCATGAGTAAAGACACAACGCATACCCAGCCAACGTCTCCAGAGGCAACGGCAGATCATGGTGCCGCAGCACATGCAGCAGAGACTGGCACAGATGGCAGCTCGGTGTTTACCGAGTTGCTCGCATCTCTAGGCGACCACCACGAGCTGAACATCTTCTTCAACCACTTTACGGTGCTTCCGGTTATCCTGTACGATGCAGACGGATTGCACGTGTATAAGAACGAGCACGCGATGACCGAAGCGGGCCTTTACACGTCGCACGAGGGTCACCCGGTTAAAGTATCCGACGGATCGCACGCCACCCTCGACTTATCTGTTACAAACTTCGTGGCGTACGAATGGATTGCCATGGCCGTGGTAACGGTGCTTTTGATGGTTGCTCGTGGACGATACAAGAAGCAGCCCCTCGAAGCACCCAAAGGTGTTCAGAATATCATCGAAAGTATTGTGCTATACGTTCGCGACGAAATTGTGCGTCCAAACGTTGGTACCATTGCCAGAACCCACCGCTTGATGCCCTACCTCTTGGGTATATTCTTCTTTGTGCTCACGCTGAATCTTCTGGGCTTGCTGCCTGGATGTCACGCAGCTACCGGAGCGTTGGGCGTTACCGCAGCACTGGCGTTAACAACATTCTTCGTTGTGAACTTTATCGCAATTAAAGATGCCGGCATTAAATCATGGCTGAAGCACCTTCTTGGAGGTGCACCATGGTACATGTTCCTCATCATGGTTCCAATAGAGATTATTTCTCTGTTCACCAAGCCCTTTGCGCTCATGATCAGGTTGTTTGCCAACATGACCGCCGGCCACATCGTGCTGTTATCGCTTGTAGGCCTGATTTTCTTCTTCAAGAGTTGGCTGGTAACGCCGGTGAGCGTTTCGTTCTCCGTGTTCATCTACCTCTTGGAGCTGCTGGTGGCCTTCTTGCAGGCATACATCTTTACGATGCTGGCTTCTGTTTTTGTTGGTTTGGCTTTGGGCGACCACGCAACAGAAGATCACCACAACTCGCACGCACACTAATCCCCTTTTCGAAACCAACACACATCTATTAACACACGGAGGTTCTCATGGAAGCAGTAGCAATGGCGTGGCTCGCCGCCGGCTTAGGCGTTGGCGTAACAGTATTCGGTGTAGGCACCGGTATTGGACGTTTGGCCGCAGCCGCTTTGGAGGCATCAAGCCGCCAGCCGGAAAATGCAGGCGATATCCGCACGACGATGATTATCGGCGCCGCTCTTATTGAGGGCGTTGCTCTTCTTGCCGGCGTTATCTGTATTCTTCTTGCGGTAAAGAGCTAAGCAGAATATCCGGTCCCGCACGTCGGGACCGGTCGTAGGCACCGCACGCGGTGTCTACGACCGACAAAATTTTCTCAGCCGAACAACCGAACATTAGCGAAACACCGCCATGCCAGCATTTCTCGAAATGAGTCCGGGTCTGATTATTTGGACCCTTATCAACTTCAGCATCTTTGTGTTCATCATTGGTAAGTTCTTCTACAAGCCAATGAGAGCCGGTTTGGAAGCACGCGAAAGCAGCATTGCCAATGCGATCAGCAATGCCGATCGTGCAAATGCAGAGGCAATGAACATTCTGCGCGAAAGCAAGGAAAAGATTGCCGGCGCCCAGCAAGAGATGATGGCCATTGTTCGCGAAGGAAAAACACAGGCCGAAGCAATGGTTCGCAAAGCCGCCGAAGAGGCGGAAGTTGTAAAGCAGCAGAAACTGGCCGAGTCGCAGCGCGAAATCGAACGTCAGAAGGACGAGGCAATTCAAGCTCTCCGCAACGAAGTGTCTACCCTTGTTGTAGATGCCACCGAGCGTTTGTTGGGTAGGAACCTCCAGGGCGACGATCATA
This sequence comes from bacterium, assembly GCA_036834845.1. Lineage (GTDB taxonomy): Bacteria > Bacteroidota > Ignavibacteria > Kapaibacteriales > Kapaibacteriaceae > UBA10438. The sequence goes on along the minus strand of DAITNB010000016.1, from coordinate 48,619 downwards.
AGCGCATTGTAGACGGTTACGTTAACGAACTCTCTAAGAACTAAAAACCACGATGTCCATTTTCAAGATTTCTCGTCGGTATGCAAAGGCCCTCTTGGCTGCGGCACAAGAGAAGGGGCTGGCGGATGTTGTGGCGCAAGACCTCGCACTGATCCGATCATTAGGCGAATCATCGCGAGATCTGCGGGCGATGCTTCGCAGTCCGATTATCGATGTTGGCGTTAAGAAGCAAGTTCTCAAGGATGTTGTTGGTTCGAAGGTTAATCCCCTAACGCTCGATTTCATGTACCTTGTTCTCGACAAGGGAAGGGGCGAACTGTGGCGCGAGATTGTACTCGAATACAACGGTTTGCTGGATGATGTAAAGAACATCGAGCGTGTACGCGTTACGTCGGCTGTGGAACTCGGAGCAGAAGAACGTTCCCGCATCGAAAATGCACTAGCATCCAGATTGGGAAAGAACATTGTTGCCTCGTACGATACAGACGCAACCATTCTTGGCGGTGCTGTTGTTCGAGTTGGAGACGAAGTTCTCGACGGCTCCTTGCGTCATCAGCTTGGTGTTCTGCGCACACGGCTTGCCGGAGCATAAGCCCCCTACCATTGAAAAACATTTACCGAAGGATTCACAACGATGTCTGAAGTTCGTCCAGATGAGATCTCCGAGATACTCCGTCGTCAGCTTACAGGGTTTGAAAAGGAGACCGATATTTACGAGGTGGGCACAGTACTCCAAGTAGGAGACGGTGTTGCACGTGTGTACGGGTTAACCAACGTTATGGCTTCGGAGCTTGTAGAGTTTCCGAACGGCGTGGTTGGAATGGTTCTTAACCTCGAAGAAGATAACGTTGGTTGCGTTCTCTTTGGAGAAGACTCGTTGGTGAAGGAAGGTGATCAGGCGCGCAGAACCGGACGTATCGCTTCGGTACCCGTAGGCGAGGCACTTATCGGACGCGTTGTAGATCCTCTGGGACGTCCGATGGACGGTAAGGGGCCCATCAAGGAATCTGCTCTCTACCCTATCGAGCGCAAGGCACTTGGTGTAATCGACCGTCAGCCAGTTACCGAACCGCTTCAAACAGGTATTAAGGCCATCGATGCACTTATTCCAATTGGTCGCGGTCAGCGCGAGCTTATCATCGGAGACCGCCAGACAGGTAAAACTGTTGTTGCGCTCGACGCCATCATCAATCAGAAGTACACCCACACCAAGGAAGCAGCAGAGCAGGGCATCAAGCCGGTTTATTGTATCTATGTGGCTATCGGACAAAAGGGCTCTACCGTTGCAAACGTTGTAGCCACGCTTGAGAAGTACGGCGCAATGGAGTACACAACCGTTGTTGCGGCTTCTGCATCCGATCCTGCACCACTGCAGTTTATCGCCCCCTACTCGGGATGTTCCATGGGCGAGTTCTTCCGCGATTCAGGTCGGCACGCACTGGTTGTGTATGACGACCTTTCCAAACAAGCGGCCTCTTACCGTCAGGTTTCCCTTCTCCTGCGCCGTCCACCCGGACGCGAGGCGTATCCTGGAGACGTGTTCTACTTGCACTCACGCCTGCTAGAACGTGCTGCAAAGTTGAGCGACGCGCTAGGTGGCGGTTCTCTTACGGCGCTACCGGTAATCGAAACGCAGGCCGGCGACGTATCGGCGTACATCCCAACGAACGTTATCTCGATTACCGACGGACAGATTTACCTCGAACCAAACCTGTTTAACGCTGGCATTCGTCCTGCACTGAACATCGGTATCTCTGTGTCGCGGGTGGGTGGCAACGCACAGATTAAAGCGATGAAAAAAGTTGCCGGTCCGCTCAAGCTCGACCTTGCACAGTACCGCGCTCTGGAGGCCTTTGCACGATTTGGATCGGACCTCGACAAAACAACGCTCCAGCAGCTTCGCCGTGGTGCGCGCTTGATGGAGATAATGAAGCAAGCTCAGTTTTCTCCGGTTCCGGTAGAAGACCAGGTAGTGGTAATCTATGCCGCCTCTACGGGCTTCTGCGACGAGCTTCCTGTGGAAAGCGTGAAGCGTTATGAAAGCGAACTCCTCGAGTTCATTCATGCCGGTCACACCAACATTATCGAAGGTCTGCGCACGAAGAAGGCGCTTACCGACGAGATTGTGGAAGCACTGAACGCTGCCCTAACGAGCTTCACCGAGCGTTTCGCAGCTTCGCTGTGATAACCAACACACAACGATGATTATCCTTACCGGCGGTGCGGGCTTTATTGGGAGTTGTTTCCTCGCAGAGCTCAATGCTGCCGGTAGAGAAGATGTGTTGATAGTGGATTCACTTCGTTCCGGTTCGAAGTGGAAGAACCTTGTAAACCGGAAGTACATTGACATTGTGAGCAAAGGAGACTTCCTCGATCTTATCGAAGGGGGCGAGCTGGCTGGTGTAGATGCTGTTGTGCACATGGGTGCCTGCTCTTCTACAACCGAAACCAACGCAGACTATCTCTACGAGAACAACTACCGCTACAGCGTAATGGTAGCTGAGTTTGCGATGAAACACGAAGCGCGGTTTATCTACGCAAGTAGTGCGGCCACCTACGGTAGCGGATCGAATGGATACTCGGACAAGGAAGAGGATCTGCGTCCACTAAACATGTATGGATACTCCAAACACTTGTTCGATTGTTGGGTTCGTTCTGAAGGGCTCGATGAACATTGTGTTGGCCTGAAGTTCTTTAACGTGTTCGGTCCGAACGAATATCACAAGGGCTCTATGGCCTCGTTGGTTTCGAAGGCCGTGCCGCAGATACACTCTACGGGAAAGGTTCAACTCTTCAAAAGCACAAGCGACCAGTTTGCTGATGGCGATCAGAAGAGGGACTTTATCTACGTGAAGGATGTGTGTGGAGTGATGCGAACCTTGCTGGATCGCAAAGATGTGAACGGCATTTTGAACCTTGGCACGGGTGTGGCGCGCAGTTGGAACGATGTAATGCGTGCTGTGTTCCAGGCCATGGGCAAGCCGGAAGCGATAGAGTATGTTGAAATGCCGGCCGATCTGCGCAACCAGTACCAGAACTTTACTCAGGCAGACATGAGCACATTTGCCGCCAAGCTGCCAGACGTGAACTTTACGTCCTTAGAAGACTCCATTGCTGACTATGTAAAGGGCTACCTCCTAACAGAGTGGCCGTACATTTGACAAAACATCTGAATTGAACGGAACAACGGATGGCAACCCTACGGGAAACACGAAGTCGCATCGTTTCGGTGCGAAACACTTCAAAGATCACGCAAGCCATGAGCATGGTGGCAACGGCAAAGTTGCGTCGTGCCCAAGATGCAATAACGGCTGCGCGTCCATTTGCCACACTTGTGCAGAAGATCCTTGCGAATCTGTCTATGGCAGACACGGACTTTGTGCATCCGTTCTTTGAAACACGCAAGGAAGTTCGTTCCATTGCATTGGTTGTTGTAACTGCGGACCGTGGTTTGTGCGGCGCATTTAATACCAACGTTCTGCGTGCGGCCTCTCACCACATGGAGCAGTTACGTCAACAGCACCCCAACGCTACCATTCATCTCGTTCCCGTAGGTAAGAGAAGCGTTAACGCTGCGCGCAAAGGAACCACACATGTTGCACACGAATACAACGATGTGTTCTTCAAGCTCGACTACTCCACCGCGGTAGATATTGCAGAGAAGGTTAGCGACGGATTCCTCGCTGGAACGTATGACCAAGTTGTGGTTATGTACAACGAGTTCGTAACAGTAATGCGTCAGGAAGTGCGCACACTGCAGTTGTTGCCAATTGTGGCGGACGCGCCGCAACAAACACAGCAGAATGCCATAGACTATATCTACGAGCCAACACGGGCAGAGATCTTAGATACCTTGTTGCCAATGTATATCAAGCTGCAGGTGTGGCGCACGCTGCTGGATTCGAATGCGGCAGAGCATGCTGCACGGCGGATGGCGATGGAAAATGCCACAACAAACGCGAGGGATCTTATCAAGTCGCTCAACCTCATCTACAACCGCGAGCGGCAAGCAGCCATTACAAAAGAAATGCTCGAGATTGTTGGTGGTGCAGAGGCGCTCAAGGGTGCCTGATAAGAGCAAGTCCGGCACGAAGAACCGCACGCAGTTCTTCTCTCCTCGGAGTCTTACGCTCTCGCTCATCACTATTGCGTTTCTAACGCTTATTCTCTCGTGGGATGCCGGAGGATATAACTCGTACGCACTTTCGTACGACGCTCGCTTAGGACTTTACGCCGAGAAGCTCGACTCTCTCAACAAGATTCGTCAGTGGCGCGAACGCTACTTTATGCGTCACGTTGCCAACTACGAAATACCGCAGATGATTCGCGCCCGGTTGCGCGCAGGAGACACGGTGTTGCTGCCACCGATGTGGTATGCAAACCGCTACATGCGCACAAATGCGATTTGGACGGATCCACGGATTTTCACCTGGATGGTTGGGTTTTCGCCGATAGTTTCTTGGTCCGACACCGCACGCCGCAGCAGCGCTAACTGCTATGTGGTACTCGACAACAATATGATTTGGGTAGCACGCAGAGGTGGCTCTACGAACATTGATTCCTTGTTAGCAGAATATGCAAGGGAGCGCCAATGAACGTTTACCTTGTGCTGATTCTTCTGCTTCAAGCGGCAACAGGTATTGGAGTGCAGGCAAGCGTGAGAGCGGAATTGCCAAGGTCTATGGCCCTTCCGCTGTCTGTACTTCTCGGAATGTTCTTGCACACGCTAACATTGTTGCTTGCAAACCTGGTGGGCGTACCCATTAATTCAGCAACGGTGATGGCGTCTGCTGCCATTCCATGCATTGCAACGCACGTTCGATGGAGAGTAGTGCAAGACGCCTACGTCGCTTTGTTCGCGCGTCCGCGTTGGACATTGCGGATGTATGATGTTGTGCCACTTGTGGTGCTGCTGTATTTGAGCTTTCTGGTGGTATGGGCCGGCTGGTATTGGCCGGTAACACCGTTCGATGCCATGGCAGGAATCGATCTTGTTGCAAGGCAAACAGTAGAGCAGGGAACAATCAACAACAGAGTGTTCAGTGACCCTTCGCTGGCGGGTCAGCTATCGAACCAACCATTCTACGCCCCCTTCGCAATGTTGATGCAGACGATCTATCGCTGTATCGGCTTCGAACACGGTCAGCTTTGGGTGAGTATTATGTCTGTGGCGTTTGGATGGTTTATGTGGAGTGCCCTCCGAACGATAACGCACGGGTTTATTGCAAACATTCTCTTTGTGTTGTATGTGTTAACGCCGGAGATGTTTGGTTACGCCTATCTCTTGCAGACGGATTACTTGAATGCTGCCTTTGTAGCGAGTGGCGCTATACTTCTATGGCGAGCAACTGTTACAAAAGGGAGCGGCACCGCGTGGCTTGCTGCCATTCTGTTTGCAGGGGGGTGTTGGTCTCGCACAGAAACCATTGCGCTTGTAGTGCTTGGCGTGGCAGCCAGCATGCCACTGCTTGCGAAGTCCTTCTCGTGGAAGCATGCGGTGAGATATGCCGCTGTTACTTCTGGTATTGCCGTTGTGGTGTTTGCATTGTGGCACGTGGTGTATTTCGACGTTGTGCTCCCAGTACGGCCCGAAACATCCGAGCAGATTTCCGGCTTTACAATGTCGGGTTTAACCGGCGTTGTTGAAAGGTCGTTCACTTCTGTTATTGCAGACAAGGAATTGTGGGCAGCGTCCTACCTCGTCTTTCTTATTGTCTTTGTTGGTTCTGCACTGTATAAACGTTCCGTTGCGCCGCTCATGATCCTGGCTTGGATAGTAGTTATTCATGTTGGTCTCTGGATTGTTGGTGCAACATTTAGTGCTGCAATTGTGGAGCAAACCTTCCGGCGGGGTATCTTTAAGGTAATCCCACTTCTATTTGTCTATGCAGCAGCGTCTCCCATCGTTGAAACACTCTCTCGGCGTTTGCTGAAGTGGGAAGCAGGCGAGAATCCCTGAGGTAATCATGCCCAAGATTGTGGTAATCATTCTTGCATCACTTGGCACGTTTGTAGTGTTGGTTTCTGCAAGCGCACTTATCTCTCGTGCCTTCGTAGCACGGGCAATACGACGTTTAGTGAATTCCATCGGCAAAGAGGCGCTGCCTCACTTTAGCAGCAAGCGTAGTGCGATGTTACCCGAAGCAGTGCACAGGTACTTATCCTATGCCCTCAAGGAGGGTCAGCCGAACATTCGATACGCCGTACTGAAACAAACAGCGCGCTTTCGGCACCGTGCCGGGAGTCCGTGGTTTACCGTTACGGCAACAGAGGTGTTGTCTGGAATGGAGCCGGGTTTTGTATGGGATGCTAAGCTGCGCCATAACGCCGCATGGTGGCGCACTGCCAAACTCTCGTACATGCATGGAAGGGGGCATGGGCACCTTAAACTGTATGGCGCCATAACGCTACAGGAGTTCGAAGGGAGAGAGACGGATATGTCTATGCTGTTCCGGTTTCTTAGCGAACTTGTTTGGCTTCCTACGGGTTTGCTTCCAACAAAAACACTTCGGTGGGAACATGTGGATGCAAACACAGCACGTGCCGTGATTACAGATGATGACGTTCAGGTACAGGCGCTCTTCCATGTAAACGAGCTGGGTCAGATAGACCGCATTACAACAGAAGATAAGTATCGCGACCACAAAAGCGGTTTTGAACAGGCCTCGTTCTCGCTTGTCTGTAGGGCATACAAAGAGTTTGATGGTGTTATCATACCAACCGAGGTAGACTTTGTATGGAACCTAGAGTCGGGTGATTTCGAATACGGACAGTTTATCGTAACAGATATCGACTTCCATTACGAGTGAGTTTTCCAGAATAGTGTTGCTACGGCTGCCGGTAGAGATGCAAGTTTCGTAGCTAAACTCGTGCGCGCTCTGCCGAGAAACACGTTGTAGTTCATCCCTTCTACCACATCCAGAATGTGCTCGTAGTTTCTACTCATCAGCATCACCGTTGGTCTGCTCGTTCTATCGAGATACGGAATACCCTTATTCGCAGATGTATAGAGTTGCCGAGCTCTCGTTACGTAGTCTGTAAGTAGACGCTGAACGTCTGGTGTAAAGGTAGAAGTAAGTATATCGTTCTCCGAAACACCATACTTCTCCATGTCTTCGAGAGCAAGATAGATCCTTCCTCTTTCGGCATCTTCCTTTACGTCGCGGATAATGTTCGTTAGCTGCATGGCTATGCCAAGGTCTACGGCGTGATGTAACGCCACGGAGTTAGAATACCCAAAGATTTCCGACGTCATCAGGCCAACAACCGATGCAACCTTGTAGCAATAGTTGCGGAGTTCCTCGAACGTAGCGAAGCGTGTAATGGTTGTATCCATTAACACACCTTCGATTAGTTCGTTTGGGAGGTTTCGTGGAATCGAGTACTGTTTGAGTGTGTCTTCCCAAGCAAGAAGAATGGAGTTTCTTTCCGCGTCACGTTCCGTGATAGACGCGGCACTCTCCGTGTTTAGTCCGGCATAGAGCGCATCAAGATCTGATTGCCACTGTGCGATTACGGTTAGAGCATCTGACATGGAAAGATCGCCCTGTTCCATTGCAACGTCTATCACGTCATCCACATACCTGCAGAAGGCGTACACTGCGTAGCATGCATTTCTCTTTGCCCTCGGAATAAACCGCGAGGCAAAGGCAAAAGTTTTTGCATGTGTAAACGTAATTCGCCTACACACATCATACGCTTTGGTGATTGTTGTTACGTGCTGCATAGTAGAATGAACATTCGCTACTTTTGACACCCAAACGGAAACACCCATGAAGATACGCACCCTCTACCGCTGTTCGTCCTGCGCGCATACCTCCACGAAGTGGGTCGGTAGGTGTCCGGCATGCGGAACATGGGAGTCTATGATCGAAGAAGTTGCCGAGGCACCGTCCACCGGTAAGCGCGCGCGATCAACCTCCATCGTTGCGGGTTCTGCCGCGCCCCTTAACAGTATTGTTTCCGACGAAGCAGCACGGATGGCCACCGGAATGAGCGAACTGGACCGAGTGTTAGGTGGTGGCTTAGTACCGGGTAGCATGGTGCTGGTAGGGGGCGACCCCGGCATGGGAAAAAGCACGCTTATGCTGCAGCTATCTGCCGCTATAGGTTTGGCAATTCCAAACAGACCCTGCCTCTACGTAACCGGTGAGGAGAGTTTGCACCAGATCAAGCAACGGGCAGATCGTTTGGGACTTAATGCCGGTGGCGTAGTAGTTGCCTCCGAAACCAATGTGGAACGGATAGTAGCACACATAGAGCACACAAAACCCTCGCTGGTAGTTGTAGACTCGGTGCAAACCATTACCACCGATTTGTTAGAGTCTTCCGCCGGTAGTGTTGCCCAAGTTCGCGAGTGCACGTCGCTGCTTACGAGAACAGCCAAGAAGAGCGGCATTCCCGTGATCATTATTGGTCATGTTACAAAGGACGGACTGATAGCCGGACCCAAGGTGTTAGAGCACATGGTAGATGCAGTGTTGCAATTCGAAGGCGAAGGCACCTATTCGTACCGCGTTTTGCGAGCGCTGAAGAACCGATACGGGTCTACGAACGAAATCGGTGTGTTCGACATGACAACAAACGGACTTCGCGAGGTGCATAATCCCAGCGAAGTTTTGCTTAGCGATAGAAGAGCAGAAGATCCCGGTACAGCCGTTGTTGCCGTAATGGAAGGAACACGTCCGCTTCTTGTTGAAGTACAAGCGCTCGTTTCTCCGTCGGGGTACAGCGTACCACAACGCGTGAGCACCGGGTATGATGCAAAGCGACTTCAGATGATACTTGCTGTGCTCGAGCGGAGAGGGGGCGTGCAGGTGCGCCAAAGCGATGTGTTTGTGAATGTTGCCGGTGGTATTGCCGTTCAAGATCCCGCCGTAGATCTTGGAGTGGCTGTTGCAATTACCAGTAGCGTAACGGACACACCAATTCCTGCGGGTGTGGCCTTTGTTGGCGAGTTAGGATTAACCGGTGAGGTGCGCAGAGTGGCGTACCTCGATCAGCGTGTAACAGAAGCCGTGCGGCTTGGACTGCATCAGGTGTATGCACCCGGCACTGCGGATCAGCAACACCCAAGCGTAATTGGTGTGCAGAGACTCTCTAACGTGCTTTCTGCACTATTCAAGTAAGGGAACATTGATGACGATGAAGGGTATAAGCGACGAAGAAGTTTTGCAGCAGTTCCTCAAGGGAGACGAATCAGCGTTTGTTGTAATCATGCGTAGGTATAAAGACCCAATCACCACGTTCGTTTATCGATTTCTCGGGAATTACGATGACGCCGTTGATGTTGCCCAGGAAACATTTGTGCGCGTGTATCGGTACGGCAACACCTTCACCGGTGATGTAAAATTCTCTACGTGGTTGTATACCATTGCGGGAAATCTTGCGCGAACAGAGTTGAGAAGATACCGCAGACGTTTTGGTACGTCTCTAAAAGATTCTTTTGCTAAAGGCGAAGAAGAAACGTGGGACATACCCGACGAAACCTACCGTCCAGACGAAACCGTTGATCGAACAAAGATTGTTCAAGAAGTGCAGAAAGCTCTCATGAGCGTATCTCCCACATATCGAGAAGTAGTAATTCTGCGAGACGTGCAGCAGCTTACTTACGAAGAGATTGCGGAAGTAACGAAAACAGAGATTGGAACAGTTAAAAGCAGGATAAATCGCGGAAGAGCGCAGCTCCAGGAAAAACTCAAGGGGTTGTATAACGAGATCTTCGCAAACGTTTCATGAGTACCCTTCCCAACATAGAGCCACCGGACAACTTTGAGCGAACTACGCACATGCGCGCAACCCTTGGCTCGCTACCCACTGTTGCGCCCCCTTCAGACTTTGAAGATCGTGTGCTCCGCGCTGTGCACCGTCCGGGGTTGAGGGGAAGAAACGTGTTGGCTATGGGAGTTGTGCTTGTTGGTGTAGCCGTGCTTGTATGGTTTGGAGTTGTAGGCACAGAGCCCAACCCAGCGCCACAACCTGCACCAGTTCCTGCCGCGCCACATACCATTTCGGCGCCCGTGCAAGGTGCAGACAGCACAGATAAGATGGACACAGCAGCGACTGGAACGAAGCCCAAAGCGAAACAATCCGCGAAAAAGCGTCGCCCCCTTCATGGAGTAGCCGGTTATTAGCCGTTGCGATGTTGTATTTTGCGCCTCGCTTAGCAACAATGTTGCCACCACATGTTCGAACAAGAACTCGACCGCGTCCGCAAGCGCCTTCGGCAACAGCTCGACACGCGTCAGCCACATACCTCACTTTCATCGATCCTTGGCAACGAGGCAATTGATGTATCGTACCGTGCCTTTTTTGCCGCAGAGGTAGAATGGTGGCTGCACGAGGAGCGCGCTATCCGTGCTTCGAACCCCCGTTTCGACACCTCGGCCGAAGAAATGCGTCCGTTGTTTCGAGACCTCGACCGCCTCTATGTGCAAAACGCGCGATTCGACCACGAGGAGCTAACGGCAACCATCGACGCGGCTGTAAAAACCCGCATCAACTTCCTGTGCCGTCCCCGCACCACACTAAAGTGGTTTGTGTTTCGCGGAGAGCCAACAAAAACACTTGGCGAGGTTCTGCTCCGATTGCGATATCTCACCGATCACGCCTATTTAACGAACGGCATTCGCGAGTGGGCGTCTACCCGACCACCCGAAACCGGCTCTCACGAGATCCTCAGCGTTGTGGAATTCGAGCGTATCGTTGAAAAAATCGACAACGACGCAATCCTCGACCTGTCGCAGGAAGAATTCGTTCGACTGCTCGATGGCCTCTATGCCTTTTTTGCCGATGCCGACCCCAATCTCCCACCGGAGTCGGTACCAACCGAAGCCGTTATCATCTTTCTCGATGATAAGGGGGCTATCCCAATATCGCAGGCCTTAGAGCGACTTCTCTACCGCGAGGAGCTTCGCACCCTTACCCGGTCTAAGCTTATCGACGTCATCGATGCCGTTATCGCCGGTATCGAGGGTCAGCCAGGCACCCAGCAGCCCGCGCAGAGCAACCAGCCCCCTGCTCCCCCTGCCACCGAAGAGCACATCGAGCCCGAACCAGAGGCGGCAGCGCCAGCCGCCACCGCCACCACCGTGGTTGCCCCCTTCGAAGAAGCGGAACAACCCGCGTTGGCAGATGCAGAAGCAGAACCAGTGGAGACCGGAAGCGCTCAGAACCGCTATGCCAAATTCAATACGTTGGTGGACCAGAGCACGCGCGAGCGGATTATCAAGAAGATTTTTGACAAAGAGCAGACACTTTTCGAAGCTGTAGTTGCCGATTTGCTCGCCCATGCGCAGTGGAAAGAGGCGGCAGGGGCCTTGGATCGATTTCTCGCACAGAGGGGCGTGTCCCCAGACAGTGCACCTGCGATGGAACTCACGCAGGCACTGCATAGGAGTTTCGTGTGAATTTTATCGATACGGCTTGGATTAACGTTAAAGCCGGAGACGGTGGGGCAGGTCATATCTCCTTCCGCCGCGAGAAATACGTTCCTAAGGGCGGTCCCGACGGTGGCAACGGTGGCAACGGAGGAAGCATCATTATCGAGGCCGACCGTCAGTTGGGCACCCTGCTCGATTTTACGTATCAGCGACACTACAAGGCCGAACCCGGCGCGCGGGGCGGTTCGAGTAACTGCACCGGCAAGAGCGGTAAAGACGTAATTATCCGTGTGCCTACCGGTACCGTGATTACCGACAAAGAAACCGGCGACCATATCGTAGACCTAACGGAAGACGGCGCTCGGTTTGTGGTTGCCCAGGGCGGACGAGGTGGCCGCGGCAATTCCGAGTTTGTTACCTCCGTAAACCAAGCACCCCGGATGGCAGACACCGGCACACCCGGTGAGGAGCGCACCATTAGCATGGAGTTAAAGCTCCTGGCCGATGTTGGCCTTGTTGGGTTCCCCAATGCCGGCAAGAGCACCCTTATTGCCTCCATTTCTGCCGCCCGACCCAAGATTGCCGATTACCCCTTTACCACACTTGTGCCAAACCTTGGACTTGTTCGGGCCGGGGAGTATCGCAGTTTTACCGTGGCGGATATCCCCGGATTGATCGAGGGGGCGCATGAGGGCAAGGGGCTAGGCACACAGTTTTTACGTCACATCGAGCGCACAGCCGTTCTGCTCTTCCTTATCGATGTGGCTTCTGAAGATCCCGAGAAAGACCTTTCCATCCTTCAAAACGAGCTTGGAAGACACTCTGCGGCCCTCCTAGAGAAACCGGCGCTTATCAGACTTACGAAGTCAGACACCTGCACCGCGGAAGAACGCGCCGGATTGGAACAATCGCCATTTATTGCACGTCACAGTGCCAAATTAATCTCGGCTGTGGCCCAGGAGGGAACGGCCGACCTTATTCGCGATCTGTGGCCATTTGTTGAAAAGCAGCGAGCGACTCGAGAAATTGGCACGGGGCTTGTGGATTAGCCGTAGCTGAGAAGGTAGGCCGTAATTCGGGGTAATAATCCACCGAGTGACGGCGTATCGCCTTGGTGGTGTGGAATACCTTTCACAGATTTGTCTACGTAAAACCACGTAGTGGTATGCGTAGAGGTGAGAAAAACAGCAAGATGATGATGACGGACACCATAAATCATGCGTTAACGAACAGTGCGCTAGGCAGCTATAGGCCGTCTATCTTGCTCTGTGGTAAACTCTTTTTTGGTGGAACCGAGCAATCGACCTATTTTCGCGGCGATGCAAACGCCTTTGGCAACGGGGGCGTTGTGTGCCGTGCCGTTATTTCTCAACGGTCCGGACGAACTCTATGAACCAACGGTACGAAGGGGCCGGCAGGACAGTGATCCTACCGACTGAAAAATCTCAAAAAAAAGGGCACCAATGGTGCCTATCCGTGTTTCCGGACCGGAGAATGAGTTCACAAACAATGATTAACAAAAACAGCAACAATATTTCAAAGTTCCATTTGGAGGATCGTATGAATCGATTCGATTCCGCGTTCTCTTCACGGCGGCAGAGTGTGGGGCGTTGGCTCCGTGCTTTGGTGCTAACGGTCTTAACGACCGCTTCGGTGCTTACCGGCATCGACGTGAAGGCGCAAACGGTGACCCTGGGCATGGCCCCTTTGGCACCAAACCCCGTGTGTGCGGGCTCGAACACCACACTTCGGGCAACGCTTAACACAGCCGGCATTAACATCGGCTATGCGGCAGTTGCACCTGGTGCATACCCCGGCCAGTTTGGTCCGGGGGCCGGCCAGCAAATTGTAGGGCTCGATGACGACGAAGTGTCTGGCCAACAGCTTGCACCGGGAGCCGTATTCCCGTTCCATGGCGAGAACATTGACCTTGGAGTTAATGGGTTCTACATTGGTTCGAACGGCTTTGTAACCTTCCGGAACGATCCTCTGGCAGTGCAAATTGCACCGCGGAACTTGGCCGCACCTGGTACCGACCAAACGTATAACGCTATATATCTCGCTAACACCGACCTTTCGCCACAAGTGGGCGGACAGATCTGGTGGGAGTATGATGCTGGCACACAAACAGTGCGTGTAACATTTGAAGGCGTGCCGTACTTCTATCCAAACCCACCGGGTCCAATCCCACCGGGATTGCCAAACCCAGCCGTAGTAGACGTACAGCTTGTTATGTACTGCGTTGGTTCTGCAACGCCAGGTCGCGTTCAAATCCTCATCGACAATATCGACGACAACAACCTCAACGTTCAGGCGGCACAAGAGCAATACACAATTGGTATGCTCAACAGGTGTCAGCCACCTCCTGCAGGTACCATCGGATATAATCAAGCCGTTGGTGCACTTGCAAACGTGGAACTTATTTGGGATCCTGCTGCACCAGCTCTTGCTGGAACTCAAACGCAATTCTTCCGCTGCCCAACTCCGAACGTGAACTGTAATGGTACAGGCGGTTCGTCTGTTGGTGTAGTTGGTGGCGCTGGTCCAAATTATGACCAAGTAATTACGCCTCCTGCCTCAACCGTAAACCAAACGTGGTACTACTACGCAGTTTCCACGCTCAATAACTGTACAACAGTTCAAGATCCACCAGCTCCAAACCCAAGCTTTGCCGTTGTAGCTAATGCACAACCGGTTGCTCTTGGAGCACTTACGCCAGCCACGCAGGATGTGTGTGAAGGCGGATCGCTAACACTTACAGCCACACCGTCAATTGCAGGGTCGCTTCTGGCATGGAGCACCACGGCACCAGGCGCAGGAATCGTCCTATCGGGTGCTCAGAATCAAACTGCGCAGATTACATTCCCAGGTGGTGGTTCGAATGCAGGTACGTTTTATAACATTCAGGTTACGGAAACGGGTCCTGCTCCAACGAACTGTTCCTTTATTACAACGTACACCAACCGCGTTCGCGTGTTCACGGTACCTGTTGGACCACTCACAATTGCGCCATCGCCAATTTGTGCTGTTGCTACAGGAACAAACAATACCACAGCAACAATGCCAGCCGGCTACGGTAACTACGCATGGTCGTTCATCACCAATACCATTGGTGCAACGTTTCCAGCGGGTAGCACAAACTCGAAGGTAGTAACAATTACGAACCAGCCAGTTCAACCTGCTGCTGCAGCGATTGTAACACTTCAGGTAATTGCAACCAACGGCGGCATCTGTTCACAGACGTTCTCGAACTCATTCTCTGTGAACCCATTGCCACCAGTGCGTAACCTTACACAGGGCGCTGCAGCTGTTTGCGTTAACGTAAACAACGCCTATACGCTTGACGGGGGCGCCATCGGTGGAAACACTGTGTCGTTCTCCGCTTCAGGAGCGCCATATGTATGGCAGGGTGGCTACGTGAATGGAACGTTTACGGCAGCACTTACCCAAACCATTCAGTGGACGGCTGCGGGTACAGGAACAATAAATGTGGTTGAGCAAACGGGCGCAGGTTGTACTCGTTCGTACTCCATCAACACAACCATTAACCCGCTTCCAACACCGGTTATCATTGGCTCGAACACTCCTTGCCAATTTATAGCAGCAACTGGTGGTAATCCATCGTATCAAACCGCTCCAAATCCAATGGACTGGCCATACTTTACCGGTTCTCCGGCTGGTAATAGCTTCCGTTGGCAGGTTTCGGCCGGTGGTTCCATCATCGCTGCAAATGCGGCGGTAGCCAACGCGCTTCCAAACACGGCAACAGCCCCGGGTGGCGTTGGTAACGGTGGTACATACAACCTTGGTGTAACGAGCGTTACAGTTCGTTGGAACACCGTTGGTGCTCAAACCATCTCCTTGATGGAGCAAACAGCGGCACCAGCAAACTGTCAGGCCTTCACAACTCTTAACGTTACCGTTCAAGCTACTCCACTCGCTGGTGCGTTCGGCATTACGGGTACCGGTATCGGTGGTGGCAACATTTGCGCATCACCTGGACCAGGCAACGTAGTTGCATACACTACAACAGGTGGCCCAGGTGCCCACACGATTTCGGTTGTGGGTGGAACGGTGACTGCAGTTACAGCACCATACGTTATCGCTGGTGGTGGCACGCAAGCAACAGGTGTTGGTCCGGTTGGAAGTGCCTTCACGGTAACGTGGGGTGCGGCGGGTAGCGCATCTATCTCTGATGAATACACCGAAGCGGGTTGTGCTGCTGTTGAAACATACACGCTCACAATCAATCCAAACCCAACGTTTACAATTACGGGTCCAGCCGCGCCACTTTGTGGAAATACGAACCACACGTTCTCCGTAACAGGCCTCGTTAACGGTGGTGGTGCTCCAACGTACAACTGGACCGAGACATCCGACCCATCTGCCATTGGTACACTTGGTGCTAACGGCAGCGCGAACATGACGGTAACGTTTACAAATCCGCCGTTTCCATCAGCAAATTACCAGCTCACATGTGTTGTAACGAACACTACAACTGGTTGCCAGGGAACGGTTGCACAAACGTTCACCATCGTAAATGTTCCTGCTGCGCCAGTGATTACACCAGTTGCAACAGCTTGTGCTGCTTCGCCGCAGAATCCAGTTTCTACAACGAACTACACAATTAACGCAGCCGCTGGATCGCTGACTATCTCTCTCGTTGGTGCACCGGCTGGATCGAGCGTTACAAGTCCTGTAGCTCATCCTGGTGGAGCAGTTGCCCTTCCGGTAACGTGGGGTCAGCTTGCTCAGAACCCGCTTCTTGCGCCACAGTCTACGGTTGTTACAATCAACTCTACCATTACGGTAGCCGGATGTACATCCACAGTTGGAACAACGAACACAACACTTTACGCACGTCCTGCTCCGGCACCAATCGACTTTGGTACACCGCTGCCATTCTGCGTAGGCACACCGGTTCCAATCAACGTTGCGGTAGACGTGCTCAATGTTGCAGGTTATACACCAAATGGTCAACTAGGTGTTAACTACACATGGTCTTCAAGTGGTGTTACTCTCAACGCTCCTGGAGCTGCTCCTGACCTTACCCGTCAGATCACTAATCTTGGTGCCGCTGGTCCGAAGTCTATTACTGTAACGGGTACAGACGCCGTTTCTGGTTGTCAAACTCAAACAGTTACAAACTTTGTTGTAGACCCAGTGCCAACGCCGTCGATCACTCTTAACGTACCTGCAGTTGGTATCAACCCGAATGCAGCATGTCAGAGTTTGACAAACCCAGTTGGTCAGCCACACGCAACCGCTTGGCCGTTTGTGTACACCTACGCAACTCCTCATGTTGCAGGTAACACATATTCTTGGCAGGTTTCGAACGGTTACATCGTATCGTACTCTACAGACAACGGAGGCACGTTTACGCCGATTGCTGGCAACGTAGCTGCAGTTACCAGCGAAATGCTTCCTGCAACGTTGAACGCATCTCGCATTCGTGTTGTATTCTTTGGTGCTTCACCTGCAAAGGTTAAGGTAACAGAGGTACATCCTGGTGGTTGCGGCGCAACTACGCCAGATTACAACGTAAACCTGAACGTGTACCCAACGGCACACGCCTTCACAACCACGCCTCAGCTCATCTGTAACACCGGAACGCAAACAGCTCCTGTCTCCCTTGCCGGTTCGCAAGCTGGTTACCAGTACTCGGTACAACGTTCGTCGAACGGTGGTGCAACGTGGACTGCGGCTACAACAGTACCGGCCACAATCAACGGTACCGGTGCCGCCATTAACTTCACAATCCAAACTGCCAGCCTTGGTTATGCAGGGCCAGCACCAACACCTACGAGCTACTTGTTCCGCGTAGTTGCATCATCGATAGCCCCAACGGTACCAACCGGATGCGGTCCATATGTGGTGTCTACAGCAGACGTTCAAGTAGACGTTCACGCTCAGCCAAACCAAGCTCTTGCCGTTACAATTACACCAACACCTGTGTGTTTTGGTGACCTTGTAAACGTAACCGTAGCCGGTTCTGAAACATGGGTAACGTACGCACTCGAGCGTGCACAAATCCGCGACAACACAACGGGCGCACCAATTGCTCCGGTTTGGGCTCCTACGGGTATCTCTGCTGTAGGTAATGGTGGTAACCTGCTTCTTGCAGACAACACAAACCCAACCGGCGGATTTCCGCTGCTTGCTAACCCGAACTATCAGTACCGCGTTGTAGCAACGTCGAACGTAGCTCCTCCGGCTTGTCAGGTAACGCTTACGGCACAACCAACAGCTACGGTGTTTGCACAGCCACTCGTGTTTGCATCTAGCTACAACCCTAACCCAGTATGTTGGGAAGCAAACGTAGCCTTCCAATATGCGGGTACGCAAGACGGTGTTACGTATGAGATCCTCCGCAACGGAGCATCCATGGTGCCACCTATTACGTTCAATGGCACGGGTGCAGCTACAGCAATCATTAACATCCCTGCACTTCAGGTGCTGCCAGCTAACCCGCTGGTGCCAACTAACGTTACGTTCACGGTACGTGCACGTCTGCGCACGGGAGTGGCCCCATACAACCGCCCAGTACCAGCATCACTCTGTCCGCAGGACGACGCCGGTACGGTAGTAGTTGTTAATCCAAAGCCAGTGGCTTCGTTCTCCGGTAACAACCCGGCATGTGGCCCATCTGTAGGAACATACACCGCAGCAACGCCATCGTATGGTGGCTGGCCAGCTACGTATGATTGGAAGATCCTTGGTGTAGCAGATAACACTGTGGAGATTCCTGTAACAACAAATCCACCTACAGGTACAACACCGCTGGTTGGCAACAACACAGGATTCGGAACGATGAATCCGTTTGTTACCAACTGGGGCATACACCCACTCTCGTGCGATGGTACTTACAATCCGCTGCCAGTAAAGGTTCGCATGATTGAAACAAACAGCTTCGGATGTCCAGACACCGCAGTTGTTACTGTTACAGTCAATCCAACAATTGCTGATGCTACGATTGCCGGTCCAACAACAGCATGTATCTATGGTGGCTTTGAAGAGCACCTTACTACGTACACAGTAAGCCGCGGTCCTGGTTGCGTATTCCCAGCAGGAACTACATTCCTCTGGAGCATGCCTACAGGTCCGGTGGTTGGTGTAATCCGTAGCGGACAAAACACGCCTTCGATTGTAACGGAGTGGACTGCAACAGGTGGCACCAACATTGGTACTATCAGTCTCACAATAACGTTGCCGCTCAGTCACGGTGGCTGTGCTACAACCCTTACATATAACGTAACGGTGTACCCACAACCGCAGCCAGTAATCTCTGGTCCAACGCAAGTTTGCCAGAACTCAACCGGTTCGCCAGTTTCAACATCCATTTACAGTGCGACCCTGTTCACAGGCGACACATACAAGTGGGACGTTGTTGGTGGTAACATCACCACGGCAGTTGGAGCCATCTCTGGTGCCGGCACAGTTCTCAGCCCATCTACAACAACCGCCGTTAATGGAAATTCCATCACGGTTACATGGGGCAATTCTCCAAATCCGAATGCCACAGTAACGCTTACACAAACAAGCGTAGTTGGCTGTCTCAACCGCACGGTGTTGAACGTTGTTGTTAACCCAACGCCAAATCCGGCCATCAATGGTCCGGGCGTTGTTTGTAACAACTCCACAAACACCTATAGCACAGCGAATAACGCGCCAGCGAACAGCTATGCATGGTCTATCTCTGCGGGTACTGCTACAGTAACTTCAGGTGCAAACCAAGCAACGGCTACAATCCTTTCGGGTGCAGTAGCTGGATCGTTCACCATCCAACTTGTTGAAACAACGAACGCAACAACCTGTTCGAAGACAGTAACGCGCGTAATCAACGTAGTTGAGAAGCCAAACCCAACTATCACACGCGTAACCGCGGGTGGTGGCATCGGTGGTGCCTGTGTGAATCAAACCATCACATATGGTCAAACCGAAACAGCAGCTCCGTCGCCATCCTTCTCACAACTTTGGACGGTTGTTAACGGTACAATCGTTGGACCTAACAATGGTGCCACAGTTAATGTGATGTGGGATGTGCCTGGTACAGGTACGGTAACGCTCACGAAGTGGCAAACATCTTCGCAGTGCACAACCGTAGTATCGCAAAACGTAAACGTTGTAAACCCACCGGCTCCGGCCATCACGGGTCCAACGAATGTGTGCGGCTTGTCTACTCAAACCTATTCAACGCCGAACGTAGCTGGAAACACCTACGTATGGTCTCTCTCGAATGGTTCGATTCAAAGTGGCGTGGGTACAAATGCTATCCAAGTTCTTTGGAACAATCCGGTAGCTGGCGGTACCAACAGCTCTACGGTATCGGTAACGGAAACAAACACTCTTAGTGGTTGTGCTACTACTGTGAACATCACAGTAACAATCCGTTATCAGCCACAGGTTGTTGCGATTACTGGTCCTGCACAAGCATGTGCCTATAACGCAGTTACAAATCCGGCTAACGCCACGTACTCGGTTACTGCAAACGCAGGAGCACAGTACACATGGACAGTAACGGGTGGCACAATTCAAAGCGGCCAAGGAACAGCTACTATTGCTGTTCGTTGGACAGCAATTGGAAACCAAACTGTAACTCTCGTTGAGAAGGACGGAACTGGTCTCTGCGCTGCCACAAGCACGCTAAATGTTTCGGTTACATACATGCCGGCACCAGTTATCTCTGGTAACAACGCCCCATGTACAACAACATCAGAAACATACAGCACCCCGAATGTTGCTGGTAACACGTATGCATGGTCTATTGCTCCTGCTGGTGGCTTCACTATCCTGACGGGTACAAATGCTAACAGCATGACTGTACAGTGGAATACTGCGGGCGCACGCACCATTACGGTTGTAGAAACAGCCGGTGCTTGCGTGGCAACAGCCACATACAATGTAAACGCAACGGCAAAACCAGCTCCGGCCATCTCCAAGTCGCCACTTGGCCTTGGAATTAGCCAAGCTTGTTACAATGATGTGTTTACATATTCAACAGCTGCAACAGGAAACAACTTCAACTGGGTAGTAACCGGTGGCACGATCCAATCAGGTCAAGGCACAGCTTCTATCCAAGTAAAATGGACAGCAGTTGGAAATCAAACCGTAACGGTTACGGAAACAGCAGCGACAAACGCAGCTTGCGTGGGCACTGCCACCATCAACGTTGCAGTTGAAGATCGTCCAAACCCAGTTATTGCCGGACCAACGCCGGTATGTACCACGAACAACTCTACATACTCTGTTGCTGCAGTAGCTGGCAACACGTATGCATGGTCGATCTCGGGTACAGGAGCTGACCGCACGATCACAACGTCCACAACGGCCAACTCTATGTCCGTTACGTGGAACAACCCAGGTAGCTACGTAGTGTCTGTTACTCAAACCAACGGCACTGGTAACTGCTTTGCTACAGCAACTCAAACTGTGGTTGTAAACCAAACACCGAATCCGGTTATCTCCAAGTCGCCGCTCGGTCTTGGTCTGAACCAAGCGTGTTTGGATGACGTTGTAACGTACTCCACACCCGCAACCGGCAATACGTACCTCTGGACAGTTACCGGTGGTACAATCAATGCTGGTCAAGGAACGCCATCGATCACTGTAAACTGGACGGCAATTGGCAACCAAACAGTAACTGTTCTCGAAACAGCTGCTGCAAACCCTGCCTGCTTTAAGTCTGCAACCATCAACGTTTCAGTTGAAGATCGTCCGAACCCTGTGATCGCTGGTCCAACACCAGTGTGTACAGACGGTACACATTCTTACTCCGTAAACGCAGTTGCTGGTCATACGTATAGCTGGACGGTTTCGGGCACTCTTGCCAACCGCACCATCAATACTTCTACAACGTCGAACTCGATTTCCGTAACGTGGCTCCAAGCAGGCAGCTACAGTGTAGCTGTTACGCAAACGAACGCTTCCGGAAACTGTGTTGCCTCGGCAAACCTCACAGTTGTTGTTAACCAAACACCAACACCGGTTATTGCCCGCCTCACGGCTCCAACAACTCTTGTTGGTCAGGCATGCCAAGGTCAAACAATCGACTATACTCGTAGCGGAACAGGTTCTTCTGCCATCGTTGCAGGTAACACCTACCTCTGGAACGCAACAGGTGGTGTAATC
This sequence comes from bacterium, assembly GCA_036834845.1. Taxonomy (GTDB): domain Bacteria; phylum Bacteroidota; class Ignavibacteria; order Kapaibacteriales; family Kapaibacteriaceae; genus UBA10438. Next base: position 27,110 of record DAITNB010000016.1, on the reverse strand, counting down.
GTAGGTTCTGCCACAAACGCTACCGTTAGCGTTACATGGCAAACCATCGGTAACAACACTCTTACCGTAACAGAAACCACAGCCGCTACAACATGCTCACGCACGTTCACACAGAACGTAGCAGTTAGCTACACGCCAACTCCTTCGATCACGGGATCAACTGTTGTTTGTATCAACAAGGAGCACGCATATTCTACGCCTGCGGTTCCTGGAAGCACCTATAACTGGGTGATTACTCCAACGAATGCATTCGCTGTAATTGCTGGCTATCCAAACAACAATGCAATCCAAGTTCGTTGGATTCAGCCTGGTCTGCACACGATGAGTGTAACAGAGACTGCTCTTGGCGGCTTCTGCTTCACAACCACAACGGTTAACATTCGCGTGAACCCAATCCCAACGCCAGACATTCAGTCGAGCACGGGCTACGGTACACCGATTACTCGCCGTCCGGGAATCGTATGTAACAACAGCACGCACACCTACACGGTAACCCCAACACCTGGAAACGTATTCCAGTGGGTAGTTACGGGTGGTACGATTACGTCGGGTCAGAACACCAATACGCTCACGGTTCTTTGGGGCGCTGCCGGTACAGGAACGATTGCATGCACGGAAACGGTGCCTGGATCTGACTGTATCACAACCGACCGCGACACAATCTTGATTCGTCCAACTCCAACACCGGTTGTAACTGGTCAGATCAATCCGTGTGGTGCTAGCGTTCAAGACTACACAACACCGTTCGTTACTGGCAATTCGTATCAGTGGACAGTGGTTGGTGGATCGTTCGTAACGATTGCACCAAACACCATCCGCGTTACATGGTCTTCGCCAGTATGGCCGAACACAACTGCTGCTTCCGTATTCGTTCGCGAAGACGTAGCTGATGTTCTCCCAGCCGGTACATGCTTCGGCACAAATACACTGAACGTTACAATTCGTCCAGTTCCACCTGTACCGTCGATCACTGGTGCTACGGTGGTATGTGCTACAGAGCTTGCAAACACGCCTCCAACGGTTAACACCACAACGTATACGTCCAGCAATCCTGGCACAACGGCTGGTTCTGGCTCGCTGTCCACAAACTGGACAATTACGAATGGTACAATCGTTTCTGGTCAAGGCACATTTGCCGTGAACGTAAACTGGACGAATACGGGTAATGCACCTATCACAGGTACACTCTCCGTTACTCACACATCCAGCTTTGGCTGCTCGGCAACCGGATCGCTCAACGTAACGATCAATCCGCTTCCGAAGCCAATCATCGCTGGCCCTCGTTCGGTATGTCAGAACTCACTCCAGAATTACTCCACACCTGGTATCCCTGGCAACACATACTCGTGGTCCGTTTCTGGTGGAAACATCATCCGCGCTGGTCAAGGTACGCCTAACGTAACGGTAGAGTGGACGCTTCCGGGCGCAGCTACCATAACGGTAAGCGAAGTGAACAGCTTTGGATGCGTAGTTCTCAATACTGCCAACATCACGGTTAACGCTCTTCCATCGGCGAACATCACGGCTTCTGGCCCAACAACGTTCTGCCAGGGTGGAGACGTTACTCTGAGTGCACCTATCGGCTTCACATCGTACGTATGGAACACGGGCGAAACGTCACGCTCCATCGTTGCCCGCACTACAGGTCAGTTCTGGGTACGCGTAACAGATGCAAACGGATGTTCGAACAACTCGGATACAATCCAAGTGAACGTATTCCCAAGCACACTTCCGATTATCGCTCTTAGCGGTCCAACAACGTTCTGTGAAGGTGGAAGCGTTGTACTTACAGGTCCAGCAGGCTTCAGCGCCTACCTGTGGTCTACCGGTGCAACAACTCAGTCTATCACAGTAACGGAAACTGGTTCGTACACAGTGTCGGTAGCAGATGGCAACGGTTGCACAGGAACGTCTACGGAAGTCGACGTAACAGTGTATGCTAAGCCAACTCCTGTACTTCAAGTAATTGGTTCAACAACCATCTGCTCTGGAGATTCGGTTGAAGTTCGCGCTCCTGCTGGTTATGTGTCCTACTCTTGGACATCTACATCGGGAACGAACTACGGAACAGGCCGCACGATCATCATCCGTCAAACAGACACCGTATACTGCACAGTTGTTGACATCAACGGTTGCGTTGGTTCATCAGACACAGTAGGTGCCGCGATGGCTCCGGTTGTTTCGCCGGTTATCACTGCAAACGGTCCAACAACGTTCTGCGAAGGTGGAGCAGTAACACTTACGGCCCCTGCCGGTTACGCTTCGTACATCTGGTCGAACGGTGCAACAGGACGCACAATTACGGTTGAAACTGGTGGAGAATACTGGGTAACGGTAACAAACAATGTTGCTTGCCCTGCAGCTTCGTCCAAGACAACAGTAACGGTGAACTTCCTGCCGGCTGTTCCAACGATCTCCCGCATGGGTGATGTTCTCACAGCAAAATCCGACGTCGCCACAGCATGGCAGTGGTTCCGCAACGGTACACTCATCGTAGGTGCCAATGCTAAGGACTACACTGTAACGCTTCCTGGCTCGTATCGCGTGGAAATTGCTGATGGCAACACCTGCTCTTCTATCTCAGATGCATTCGACGTAATCCTCACGGACGTAGACGAAGACGTTGTTGCTGGTCGCATGGCCGAGCTTCGCGTATCGCCAAATCCAACGAGTGGTAACTTCTCGATCGAAACCATGATCAGCAACGCTGGTCCGGTACGTATCGAACTTGTGAATGCAGTTGGCCAACTTGTGATGACGCTCAACGAGACTACTGGCGGCGGTAACTTCCGCACGAACGTAGACATGGGCACACTTGCAAGCGGCGTATACAACGTAGTGGTTACCTCGGGTAACGAACGCTGGGTTGTTCGCTTGGTCCGTCAGTAAGCCTGACATTACGGCTGGTTTCAGTCAAACGGGGACGCACGCTACGTGCGTCCCCGTTTTTATTTTGCGCAACTCGTAACAGATCGTCCCCGAATGGTATCAAGCGTAGTAATCACCACCTAACTGAAAGGCATCAATATCTATGAAGAATTGGTTCACGCTCTCGTTGTCTCTAACAGTATTGCTTTCTGTTGTTAGCACCAACCCCGCATACGCCAGCGCCTCTGGTCAGGCCGGCCGCACGGCCCGCACGGCCGGTGGTTGCAGTGGCGGAGGATGCCATGCTAGCGCTGCTAGCACAGCTACGTCTGTTCGAATCCTTCAGGCAGTAAACGGGCGTGTTACCGTTGCACCGGGCGAAACCATTCAGCTTACTGCCGTTGTTGCCCATGAATCTCGCAGCAGAGCCGGGATTAATGTTGCTGTTAAAACAACCGAAACCGGGACGGTGAATGCCGGTACGATTATCGTTGTTCCGGGGGCTGGAACACGTCTCCTAGGCGGCGAGCTAACGCACCTGAACTCGAAAATTATGCAAGGGGGCGAAGCACGCTTTGAGTTTACATGGCGTGCGCCTGCCGAGGAGGGCGTGTATTTTCTTCGCGCAATTGGCAATGCTGTAAATGGAGATGGTTCTGCGGGTGCGGCAGATCAGTGGAATTGGATGGACGAAGTTGTGCAAGTAGTTGTATCGCCTACAGCGTCTGTAAACGAGGTCCAGATTACCAGTGTTCTCACACGTCCTGTACCGGCACACAGCGAAGTGCACGTAACCGCGAGCACAACACCCGGGGAGCCCCTTACCGTTGATGTAACAGATGCTACAGGAAACGTTGTCCATCGCGAGAACGTTTTTGCATGGGCAGACGATTACACCTATGTATGGCGGGGTGCAAACAGTTCGGGACAACCCGCACCGCAAGGAGTGTATATCATCTCGGTACGTGGCAACAATCGCATAACACGCGGAACAGCTGTCCTCGTTCGATGATTGGCAATCTCTACCATCGCGTTCTGATTCTCCTCGCAGTAATTCTGTGTAGCAGTACTCTGCATGCGCAATGGAAAGAGGTTTCGCTCCCTGCCCCTTTCGATGATGGATATTACCTGGATGTGTTCTTCCTGCCTTCGAACCCCAACTATGGGTGGTGTTGTAGCATACAGGGCTACATTATTCGAACTACCGATGCTGGCACTACGTGGCAGGGTACGTCTATTCGCAACGCATTTCTAGAGTACGTTCAGTTCCTCAACCCCTTGGTAGGGTATGTTTCGGGGTCGGCTGGTGTGTACCGAAGCACCGACGGTGGACGCTCCTGGAGAGACGTTACACCCAATGATCCCAATTCCGAAAAGGGGTGGGGGTCCTACTGGCTAAGCGAGTTCGAAGGTGTGTATTTTGTAGGGGGCTGTGCAACTGGACTACAGGCATTCTACCGAACAACCGATGGCGGCGACTCCTGGAGTGTTTCCTATGGTTCCGAACCACTCAGTGGCCTGAGTGATGGTATTCTGTTCCCGGATGGAACAGGCTATGCTGTAAGCTCTGGTGTGTTGTGGCAAACGTTTGATAGGGGGCAGTCCTGGCGGTTTTTTGCGCGCACAGGATCGAAGGTGTGGACAGAAGAGATTGCCATCAGTGGTAATTCGCTCCTCTTGCCAACCTCCGGTAACGACTGCGACGGGCAGACCCGCGGCATTGGCTCGATGAGGTTTAGCAGAGACGGTGGCAGAAGTTGGAACGAAACGCAAACGCGGGCGAATATGTTTGGCTCGTTCCTCCTCGACGAACAAAGAGGGTGGGGCGTGGGCGATGAACGTATGGTAGTTTACACCGCCGATTACGGTGCCACGTGGCAACTGAGAAACTGCGGCATTCGCGGCAATATCGACGACATCTGGTTTGTGAGCGACACCCTCGGTTGGGCCGTTGGGCAAGGTGTTTACCGTTCGAACTTTAATGCTCCCGGACCATTCGTAGCCATTTCCCCACAGGAGAAAATTCAGGCTATTTGTCCGGGCGATTCGCTTTACGTGCAGGCCACTTCGAGTGTAGCCGGACTCCGATGGACCGATGGCGTGAATGCCCCGGGACGATTTATCACGAAGGAAGGAACGTATATCGTAGAGGCATTCGATCCATCTACGTGCCTAACGTCTGCGGACACTATAGTCGTTGTACTAAAGTCGAAGGTTGTGCCACGAATTACCACCAGCGCAGATGTTGGGTGCGAGGGCGACTCCATTCTCGCCTCGATAGTTGGTCCGTTTACCTCCTGGAAATGGTCTACCTCCGACACAACAGAGAAGATTGCTGCGCGCGCCTCCGGACGGTATTCATGCACCGTTGTAGACACCGCCGGATGCACCCATACCGTAGCGGTGCAGCTTACCTTTAGGCCCAGACCCAAGCCAGTGATTACCACCAATAGACCTCCCATCATCTGCCTTGATGATGTTGTTGAGCTAAGCGCACCAGGCGGCTTTCGAGAATACAAGTGGAGCACCGGCAGTACAACGCAGACAATCGTAACCGGAGAGGGTGGACAATACGCCGTAACCGTAACCGATGAGTATGGTTGCACCGGTACAAGCGATAGCGTTGTAGTGGTGAAACTCGATACCCGGAACAAAACCGAGATACTTGGTGCCTCTGCCTCGGGTGCTATCGAGATACGTCCACACGAAGTTGGTTCCGTAGAATGCAGAGACATCGTTATTCGCAATAAGTCTGTTCTTGACGCATTCGAAGTGCGAGCCCCCTACCTCATTGGCAATGTTTTCTTCTCGCTACCGCAGTCTCAGTTTCCCATCGTTATCCCTACCGAACGTACCATGACGCTTCGGATATGTGCGTCGGCCATAGACACCGGTTTTTTTGCCGATACACTGGCAATACCCGATACATGTTCTGCCGTAAAGATCCCCGTGGTGAGCACGGGATTACCCCTAGAGTTTAGCGGAACGTCTCGGTGCAGCGTGGATGTGGATGCCGTTGTTACCAGGGCAGGCAGCAGGTGGCAACTCTCGGCCCCCTTCCCGGTTCCCGCGAATGCTCGCATACAGAGTGGCGCAGTGCTTGTGCAGGGGGCGGATGGTGTTGTAGAAGTAACCCTTAGGGACGCTACCGGACGCGTGGTTCAGCGCGCGATTGCCGAGAAAAATGGACCGGCACACATGGTTGATGTTGACGTTTCTTCGCTCGTTCCCGGCATTTATGCCTACACGGTTACTCTCGACGGCGAAGTGCAAAGAACCTACTTTGTAAGCATCGTACGATAGGAATAAATGCGGACAATCGTGGCTTAATCCTTCGTAATTTTGGGTTATGTCTACGATTATCTCCCTCGACCCGCGTGTCACGCGGATGCACATCCAGTCCGACGGACAGGATGAGATGGAACCAAAACCAGAGCTCGATCAGTTTCAAACGTTCGAGGTTTTTCATCAGGCAAAAACAGGTGCGCACCACGTTCATGTTGGATCGGTTCATGCACCCAATAGGGAGTTAGCCCTGCTACTGGCCAAGGAACAGTATGGCAGACGCGGGCAATCGGTAAATCTGTGGGTGGTGAACACGCGAGACGTGTTTACAATGTCGGCCGCAGACGCTGATGTGTTTGCAACCACTCCCGAGAAGAAGTATCGAGAGGTGGCTGCATACATGGTGCGGAACAAGGTTGAGGCCTTTAAAAAGCAATCGCAGGAAGGAAGTGGTTCATGAACGTAGACGCCCTAAAGGACCTGCTCTATAGGATGGCAGATGATGAGTTGATTCTGGCTCATCGCCATTCCGAATGGACGGGGTTAGGACCTTTGCTGGAGGAAGACATAGCGTTCTCTTCTATCGCGCAAGACAAGTTGGGTCATGCGCAGGCACTTTATACCATTCTCCACGACCTTTGCGGCGAGCCCGATGCAGACACCAGCGCCTTTATGCGTAACGAGGATAAAATGCGCTGCTGCCACCTGGTAGAACTTCCAAACGGCGAGTACGACACGTCCCTGGTGCGGCACTTCTTGTTTGATGTTGCGGAGTACGTACGTTGGACTGCCCTAACTGAGAGCACTGTGGAGCCCCTTGCAGCATTAGCACGAAAGATTCACGGAGAGCTAAAGTACCATTTGTATCACGCTCAAACCTGGATGGTGCAACTCAGCACACAAGGCAATGAAGAGTCGCGTGCTCGCATGCAGTCTGCTCTTACAACAATGTGGTCATACGCACTTGGACTCTTCGAGCCGGGTAGCTTCGAAGATGCTCTTGTTGCCAACGGTATATACATTGGAGAGGCAGAAACACAAACGCGGTGGTTATCGCTGGTAACGGAGTTGCTTGCTTCTACGCCGCTCGAGCTACCACAGAATGCAGAACCTGTGTATGGTGGACGCAAAGGGTATCATACAGAGCATCTGCAACCCCTTCTCGAAGAAATGACCGAAGTATATCGAGTAGATCCATCTGCAGAATGGTAACACACGCTGCAGTTCTGCAAGCACTTCACGCTGTGCACGATCCGGAGATTCCTACCATCTCCGTTGTAGACATGGGCATTATCACCAACGTGGATGTTCAGCAAGATGGAAGCGTACGTGTAACCATGACACCTACGTTTGTTGGGTGTCCGGCCATTGAGGTGATGAAGCGCGACGTACAAAACGCCGTTCAGCAGCTTGGCGTAGAAAACGTAGTTGTGGATGTAACGTTTGATGTGCCGTGGACTACAAATCGATTAACGGAAGCCGGGAAAGCAGCGCTGCTAAAACATGGCCTGGCGCCGCCGGAACCATTTGATACGTTAGCACTTACTCTCGACGTGTTAAACAATGTGGCGTGTCCGTATTGCGGATCGAGAAACACAGATCTCAAGAGTCCATTCGGTCCAACGCTGTGCCGTTCTCTCCACTACTGCAACAATTGCCTGCAGGCCTTCGAAGGCTTCAAACCGGTGTAGCGTTAGAAGGTTGCCGACAGTTGTAGGTAAAACTGTCTGCCAACCAAACCAGGTATGAGGATGGGATGATAGCGATCGAAGATATTGTTTGCTCCCGCGCCTATCATGTATCGCACTTGATGCAGCGTAAACGCACGCGTAACACCAATGTTAAATACGGTGTAGGCTTCTACATATTCGTCCGGACGATCTAGCACTCGCCGAGGAGGATCGCTCATCACAAATCCATTCTTGTCGAGCGATTCATTGCCGGCGCGCCCTACAAACTGAAAGCGGACGTTTGCGCTCCACCGTCTCTCCGAGTCATCGAACTGCACGCGCAGTGTTCCACTGTTCTTCGATCTGCCCCAAAGGCCTCCGTAGTTCTCAAGAGTTAGCGGCTGGTCTATTGTGCCTGCAGTTCCATCGTTGATAGCATCGAGAACTTCTGCATCATTCGCATCGAGAAATTGATAACCTCCGCTCACAGTAAAAACACCCGTCTCGTCGAAGGCAAGAGCAACCTGTGCGTTGGCCTCGATGCCTTGTGTGTAGGCACGAGAAATATTGCGGTACGAATAAATCAAGAGGTCTGCCTGACGTCCGGCTTCGTACGTTTCGATGAGGTTCTGAAGGTTATTGCGGAAGGCGCGAATTTCCGCACTATACAGCAACGATGCGTCGCCGAACACAGTGCGCTGACCTTCCTCGTATCGGATGCCTACGTCATACGATACGCTGCGCTCTGGTGATAGTGAATTGCCCAACCGTTCAGCGCCCAGGAGCGCATATCCTGCACCTGTAAGAAGGTTCGAGAACGACACATATAACTGTCGGAAGTCGGGGGCCTTAAATCCTGTGCCAATCGAACCCGAAACACGAAGATGGTCGCCGGGTTTATAGAGGAGAGAGAGTCTTGGACTTACAGCCGTTCCATATACGCTGTTGGCATCTACCCGCGCAGAAACCACATACGAAAGCCATTCGTTGGGCAACCCTTCCCACTGCATAAAGCCCACTAACGTTCTGTAAAACGGACTGTTTCCTGCAGAGTCTGTATATCTCGACCCCGATATGTCGTCGAGAAGTACCTCGCCCCCTGTTGTTAATCGATTCGCCGCTCCAAGTTGTAGATCGTACTGAGCATAGAGTCTGCCAATTCTACGAATTAAATCGTCTATCGACCCGGCGTTTCCTTGTATCGTATCGAAGTTGTAGCGCTCGTGGTAGGTAGAGCCGTAGGCGTTCATTGATAAGCGGGCCCTTCCAGATCGGTACTCAGCGCCCGCGGTAGCAGATGCATCCCACTGCACCACCGACCCCCTGTTCCTGGCAACTTGACCGCCGAAACTCTCGGCAAACTCACCACTGGTCTCGGATCCAAATCCGCGTAGCCAAGACCGTATAGTCCACGAACGGGAGGCGTTCCATTGCAGTTTCATTTGCGCTGTTGCATCGGTAAAGCCGGCGTACGGAATCATAGCCGTATCGAGAGGCAACGAAAATGGTATTTGGTGCTTCAGGTTCACAAAGCCGGTAAGCTCTAGATCATCAGAGCCCCATCCAGTTTCAACACGAGCCTCTAGGGGTCCGGTAGTAACCCCTTGCACCATCGCCGAGCCGTGAAGGTTGTCCTTTGGTCGTTTCGTGATGATGTTGATTACGCCGGCCAATGCTTCGCTGCCATACATGCTGCTCATTGGCCCCTTAACCACTTCTACACGTTCGATATTGCCCACAGAAAGACGCGACAGATCTATCACGCCGGCAACGCGACCAATAATGGGCTGACCGTCGATAAGGATTAATGTGTAGTCTGGGCCTAGGCCATTCATCTGAATTCCGTTGCGGAAGGCACCGGTAATAAGCAATCCTGTTTGCTCTTTGAGGAGGTCTCCAACATCACTCATACCGGTGGTGGCTATACGTTCCTTCCCAATAACTTCAACGCGGACAGGGGAGTCTTTTAATCGAACTTCGTTGCGGGTGCCGGTAACAACAACCTGCGACGCTTGGTGTACCTTTATACTATCGGTAAACTTGCGCGCAGCGGCCGAGTCTGCCTCGATTGCGAAGGCAGTTACGGGAAGAAAAAGAAATAGAAACGCCCACCAAGAGTGGGCACGGAAACCAAACATTATACAAAGGTACGGGGCTGTGAAGGAATCAGCGGTACCATACGAACGATGCTACAAAAGTGTTCTGTGGTGTACGAACGCGCAGGGAATACAACCCCGCACCGAGAGAAGAGCCATCGAGGGATACAGATGTTAATCCGTTGTCTCGTACGCTCTGCGTAAGCAGAACTGTGCGTCCGTCCACAGCGGTTAGCTCTACGGTGCAGTACCCGGGTATGCCCCCTTCAATGTCTACATCGATTGTATTTGAGGTTCTCCGCTCGGTTACGGTAACTGTTGGAGCGGTGAACGACTTGAGCATTCTACCAGAAATATTACACCCACTAATGTAGAGCATGCCCGGTGTAGTAGTTATAGACGGGCAAACATCGGCGTCCCACTGCACATCTTCCCACAGCAGTCTTGCTACCTCTATACCGGATGCCAACACCAGGCCACGCACTTCCGTTACTTTCTGGCGCGGAGTAAGAATAAGCATGTCGTCGAACAAAAGGTAGGATAGTCGGTCCGATCCACGAACACTTGTTCGAAGCGCGCCACGGTCTGTTGAGTCGGGCAAGAATACCGATGCGTTGTGCACCAAGGTGGCTCGCAGATTTGACAGACGTAGCGGAAGCAAGCTCTGCGGCACATCGATGATAATGGGGATTCCCACGTTGTCTGTTCCCGCCCGTGCTGTTACGCTCCCGGCATACAACCTGATGGGGAGCGTGTCTACAACGATCACAGTTATGCTTGCCGTGTCTACACACCCCTGTGGATCGGTACCTCGCACAACGTAGGTGGTTGTAACTGTTGGCGAGGCGATGGTTGTGCTTGAGGTGGGATCGCTGAGTCCGGTTGTTGGAGACCACTCATACTGGGCAGCTCCAGTGGCATAAAGACGCACGGCACCGCCGGCGCAGATAGTTGTATCGCTCGATACCTGGAGCTGGACGGATGATACAACAACGGTTACCGTATCCACTGCTTCGCACCGGCCCTTCCAGCCGCGCACAACATATGTAGTTGTTGCCAATGGCGAGGCAAGGGGGCGTGCAGAGCGCGCATCGTTTAAACCTTCTTCGGGAGTCCACTCAACACGGTCGAGTCCGTCTGCAGATGTTAACTCAACTGCAGAGCCGGGACAGATGTATCTGTCGGGTCCGGGATTGAGAGCTGGCAACGCATCTACAGTTACAACAATTGAGCTGAGCGTATTACACCCATTTGCACTCCGAGCATAGGCAGTGTATGTAGTGGTTTCTGTTGGTGTACAGATAACAAACTTTCCGGTGGTTGTGTTAAGTCCAGTGGCGGGTGTCCACTCCACAAACTCCGCATCGGTTACTGCTTCGAGCGCAACGGATTCACCTTTGCAAACCCTGTTGCTGCCGCGCAGTTCAAGTGGCGTAACCGGGTGTGGCGATACAACAACTGAATCTACATCCACACATGTGCCCGTTGTGGCAAGCAGCACGATAGTGGCGGGATTGTTTCCCACGCGAACACGGCACGTACGTGTGGTAGCGTCGATTACACCCATACCCAACCACGTAAATGATGTACCGCCCACAGCTTCGAGAACAACCGTATCACCCTCACACCCAACTACCGGACCCTGTATAGACACGCGGAACGAATCTACTACCGTTACTGCCACGGTATCAATTGTAACACACAACCCCTTGCGCATCGTAACCACGTAGTTCGTTGTTGAAAGAGGTGTTGCAACCGGTTGTGAACTTCGCGGATCCGAGAGTCCAGTGGTTGGACTCCATTCATACTCGTCTGCACCGGTTGCTTCAAGCGTAACGCTTGCCCCCTTACAGATAGTTTGATCCAAACCGGCGCGCATGGTAACAACGCGAACAAGTACCGATGCAGTATCTGCGCAACCATAGGAGTTCATGCCCACCACGGTGTACCTTGTGGTGCTGCTTGGTCGAACCACCACCGTTGAAGATGCAGGATTGCCGATCACGGAAGGATCGAGCCAGCTATACGAGTCTGCACCAGTGGCCGTAAGTGTTACCATGTCTCCCACGCATACTTCGGCTACCGAATCTACGGTTACTTGCGGCCGAGGAAGCACAGTAATCGAAGAAACAACTGTATCGGAGCCATACGAGTTTGTGGCAATCAATCGCACGTTGTAGGTACCGGCACGGGCATAACAAACGCTGCGAGGGCTGCGCTCGAACGATGCCGGAGGCGTTGCTCCAACAAACTCCCACTTCCACGAATCAACCGAACCAGAGCTGGCATCCGTGAATTGAACGCACGTTCGTTCACAGGTTTCCGAGCGGTGGCGCATGTCGGCGCGGGGCAGACTACACGATAGTTGTCTGGAGCCGGGCTCGATAAATACCGATCCCGGGAAGTTGGGAAGCCCAAATCTGCAGGCCCCCTGAATTTGGACAACAGAATCGCGGAAATGTGCCTCCGAAGTGTCGGCATCTGGGTCTGTTATTGCGGAAAGCCATGTTTGCCCCGTTCGTGCAATGTACACACGTCCATCGGGTGCAAGCTGCATTGGAACCCATGTGTAAATATCGCGCAGCGTTGCTATCTGATATCGAGAAGCCGCAATGCTAAGTCCATCCCTGCCTTCAATGGAGAACTGATATACGCGTGTTGGAGCAAGTGGTGTTTCGTTGGCAACACACACATACACCTTCTTGCTGCCGGGAGCGAATGATGCACCGTAGTGCGAACCAAAGGTTGCAAACGGAAACAAGTCGGTGCCATCGGTTACCTTGCCGGTCTGGTTGTCGAAATTGTAGAGGAGTGAGTTTCCGCCCGTAGAGGTGATAACCAGCTTCCTGCCGTCGGGTGAGATGTGCATCTGACCCGCCTCGCGGATAGAAATCACAGGGAAGCCCGCATCCGAAACAACGGGCTCGGTGCGGAGTTGATCGCGGGTTAGGTGGAAGCTGAAGAAATGCCGGGTAGATCTACTTCGAACAACAACCCACCAGCCCTCGCCGGAACAGTCAACCGTGGCGGTAAGGTGTTCTGTGATGTCGCTTGCAACAAGTTCGTTCTTTTTTACAACGTCTCCGAACCCTGCGTCGGCCCGCATGTCTACAACGCTGTAGTACAAACACAAACATCTGTTGCCAAGATTTGCTGCGGTAACGGCGGCAGGATTGAAGATGTAATACACCTGAGGTCTGCCTGGCGCTGGAATGATGATCGCGCTCTGACTTGTTGAAAAGTCGCCAAAGAGTCCGGTGCCATTCGGCATTGGCTCGTGAATACGATTGAATACCGTAACGCCATCTGTGTAGAACAACAGTTCGCCGGTTGTAGGATCGGATATCGACGCGCACCCCTCGTTGGTAACCATTCTTCCATCGGCAAGGGGCTGAGCTGTTCCGTTGGAAAACGTTAGGCCGGCGTTCTGCCCAAAGTACCAATTCCACGCCGATCGTGGTTGGGCATCAAGGGTTGGTGTACACACAAAAAAGGCAAACACGCATGCGGCAACGCACTGAATTGCGTCCGCTACAAATCGGTGCGAATCACTCCCCCCGGAGGTGTGTTGGTATGGGGTGTTCATGAGGTATACGCCAACGCGAAAAATAGGAACTTCCGGGCCATCTTCCGCCGGTTTCTTGTTACGCGATTTTAACCGAGCGCCGTCCCATCTTACCCTAAGTTTGCGTCATGGAAAAGAAGATCCTCGTGGTGGATGACGAGCAAGACATCGTCGACCTGATTTCGTACAATTTGAGCAAGGAAGGCTACAAGGTCTTCACGGCTTCAAACGGTACCCAAGCGGTCGAAGTAGCCACCACTGTTAAGCCCGACCTAGTGGTTTTAGACATCATGATGCCCGGAATGGACGGTTTTGAGGTGTGCAGGTCGCTCCGGCAAGAAACATCACTTGCCTCCACGGCAATCATGTTCCTAACGGCTAAATCCAGCGAAATCGACCAGATTCTGGGTTTAGAGCTGGGTGCCGACGACTATATTCAAAAGCCCATCTCTCCCAGAGTGCTTCTTGCACGCGTGAAGACCATTCTCCGCAGAGGTGCCGAGCGCATCCGCACAGAAACGATTGCCGCGCCAGAAATTATCCGCCTTGGTGCCTTAGAGATCAACCGTCAGAATTATACGGTACGCGTGGACGGTAAGGAGACGTTCTTTCCAAAGAAGGAATTCGAACTGTTAGCGTTCCTAGCTTCGAACCGTGGAAAGGTATTCACCCGCGAGGCATTGTTGCGACGGATATGGGGTGAGAGTGTTTATGTAATCGACCGTACCGTAGACGTACACGTAAGCAAGGTCCGCGAGAAACTCAACAAGTACGGCGGGTGGATTGAAACGGTAAAAGGAGTTGGGTACCGTTTCAGTGAGCAGGTCTAACTTTGCTGCATGGCACCCACACCGATGCGCCCTACAGTTGGGCGAAGTGTTCAACTCTTCCTTACTCTGCCGGCAATTATTGCGGCGGTACTCTGTTGTAGTGTAGTTGCTGTTGCCATGCCTCTTGGGCTGGTGCCTGCCATAGCGTTAGCTCTTCTTGTTGCTGCAATAGGTGCCGGTGTAGCAGCCGCCATATACCGCCGAATCGCCCATCAGCGTCTTGTAGCGCCGCTGCAGAGAATTGCAGACATTACCAATGCCATCGCCGATGGGGCTGTGAGCGGGAGAATCGAACTCGACCGTGGAGCTGCTCTGGACACCGTGCGCGTTGCCGACGCCATTAATCGATTAGCACATCGCGCTGCAAAAGATATCGACGAGATGCGCCGCTTGGAGCGGGTTCGCTCGGAGTTTGTTGCCAATGTTTCGCACGAACTTCGCACGCCAATTTTCAGCGTACAGGGATATCTGGAAACGCTGCTCGACGGAGCGATGGACGATCCGGAGGTTTCGCAGCAGTTCTTAGAGAAGGCCTACAACAACGCTCTTCGCCTTAACACGCTGCTAAGTGATTTGATAGACATATCGAGAATTGAAAGCGGCGAGTTGAAGTTTTCGTTTCGCTACTTCGACGTGGCAGACCTGCTGCACGATGTAGTGCAGGCCACGGAAATGCGCGCCTCGCAGAGTAATGTAACGGTGCACTGCAGCGCTCCTACCGATGTGCAGGTGTACGGCGATAGGGAACGCATCTCGCAAGTAGTTACCAATCTTCTCGAAAACGCCGTGAAGTACAACGTAGATGGTGGAAATGTATATGTAGACGCTCGTCCTGTTGAAGGGGGCGTGCGGATTGGTGTTCGCGACACCGGATTGGGAATATCCGAGGAGCATTTGCCACGGATCTTCGAGCGTTTCTACCGCGTAGACAAGGATAGGTCGAGAGCCGTGGGTGGCACCGGATTAGGTTTGGCCATTGTAAAACATATTCTCGAAGCGCATCACGCCCCGATGAGTGTACAGAGCGAGATTGGCAAGGGAACAGAGATTACGTTTGTTCTCAAGTCGTAACAGTACGCAATGTGTGTCAGCGCAGCACAACTACGGGAAGTATGATAACGTGCTCGTCTCGGCCAATCACCAACGAGTACATTCCCGAGGAAAGGCCTTGAACCGGAACAACAAGTGTTCGGCCACTTTGCGTCCAGCCCGTTGGTAGAGTGCCGCCCTGCATGTTTGTTAGGCGCACGTTCGTTATTGGTGCATCATTCGTTAACGTTACAACAACATGTGTTGAGGCGGGTGTTGGATACGTTTCGCGAACAATGCGCTCATCATCAGTTACACTAACCGCCGTTGTGTACGATAGGTCGTCGATGTAAAACCCGTCGGAATGTCGAGTGGCATTGCTGCGGAACCGTAGGCGCACATACATTGTACCGGAGTTGTATGAGCGAATTGGCAGGTACTGAGCACGCCAGGCATCGTCGGATTTTGTGGTGTCTAGCCAACGCGCATCTTTCGAGGCGTTCCACCATTCCAGTGATTCCCATGGTCCGTTAGGGTTGCCCTGAGAAACCTCGAGGAACATGGTGTCTGATGCGTCTACGAATGCAGCCACGTAACACGTAAGGACCAGACTAATCCCTTCGATGGCAGGAATGCTGGTTTCTAGTGGCGCTAGCATCAAAGTGTCTCGCCTGTTCGGTTGGTATGGTCCAACAGGTGCGTGCGCAAACGATGCAGGGGCTGTTCTGAAGAAGTTCGTTGTTCTACCCCACTGGCCTGCAATACGGAGATATCGGGGCTCTGTGGTGTACGACTCGAGATGTATATCTCTGTTGCCGGCATATGTCCAAACTGTATCGCTTGCACCCCCGGCATTGCCATCGGTGTCTGCAACACGTGTAGATACTTCGTACCAGCCACGCTCCGGTACGCGCACCTTGTCTGTAAACTGCTTTCCGGTGTCTGTAGGTTGCAGTTTCGTGGACAGCACAAGCTCTGAAGTGTTCGTTAGTAGCGAGTCGAGATTAATAATCGGTGTAACGCCGTCGAGTCTGCGCGAAGGAAGAACAGATACAGTTGTAATCGTAGAGTCTGCATTACCCGTTGCACTGAGAAGTGTTGTGGGACCAAGTGCTCTCGAACCCCCGGCGTAGGCCTCTGCGTTGCGCGGCGCACTGTTTCGGCCATTGGCTGAAGCGGTAAGTGTGTATTTGTAGAGTGAATATTTTTCGAGGCCTGTATCTGTGAACGTGGTGTCAGTAATAGGAAGGGTTGCAATGGTAGTGCCGTTTCGCTGTAGCACAATTGTTGCCGATGGAGGAAGTGTCTGACCAAACGAAAGTGAGGTAATAGTAGACCACGATAGATCTATCTCTGTTGGTCGGGTGGTAACGGTACGCGCGGTAAATCGGGAGGGGGCTTGTGGCGCGCGAGAATCTACCACAGCAGTAAACACGTCATTGTCTGCAGGGTTGCTATACGTATTGCGCATGTCTACCCACGACGGGTACACATAACCATTGTAGAAGTCGCACCCGGAGTAATCACCGGCAAAGGTGTTGCCCTGAAATGGATTGCGGCGTAGGTCGTTGCGGTCATCTCCTACACGTTTGTCTGCCCATGTTTCTCCTCCATCGGCACTCCACGAAACGTAGGTGTTTACAAAGATGTTTTCTGCATCGTCTCGAGAGTCGCTGTACATGATGGCAACTTCGCCACTTGTTGGGTCCAGAGCAATCCACGACCAGAATTGATCGTTGGTAGTATCGCTGTGCACCACCTTGGCTGCCGACCACGTTGTTCCGTTGTCTGTAGAACGGGAGAAATACACGTTGGGATAGTTGTCTGCGGCCCATGTAATGTAGAGCCACCCATTTCGAGGACCGCCGGTGTTGTCGATGGTAAGCGTTGGGTAGCACTCTGCACGCACTACACCCTTTACACGCGAATTTGATTGACCATTGATCGTGCTCTTCACTCCGAACGGACGGTACTGATGAATGATACGTGGGGCTGTCCACGTTGCGCCGCCATCTAACGATCTAGCGTATCGAAGTGCATTTTCTGTTCCGCTGTTCCAAACAAGGTGAACCGATCCGTCCGGACCGGTGCGTGCTAACGGAAAACTCTGCCCGAATGTTGTTGCCTCGGATGTACCCGGGAATCGGTCGCTAACGGCAACGGGGGCAGACCACGTTCTTCCTTGATCGGTGCTTTTTACAATCACGATCTGCGTGGAAGAATCGCGATTAATAACGCGCTTCCACGGTATGTACAGATGCCCCCTATACGGAGATGCACCTGCAGTATCGGCATGAATGTAATACTTGTCTTCAAACGCAGAGTCTGCTGTTTGTTGTCCGGTATGAATGATCACTGCCGTATGGCGCATGTCCCACGTTGTGCCTCCATCGTTGGTAGAGCTTACAAATATTCCATTCTCACCAAACTGCACATTACCTTCCCTGCGAAATCCGC
The DNA here is from genome assembly GCA_036834845.1 of bacterium. Taxonomy (GTDB): domain Bacteria; phylum Bacteroidota; class Ignavibacteria; order Kapaibacteriales; family Kapaibacteriaceae; genus UBA10438. The sequence goes on along the minus strand of DAITNB010000016.1, from coordinate 9,310 downwards.
CATAGCAGAGATACCCACGTCCTGTGTGATCGAAACACACCGATGGATCGTTACTCGAAGTCCACCCAGAGCGTGCGGTGCCCAGAGTAACATTTGCCCACGTTTTTCCACCGTCCTTCGAGTAGTACGCCCATGTTGAAGAGCTACCGCGATAATCAACGGCAGAACCTATGAGATTTGTTGGGTCTATAGGGTTGACGGCAATAGAAGACTCGTTCTGTGCGGGCAGTGGATCTGTTTCCGGAATAATCATGTTGGTGTTCAGAAACATGCTGGGAAACACATTCTCGCCAAGCATGGGAACAAGCGACTGAAGATGTGTATACGATACATTGGCAGCCGGTGTTGGATGAGCCCTCTCCATATGGCGCGCATGCGGGTTGTCTTGCCCAAGGGCAAGCACCGCTGTAGTACAGATGATGAGCGTAATGCCGAGTGTGTTCCGAGACAAGGTCATGCGGGATTCTCCATGGTCTAGATGCCAAGATCTACTCGAACGCCGGGCCATCCGTGCGCAATAGCAAGCTTGCGGACGGCTTGTTCGTATTTGCTGTGCGACGGATCTGATTCGCGGCGCAGGTGAAGAGCAATGTTGCCTAATGTAAGAGCACGAAGATGGCTTGGCGACTGATCGGCATATTCTGCCGCTTCGCGGAACAGCGTGATAGCCATGGTTGCGCTGTTTGTTGCCAAAGCCAAAGCTCCCTCTACATTCTTTATCAGGCACAAGTCCGATTGCGCAACGTCTGCTTCTGCCGAAAGTTCACGCAGGATAGAAGCCGCATCTTCGAACATTTCCAGATCGATGCAGGCCTTTGCAATAAGACAGGATATCACGAAAAATTCGTGACGCGTTAGGGCGCCTCGGTGTTCGCGTAGCCGAAGTCCACGAGCGCGTGCTTCTTTACTCTTCCCCTGTACAATAGCGTTGGCTATGTGTCGGATGCTTGCGGAGATGTGCGTGGAGTCTACGTTAACAGTGGTGCCGTCATCGGCGGCTGTAGCGTTGGTGCCTTCCTCCACGTTCGCCGCGGTGCGATACGGCGGCAACACTTCGCTACGAATGTAGGCAGCAATCTCGGGAGAGCCAGTAACATCGGCAACCTCTGCGGCCACCGTTAACATGTGTTCTACAACAACATGGTTTTCGGCTTCGGCTCCGTGCGCAGCAATGCGCACAGCTAGTTCGTTGCGGAGCTCGCTAACGGCAGAGGTAGAATACTCCTTCGTTAGAATGTCTGCAATGCGTTGGTGAATGTTCCTCCGCTCTTCATACTCGGGTCTATGGAGAAAGTATGTGTAGGGGAACGACTCGCTAAACTCGTATACAGTTGTTTTGCAACCGTATTTCGTTCGCATGCCAACGCTTTTGATCAATCCCGTATGTGTTTGAATTCTGCGCAGAGTTCGAATTATGGTGAGAACGTCCGTGTTCGATAGAGCGGCCTGAAGGAACGCTGTAAACTCCTTTCCTTCTGCTGCGCAGAGAGACAAGATGGTGGCATCCTCTTCACTGATTTCGCGAAGAACCACATCTGTAGCCGGGTGCGATCCGGTAACCTGCCGAACGGAATCGAACGCAGACTCATCAACCGTGCCATCGGCGCGAACATGCCCCGCCCCCTTCAGGAAGCGAGCGTATTCTGCGATAACTCCGGGGTTCCCGCCCGACCGCTCGAATATTGTTGTAAGAATCACTGCGGGAAGTGTTACGCCCGGCAGAATCTCTTGAACAATGTGCTCTACGGAATCTTTCTCTACCGGACGGAGTGTTACGGTTGACTCGCGGAGTGTTTCGGACCGTAGTAGGGTGGTAAGCGGCAGATTCGATCGTTGTGCAGTGGCGGGCGCCACAGCACACACAATAAGAAGCGGAACAGAACCCAGGGTTGTTGCAAGTCTGCGTAGTACCTCAACACTCTGTGCGTCGGACCACTGAACATCGTCAATGAGCAATACAAATGGCGTCTTTTCTGCAATAGCGCACAGGGTATTTGCGCACTCCAAAACAGCCGAGCGTTTTTTCTCCTGAATCGCCGCAGTGTCTCGCTTGTATTCGCTAACGTCTTGCGAGATAGCCTTTACCGCATAGAACAGGTCGCCAGCAATGGGGATAGACGCTAGCAAGCTCATTCCTACATTCAGAGCAAGACGTTTGCGAGCTGCCTGACCCGATTTCGAGTAGAGCTGCTCTATAGCCATCCCGAATGGCTGTAATGGCTGAATGGCAGACGTGTTCATAGTGCCGATAGGGGGCAAGCAGTCTACACGTAGGCACGTTGTGCCTTCTCCCAATTCCAGCGCAAGCCAGTCCAACAACCGCGATTTGCCAAGGCCGGGCTCGGCTGCAATCATCGTAACGCCTCCGGTGCCAGCACGCCATGCTGTTATTGCCTTGCGTAATACGGCAACGGCGTTATCGTGCACCGCCAGGGGCTTCACTGTGTATCTCCGCTTTGTTGCTGCGGTCTGCGCACGGCAAGAAATGCTCGCAGAATATGTTCAGCATCTGCGTCCGCGCTATTGCTAACAACGGAAACGTCGCGGTGGTGCTCGGTTCCTTCTTCGTCTGTTCTACCGTACATTAACACCATGGCATACGTGATTAAGAGCATAAACTCTAAACCAAGCGCACCAAGTACAACGGATGGATCGGTAGCAGGAAGGAATTTTAGTCCACGTATGCCAATTACAATGATGAGGATGGCGGCGCCTATATACACCATACCAAGTACGGCGTTACTATACCGGTCTGTAAAGTACTCCCGCATGTAGAACTTCACGGCCTCGTGTGTGCGGAACAGTCTGGAAAGTCCGGCAGAATCGCGCCACCGCAAGGCACCTCGCAGAAGCTGGAGATCGGAATAGGGCATGGCGTGTATGTCTGCCAAATCATGCAGTCTGCGAAGATCTGCCGAGAGGATGTCTCGCGATAAAATGCGGATCTCTTCGGCAGTATGCTCTCCAAACTGGGCAATAGCCAGCCTGTCTAGTGCATTAAGAATCTCGCGCTCAATTTTCTGACGCACCAGACCAAGGCCGCCAGGGAATATTGTTGTTAGTAATGCAGCAAGCACAAAGCCACCAACAAGTACAAGTGGGGCCAAGGCGATAGCCGGAGAAAAGATGTACTCTGCGCGGTAACGAAGATCCGAGGCAGCATTCCCAGCAAGCTGTTTTGTTGCGTCGATCGACTTCTTTTCTCGCGGGTCTACTAACGCCCACGTGCTAAATGTGCCGGTTGTTACAACTTCGTCGTCTCTATTCTCGGCTATCCGATATGTAACCGGCGAGCCGTCTCGTACCACTTCGCTGCGCAGAAATGCGCCAAAGAAGGTGTCCATTGCAGGAGCGGCAACAGCTACAAACAATATTGCCGAACACGCAATGGCTAGCAGGCAGAACGTGAGTACCTGCCTCGAAGTATGAGCCGAGAGTTCTACAACTCGAGTTCTGGTTGTTGCCATCCTTCAATATAGTAGGACGGGCCGTAAGGAACACCGTTGCAGGGCCGGCTCTGGGTGAATGGTGCGGAAAAAAGAAACCCCGCATCGGTGGTGAAACGATGCGGGGTTGGTATGGGTAGGGAGTGGTTACTTTTCGTCTACAATCGTGTAGTCGGCGTCTTCTACCTTATTGCCGTCCGGCTCGCCGGCAGTTTCGGAGCTTGATGGTTCTGCACTTGGCTGCTGCGCGGCCTGTTCGTACATCTTCGTTGATGCCTCTGACCAGAGCTGATTCAGTGCGTCGATTGCAGCACGAATGTCTGATGCGTTATTCTTGGCGGCATCGGCAAGACGATCTTTGGCCTTGGAGATGCGATCCTTGGTGTCGGCATCAAGTTTTTCGTCGAACTCTTTAAGCTGTTTCTCGGTGCTATACACAAGCTGATCGGCTTGGTTACGCAACTCGATTTCTTCCTTGCGCTTTTTGTCTTCGGCGGCATGTTCTTGGGCATCGCGCTTCATCTTCTCCACTTCGTTCTTGTCTAGCCCGCTCGAGCCAGTGATGCGGATATTTTGCTCCTTGTTCGTGGCCTTGTCCTTGGCTGTTACGCTTAGTATACCGTTCGCGTCGATGTCGAACGTAACCTCGATCTGCGGAACGCCACGCGGGGCCGGTGGAATTCCATCGAGGTGGAACTTGCCCAGTGTTTTGTTGTCTGCCGCCATGGAACGTTCGCCCTGGAGGATATGGATTTCCACCGATGGCTGACTGTCTGAGGCGGTAGAGAAGGTTTCTGTTTTCCGGTGTGGAATGGTGGTATTGGCAGAGATCATGGGCGTCATAACACCACCCATGGTTTCGATGCCAAGAGAAAGTGGTGTTACGTCCAGCAACAACACGTCCTTCACATCGCCACTAAGCACGCCACCCTGAATTGCTGCGCCAACGGCAACTACTTCATCGGGGTTTACGCCCTTCGATGGCTCCTTGCCAAAGAAGTTCTTAACAAGCTCCTGAATCTTGGGGATGCGTGTAGAGCCCCCTACCAAAATCACCTCGTCGATCTGCGATGGTGTAAGCTTTGCGTCGCGCAGAGCGCCTTCGCATGGCTTTAGAGAGCGGTCGAACAAATCTGTGCAGAGCTGCTCAAATTTTGCGCGGGTGATGTTGATGTTAAGGTGTTTTGGACCGTCTTGTGTGGCCGTGATGAAGGGCAGGTTCACGTCCGTCTGTAGCATCTGCGACAGTTCAATTTTGGCCTTCTCGGCAGCTTCGCGAAGCCGTTGGAGAGCCATGGGATCTTTGCGCAGGTCTATGCTTTCCTGCTTGTTAAACTCATCGGCCAAGAAGTCGATAAGGCGCTGATCAAAGTTGTCGCCACCTAGGTGTGTGTCTCCGTTGGTAGACTTCACTTCGAACACTCCATCGCCAATTTCGAGAATCGAAATGTCGAAGGTTCCACCACCCAAGTCGTACACGGCAACGGTTTGGTTCTGACCCTTCTTGTCTAAGCCATAGGCGAGTGCGGCAGCCGTTGGTTCGTTGATGATACGGCGCACGGTAAGTCCGGCAATTTCGCCCGCATCTTTTGTTGCCTGACGTTGGGCATCGTTGAAATAGGCGGGCACGGTAATCACGGCCTCGGTAATCTTCTCACCAAGATAGTCCTCTGCTGTCTGCTTCATTTTCTGGAGCACCATTGCAGAAATTTCAGGGGGCGAATACAAACGCCCATCGATGTCTACGCGTGCGGTGGAGTTTTCGCCGGAGACAATGGTGTACGGTACACTCTTGGCTTCGTCTGAAACTTCCGACATCTGACGTCCCATAAACCGCTTAATGGAGTACACGGTGTTCTTGGGGTTCGTAACGGACTGACGTTTTGCGGACTGACCCACAAGACGCTCGCCGCTTTTTGTGAAGGCCACCACAGACGGTGTGGTGCGCAGCCCTTCGGCATTTGCTATCACAACCGGTGTTGTGCCTTCCATAACAGCAACACACGAGTTTGTGGTGCCAAGGTCTATTCCAATGATTTTACCCATGGTGGTAGAGTTCTTTCGTAAAGAGAGTTTGAATTACTGAATGGAGATAACGTGCTCCTTTGGAGCGGCCGGTTCTTTCTTTGGAATGGTAATGTTGAGAACGCCATTTTCGAAGGTGGCTTGAACAGCGGACGCTTCTAGATTGTCTGGAAGAGTAAAGGAGCGGGTGAATGAACCAAAGCTGCGCTCAACGCGCACAAAGTTCTTTTCTTCGCTCGTTTCTTCGCGCTTCTTTTCGCCCCTGATGGTTAACACGTTGTCTTCGTTAATGGAGATCTTTACATCTTCCTTTGTTAGGCCGGGTAGCTCTGCATGGAAGCTGATAGCTTTATCGGTGTGGGCTATGTCTACTCGTGGAGCAAAGTCTCCAATTTCGAATCGAACACCGCCGCGCTGAACATCATCGAACACGTCGGACATGCGACGAAGAACGGAGTCTACACTGCGGAACGGATCAACTTTGATGATAGACATGGCTGGTCTCCTCGTGGTTCTAAACATTGTTTCTGGTGAGTTACTGAAAGGATTCTGCATGAAGTCAAATCCCCACCATGAAACGGTGTGCCAAACGGAAAATCCTGCCAAAATGACAGAAATCCGGGCGACGCCTTGCCATTAGTGCTGCATTATGTCATGAATTTCCCTGCCGCACCCGACTTTCCGCCCGCATTAGGAAAGGGGGCGCTAGCGCAGGTACTTCGCAAGTGTGTATTCTAAATCCTCGCCACGAAGGCCTGTGTCTACGGCAATAATCTTTCCGTCGGGTGCCACCAAGATGGCACGAGGAATACTCGTTATCTCGAAGGTGGTGGCTGCTTCACTTTCGTACACGCCAGGCAAAAACACGTGTTTCCAGGACATACTGTTGCGTGCTTTCCGAAAGGCAGTAACCTTGGATGCGTCTGCGTCGAGGGACACAGAGAGTATATCGAAGTTGGCACCCTTGAAGCGTTTCCAGGCGCGTTCGAGATTGGGGATCTCTGTTATGCACGGACCGCACCAGGTTGCCCACACGTCTATAAGCACGTATTTGCCGCGGAGTGTTGCGGGCGAAACTTTCTTTGTGGGTTCATCAAGGAGGGTCCAAGAAAACTGCGGCAAGAGTTTGCCTGCCGCGATCTTCCGTTCGGGACTAAAGGTGCGCATTACCTCCTCAGCTAAAGGATCGGAAGAGTAACGCTTCATGAACATTGCGTAGAGTTTCTCTATCCGGCGTTGTGCTAACGGCTGATTTTCGAGATAAAGGGCGCGGTACAAGAGTGTTGGCCCGATTGCAGGATGGCTGTCTACAATGTTCTCTACATACGACCACAATGTTGAGTCCAGCCCGCAAGCCGCCACTACAGCGAGTGGTGCTGTGAGAGAAATTGTCCATGCGCCCGAAGTGGGCGGAATAATGGTTACAAGTTTTTGTACAAGGCGGAGTCCGCGTGCAGAGTCCGATCGAATAAGGTGGAGCGCCAGAACTGCAGCGAGAGTTACATAGGCATCTTGCAGCCGGCCATCAGTTGCGTGTGTAGCACGCTCGAGTGCGGCAACGCTACGCTCGGTGCTTGGGGTCTCCGGAGCAGTGCCGAGATTTCTCTCTGCAAGAGTGATTTCTCCAAGAATGGAATCAACGTTGCGGTCTTGATCAGACAAATACTCAAACTCCGATGGCGCTGACGAAGCCGGAACGAGTTTTGGATCCCACTCGATAATCAGTGCGCTGTCTCTCGTATGAAGAACACTCCGAAAGTCGCCGCTCAGGTCGAATGCCGTGCTGTGTTGCATCGTGCCGTTTACAGCACGCATTGAACCGGGATGTGCACCGTTGCGGTAAGGAATGATTTGATACTCGAATCGCTGACGAGCAACGGGCAAGGCAAAAGGTGTTCGGTACCTCCCGTCATCGGTGCGCACCATGCGAATTCTCTCTTCGCTCGGGGCATCAAAGTTGTACACGAGCTTCACGCTGTCGAACCTGTCAGCGGGGCGAGCGTGGGTGGCGAGTATTGCTCTGGCCTCGATGTTTCTCGTAGACGCGTGAATGTAGAGTCTGCGCACAATGGGGTCGTGATCTGGTGCCGCAATGCAGAGATTGTATATCCCGGTCTGAATCCCGCCGGCCTCGATTCGGAACGTACCGTCGCTCCAACGTCTGCCCTCGCGCAGCGGTATCATCGAGCCATCTCGCGCAATGAAGGCAGTGGCCGACGGCATTTCTGCGCGCGAAGTACTCGATACTTCTATCTTCGCTAGTGGTGCACGCTGGCTAAACGCTAGTGTGCAACAGAAGACGAGAATCACACCGACTGTTGTTGTAAACTGAATCACGTTGTTAGTCCCGAAGCACACGCCGTGCACCAACGTATCTCGGAGCCCAGTACGCATCCGTTAACGGCGATATCATTACGCCCCTGCTTGTAGAAGAGTGAACAAACTCCTCATTGTTTAGCATAATTCCAACGTGTGTTATTTCTTTTCCGGTGGTGCGGAAGAATACCAAGTCTCCTTCCACTAGTCCTTGCTTCGCAACGCTCGATCCTGCGCCGTACATCTCGGAGGCCTTCCTCGGTAGAACTATGCCAACGTTAGAAAAGCAGTAGCTCACAAATCCGGAGCAATCGAAGCATTCTGTGGAAGCCCCGGCCTTACAGTAGGGAGTTCCTACAAGATTGTTGGCCACCTCGAGAAGTCTAGAAGCGCTTTCGGACTTGGCACGAACAGAACGAGAAGAAGAACATCCATTAAATAATGAACCAGCAAGCAAGGCGCAAACGAGTAGCGCGAGATGGATGCTACGAAACATCGTTTGGCGACCGTGGAGTTTCACTTTTCTTTTCAGGAAAGGCGATTGAAGCCAAAACGGAAACAGCCAAAACACCGGCAATAACTCCGAGAGCCACATCAGTTGGAATGTGCACCCAATGTTGGATAAACATCTTCACACCGATGAAGGTTAGAATTATACTCAGGCCATACTTCAGATAGTGAAAGATGCCCATTACCCCAACCACGGCAAAGAACAACGATCGCAAACCCATTACGGCAAACACGTTACTTGTGAACACGATAAATGGATCGCGTGTGATAGCAAAAATTGCGGGAATGGAGTCTACTGCGAAGATGAGATCTGTAAACTCAACTACTACAACCACCAAGAATAGCGGCGTAAACCAAAGCACCCCTTGCCTGCGAATCGAAAAGCGCTCCTGGTGGTACTCGTCGGTAACGCGCAGAAACCGCCGCGATAGCCGCACAACGGTGTTGTCTTCCAGGTCTTCGGCGTCTTCGCTGCTGAACGCCATGCGCACGCCGGTGAAAACGAGGAAGCTGCCAAAAACGAAGAAAATCCACTCGAACGAATTGATAAGTGCCGTCCCCAGAGCAATCATGGTGCCGCGCATCACAAGTGCGCCCACAATTCCCCAGAAGAGAACTTTATGATGGTACTGCGGTGCAACCTTGAAATACCTCAGAATGAGGATGATAACAAAGATGTTATCTACCGAAAGTGATTGCTCCAACAGGTAGCCCGCAAAGAACTCGGTGGCGGCTTGAGGGCCCCGCTCAAAGTAGACAAAAACGTTGAATGCAAGTGCTAAGGAAATCCAGAATCCTGTCCACATAAGGGCCTCGGATATCTTCACAACTCGAGGCGACTTATTAAACACTCCTAAGTCAAGCGCCAGCAGGCCAAGAACTAGAAAGATGAATCCCGCGTAGAGAATCGGGTCCGGAATTGTTGGAAGCATCTGCGAAATTACTTTGATTACCTGGATTACCTGGGTTACCTGGGTTACCTGGGTTACCTGGGTTACCTGGGTTACCTGGGT
>DAITNB010000015.1:0-57878 GCA_036834845.1 bacterium | reverse complement strand
ACGCCAATACTGATTCTAAACCTCGGCGCTTTTCAACTAAGAAACGGACATAGTCCAAGTTACGACGTGAAAGTACTGATACATGTAGACACTCGTAGTTTGCCTCGTGTTCAACCCAGACTATTGTGACCAGAATAGTGGATGATGCATTGGTACAACGTGAGTAACCACGATCAGTTCCTAGTAGCATATCGCGCCATACGGCGCGACGTAGAACGTTTCGCATTGTTCGTGGAGCGAGATCGAGACAATGCCTCGGATCTACTGCACAATGCTCTTGTGTCAGCGATTCGCGCATGGGGTAGAATTGGAGATGCCCCCTCCCTGAAGTCCTATCTTATCTCTTCCATATTGCGAATGCACAGAAGGGCACAGAAACGTGCACCGCGTTTCGATTATCCAGATATGGATAGTCTCATTGCAGCCGATGCCCTTTCGCCAGAAGCCGCAGCAGATATGCGACTTGTCCGCGATGCTATTGCCATGTTACCCGATGCCGAGCGCATCTCCTTTGTTCTGGCCGAAATTGAAGGCTGGCCGTTGGCCGACATTGCAGAGGAACTTGGGCTTGGACTATCTGCCGTAAAAATGCGCGTTAAGCGTGGCAGAGATAGAATTATCGCCATGTTTCAGGAACATCCAATCGTAGATGGAGAACACACTGATGTCTAACGAACGGTTCAACGCCGCGCTTAACGAACTACAACGATCTGTGGTCTCGCCGCAACTTGTCAGCGACGACTCTGTTAGGGGTCTTGAAAAAAGCCGCACTTGGACTCTATGGTGGCTAGCACCTGTAGGGGTGTTGGCATTGTTCGGCGTGTATTGGTTGTTGCACACCACGATTCTACAGTACACATTGCAACCGAGTGGGTTGCCAATAATCCGTAATTCAGGTGCGCGTGTTCCCGAAACACTACTAGCGTGGCAACCCGATACTACAAATGCCGTTAGCCGTGCACCTGTGGGTGCTGAACGCGATACCATAGACCCAAATTCGATTCTCATATTTCACCTCAGTGAGGCAGAGCTCGCAGCGCTGGGGATTGCTGTTAATGATGATACCGTTTTTGTTACAATGCAATCCCTGGTTGTTGAAGACACAGCGGTTGCTAAAAGACTTGGCCTAGATGGGAAAACGCTAAAGGACTCTAGTGCATTGTTTCACTGGCGATGCTCTGCCACGTCCAAAGGCGTGGACAATATCGTTCCCACCTCATTCGATGGCACAAAGCTCGATCCTCTTGTGCCATTCTGGGTGCAAACAATCGATAGCGACAACCGCCCCCAAAACATAAGGTACATTCAACAAGCTATTGTGGACAGAGAAGGGCGAGACAACGAATTTCTCTCAGGCACTATGTCGCTACTACACTCCGTATCACTCGATTCAACAGGATGTTCAGCTCACCTCCCAACAAGGGAACTGGCTCGTGATCGAAAGCCAGTGATCATTCAAGTACCTAATCGGCGCACGCGACATCGGGTTGTGTTACTCTACGCGCCAACTGAGGATCTTTTGACAAGATTGCCTGCCAAGTATCAAAGGGCAACTCGACTATGTTATGATGCCTATAAAACGTCGGCTCCGAAACCCACATCGTATCCACAGGCCTTGCCACCACCGGAAGCAAACCTTGTAAAGATTGAAGGTGTGATGGGGCAGCCGTTTGTAGAGCTAACAGACGTCCAGCTATCGAGATTCGGAATAACGCGTGATTCCGTTTCGGTTGTGTGTGGTTCCTTTGGAACAACGCTCGATACCATGTTAACGAGCTATCGCAGGTTTGAGACCCTTGCGTATGTTGGCAACACAGATCCGATCGCGCACTTCATCTTCCGCAGCGGTGTAGTGTACAAGAGCGTTAATGGGCGCGAGATACGTGAGACAACTCAGCCGTTGTTTCCAAGGGCCAAACTTGAAACTGTAGAAGCCGAGGGTGTAAACAGAATCGCTCCGGTTAAGACTCGCAGCTCCTCCATTTCGTATCGGATCTCATCTGGTGCCCCTACCGGCTGGTATGCTGAGTTCCCGTACGCTTCGGCACTAGCGGAAAAGGTTGCACACACTATTGGTAGCAGACGGGATATTCCAGTGGATTCGCTTGCATACTACTGGGTTGTTGAAAATGGTGTACGTGTGCCGGTAACACGTCTGCTAATTCCGATTAAGGTTTCTACTCCATGGGTTTCATCTCTCCGTTTCGAAACTAGTCCACGCAGACTCACAAGCGTGTACTGGTACCTTCCAACGAGCGACGTGATAGACTCCCTTCCCGCAGATTTGGCGGCATTTCTCAAGCCGGAGTACGAAGCGGTGATTCGTTCAATAGAAGATCGTCTCTCCGCACATGATCTTTGTTCTCTTCTCGACAAGCCCTCTGCCTTAGGGCTTTGTTCCATCGGAGACACGGTGCTGCGCCTAGATGGCATTGGCCCGATTCCAGCGCGTGATGAGATGACGATATTCTTGCGAAGCGCCAAAGCCACCACAGCTACAATTACTGTTGTAAATGACGCCGGACAAACAGTGCTCGAGCGCGCGGGCGTAGGTGTAGAGAAAGGGAACAACACGTTACGGCTCGATGTATCATCAACTACCATCGCGCGCGGTGCCTACACCGTGGTTGTGCGCACAGACCTCGGTATGCGCACATCGCGGGTTCTCATAGAGCGATAGCGAGTAATTCCTAATTACAGTCATTACTGTAATTCCCGTAATTCCCGCCATTCCCGCAATTCCCGCAATTCCCGCAATTCCAGTCATTCCGGATTATTCTCGCTCCGCAGCGACGTCATCTTCTCGGCAAGGGTTTCGGGAGAGGGGGCGTGAAGGGAGGCAAGGAACGGACTAACGTCTTCGATAAGGCCTGCGTTGGATTCGCGGTGGATGTAGCGGGCCACTTCTTCGATGCTTCCAGTTTCGTTCCATACCTTTAGTTGGCGGTCGGCGCCGGAACCCATCTCGAGGATCTGGTAGATGTATTCGATTTCGCGACGTGAACCAAGGTCGTCCACCACATCGTCCACGAAGTCGAGCAACTCGCGTATGAGATCGCGTGCCGGCATCTCACGCTGGCGTCCCCAGTCTATGAGCTTGCCATCAAGACCGTAGCGAACCGCACGCCACTTGTTCTCCATGAGGAGAGATCTGCGATACTCACGGAAGGAAAGATTTTTTTCGTAGAGAGAGAAGAGTTTTGCAGCAAGTGCCTGACACAGTGCGGCAATGGCAATGGTTTCTTCGATGCGCATCGGCAGGTCGCAGATACGAACTTCGAGCGTTGGGAAGAATGGATGTGGACGAATGTCCCACCAGATCTTCTTTGCGTTGTCAATAGAGCCCGTCTTTACCAACAGGTCTACGTAGTTCTGGTATTCGCCCCATGAAGAGAACAGATCCGGAAGGGCCGTGCGAGGAAAGCGTTCAAAGATTTTCGAACGGTAGGATTTGAGTCCGGTGTTCATGCCCTCCCAAAACGGGGAGTTGGCACTAATAGCTAAAATGTGCGGCATAAAGTACCGCATCTCGTTCATCAACTGAATTTGTGTTTCTCGGTTCTCGATGCCAATATGGATATGCATGCCGAAGATGAGCAGCGACCGTGCAAGGAGCTGCATGTCTTCGATAAGGATGTGGTACCGCTCGTCGGGATAGATGTCTTGTTCTTCCCAACGCGCAAAAGGATGTGTAGACGCAGCACCAATGCTTAGACCGTTCTGGCGCGCAAGGTGAGCAACAATGCTGCGAATCTTCGTTACTTCGAAGCGGGCTTCTTTTACGTTCTTGCAGATTCCGGTGCCAATCTCTAGCATGGATCCGTGCATCTCGGGTTTGATGTGTTCGTGAAGCAACACACGCCCCTTGCTAAGCAACTCCAGATTAACATGCGACTTTAAATTCAACGTCTGCGGGTCGAGCACCATGTACTCTTCCTCGATCCCAAGCGTAAAACTCGGACGCTCGTATGGGTTCTTTGGGTCGAACGTTACACCTACATCTTCTGCAGACATGGTATCCTCTTGTAATCGAATTCCACCAAGATAGGTAGAGTAGTCCGTAATATTGAACATGGCAGAATTCAGCATCGAAGGAAATGGCCGCCTCGAGAAAACGGCGGTGTATTATAACGGCGAACAGCTCGACGGAATACGAGAGTTGTTCCTGAATCTGGACGAGAATGGTACGTTCGACGCACTGATGGTGTACGAGGGGGCAGACGCCCGACTCTACACGAAGAATGTGTTTACGGACTACCTCGAGAACGTCCGCACCGAACCACCGGGGTTTACCGAGGAAGAGGCACGGGCACTCTCCATGATAACCGTTATAAGTGATGGAGACATAGGCAACACCGTGGTGTTACGCAATAACGAAGAACAATTTGGCATTGTAAGCGTCTACGTGCACATTAAAGCCCCCTCCCTTCCGGAAGGACGTGGCTTGCGGGCCTTTTTTGGCGGCAGCAAGAACATTCCAGAGGCAACGGAGTTTAAGGCCGAAATTGTGTACCGCGAAGAAAACGGATCGCTCACCACCGAGAATATCTTCTAACATGAAACGCTTTTCGACACTTGGATTGTTCTGCATCCTTGCAGCCACGTTGGTGATGGCCTTGCCGGCAGACCTCATGGCCCAGCGGCGCGGGGGCGGCTCGTTTGGCGGCAGTCGGTCGTACTCAGCACCCCGTTCGGCTCCTCGCTCGGCCCCTCGGCAATCGCCATCCGGTGGCGGTTCTTTTGGAGGTTCGCGTCAATATTCAACACCAAGGCAACAAAGCGCACCAGCGCCACGCACCTCTACTGCACCCACTCGCTACGGGGATGCGCCAACAACACGCAACTCTCTCGGTGGGTCTCGTATGCAGAGTCCATCCGAATACACTACGCGGTATGGTACACCGCGGCGCACCGAAACACAGTCTTTGCGTGGCGCAAATGGTCAGCCCACGAACTACACCATAAACCGCTATGGCGGTATGGGCGATGGTTTTATGATGGGGTACATCATGGGAAGCAGTCCGTGGTATTGGGGTATGCCCTTTCATCCGGCGTTTTATTATTCCCGACCCTACACAGTGATGAACCCCGATGGAACAACGGCGGTGTATCCAGGCACGTTCCAGTGGAGTACGCTCATTGTAATGCTTCTGATAATCGGCGGAGTGCTCTTCATTGGATTTGTGTGGATGAAGAACCGCCGCGCGCAGCGTTTTGGCGGGTTCACAGCACAGTCTGCCTATGGCGCAGACGAGAACCCCGGCGCAAAGTCGAGTTTTATGTAGTAGCAACGAACGTATCCGTCACAAAACACAAAGGCCCGGATGGTTATCCGGGCCTTTTCATTTTGTGTTTTGGTGAGTTAGGGGGCTTTAGTGACGCACAATAAGCGGGACTGAACGTACTCCCATACCATGAACAAGGAGCATTGTGTATGTGCCCGACGGCCACGTTGTTACATCTATGGTGCTCTGCCCGGCGTCGAGCAAGCCGGTGTACATTTGTTGACCACTTAGACTAAACACCGTGGCACTTATGGTGGCCTGGGAGGTAACGCGGATTGACGTGCTTGCGGGAGTTGGCCACAGCGTTACTTCTGCTACACACATCTGATCTTCGGCAACGGATGTTGCCGGCGTAACCATGGCAAACAAAGGAAGTTCGATTGTTGATGGCGTGCCGTTGCTTAGTACAATCAAGCGACCTTCGTACGCGCCTGTGTCCGAGGCCGTGCAACGCAAACTAATGCTGGTACTACCCCCTGCAGGTACAATGGTTCTTGGATCTGTTGCGATTGAAAATGCACCAGCGGGTGTAGACCCCACAGAAACTGTACCGTATTCCGACACAACAAGGTCCGACGTGCCGGTATTACGAAGTGTAGCCGTGCGCAAGCGCGTTTGACCCGGCTCTAGGAATCCAAAACCTAGTTGAGTGGTTGAGAACTCGGGAATCTTTGTGCCGTTGGGTCCGGCATAGCGGTATTGCAACATCGAAAGTGCGGCTCCGGCAAGGAAGATTGTTGGCCGGTCCGTAACGAGGTACATTGTGCCTATAACAACACCCGCGGGCTGAGATAAGATTACTTGCCAACCGGAACCGTTATCATCCGAGCCGAAAACTTCACCGTTAACACCAACAAGTACATGATGGCTTTGGTTTGCTCCAACAGAAACGGGAATTGTTCCAAGAGCAAGATCGGTGGTGCCGGCCCGCCAGCTAACGCCGCCATTTGTAGACGATGCTATACGATACGGACCCGCCTCATCGAGTCCGGTTCGGTAGAGGATTATGCCGTTGGAGCTATCGCGAAAGGCCATTGAAACAATAACGGCCCCCGTAACTCCCAATGATCCCTGTGCCCACGTTTGTCCGCGATTAAGCGACGAGAGAATGCGTCCCGAAGAGGTGGCAAACCAAAAAGCATTGCCAAGGTGCCAAACTGTTTTACTCACTACGCGCTCCGAACCATTCGCAGATGGTGCTGTGGTTACAGACCTCCACTCGCCTCCGCCGTTCGTGGTTGAGGCAACACCAAACCTGCCGCTAACGGGGTTGCCAATGGCAATGCCATTCTGACCGTCGTACATCCGGATGGACTCTACAGATGCCATTTGCGCCGACACGTCGTTTGTGCTCCAAGAATTACCCCCGGACGTAGATCTCGAGATAGAGGCCCGGCCGGATTGTATGCCGCCGAAAAGTACCTGCGTGGAAGACACTGCGTCGAGTGCCGTTGCTGAATATGGTAGGCCACCCAAACCGCCACCGCCACCTTGTGTACCTCTCAATAAGGCGCGCTGTCCAAACACGGTGCCGGTTGCATAAAGAGTGCCATCGGTGGTATAGTCTATAATATCCCACGAAGACGAGGGTACCGATGCCAGAAGAGAGAAGCTGTTCTGGGTGGTTATCTGTACGGGAACTAGGATTGGTTCGAATGCTACGTAATTCCCAGCGGCAGAGATCGTTAGTGTTACGTTAATGTTCGAAGCGTACCATGGATACGCCTGGTCGAGCTGAAGTTCGAACGAACCACTGGTAGTGGCATTACGCGCCATTGAACCAACTTGTATTGTTGAATTCCCAAAGTACCGAACCCGAGGGTCGTTTACCTGCACGGTAACGGCAACATTCTGGGCGTCTGCAAGCACGTTTTTAAGATTGAACTGTACTGTGGTTTTCTCTAACGACGTAATCTTGCCACTGGTGCCAATGGTAACGCCTGTAGAAACAATCCCCGGCATACGTGTGCCAGAGGTCCAAGAGCTATTTACTGTTACGCATCGTTGCGCGTTCACCCGGCCCCAATACAGGGGGCGAATGTTTGCCGAAACACCAACCATCTCGTCAACTGTTCCACGCATTTGTGCAGCAATCATCTCCGGTGTCCAATCCGGGTGAAGTGTCTTGATGAGTGCCGCAATGCCTGATGTGAGTGGAGACGAAAACGATGTGCCCGTAAGCGCGCGATATTGATTGTTGGGGTAGGTGCTGAGAATGTTCTCGCCGGGAGCGTAAACGTCCACATTCATCCCGTAATTCGAAAAATTCGAAGGGCGGTCTGTTACAGAGCAGGATCCAACGCTGAGCACATTGTTCAGACTGGCCGGGGACTGTAAATACGAATCGTTGTTCAGGCCGTCATTGCCAGAGGCCGCAATAACCAGAGATCCCTTGTTCGTAGCGTAGTTAACAATGTCCTGCGCGCCTGGATCTATTCCAGCGCCACCCCATGAGCAGTTGATAATTGGTGCACCAAGGTCTGCCGCATACGCAATGGCGTTGTAGCCCTGCAGAATGCCGCCAAAGTTTGGATTGTCCGAACCGCACTTAATTGGAATGATCTTGCAGTTAAATCCCGTAGAGGCCACACCAATGGCGTTATCCGTAGCTGCACCTGCACAGCCCCCTACAACAGTGCCGTGACCGGTTACATCGGTTATCTGACCGGTTACGCGGGGGTTGTTGTCTGGACGAAGAATGCCCTGCTGTACGTCGGCTGAAGACACGTTGCCAACAAAGTCCCAGCCACGTATGTCATCGATGAACCCATTCTTGTCATCGTCGATGCCATTGTCTGGAATTTCGTTGGGGTTCGTCCAGATTCTCGACGCAAGGTCTTCGTGCTGCCAGTCTGTGCCGGAGTCGATAATGGCAATAATCGTGGAGGCAGAACCCTTTGTAACGTCCCATGCAAGATTTGTTTTGGTAGAAGACATCCACGGCTGCTGCGAATACCGCGGGTCATTCGGCGTAAGAAACATGGTGTGGATGTAGAGCGGAATGGCGTACTCCACGTCCGAATTTTCCATAAGGCGGGCGCAGAGATCGAACGGCTCTATGCCGGCGTCGAAACGCACCTGATAAATTCTGTCGAGACCAATAGACTTCGCAAGCTCACCGTCTGCAAGATTGAAATACGCAGACTGAACGTCGCGTACATCTGCCGAGGCAAGCGTATTGTTTGCGGCACTACCGATGATGGACCCGGAATTGCGGGCAACGCCGTGGGCCGCTCGGGTTTTAACTATAACCACACCGGGCACAAATGTTCCGGGTTTTGGACGTTCAATAATGGACACCGATGCCGGGAGCACCATTCCATTGGGAAGGGGCGTTGCATTGCGCACTACGGCATATGCATCCCTGCCGGGGAGCAAGCCGGCCGTAGCTGGTGTGATGAAAGCAAGTGCTAACAAGACGAGGAAGGTTTTTTGCATTGTGCTGATTGACGTCTGTGAATGGTCTGCATGATTCTTGGAAGAACCCGCATGTTACTGAAAAGGTTGCTTTTCACGTATTGTTGTCCATCCAGAAACTGTCTCATCAACGGCATCCACGGCCATGAGCAATCATTACATCCCGCGTGCGGAGCGCAGGCAGGCAGGCAAAAATCAGCGCGAAGAAAGTCCGCGAGAAAATCTTGGTGATTGGAAAATGAGGGAAAAAAAGCCCGGCATTGTAGAGCTCCTCGAGGAGTCGAACAAGGGCCGGATAAAGGGGCTTATCCCTGTTCGATACGGTCGGATGGCCCAATCGGCCTTTCACTTTTTCCGGGGTTCTGCGATTATTCAAGCCAGGGACCAACAGTCTGCAGTTTCTTCTGGGGTAATCGTGCAGGCATGCGGCGATTGCCACCTGGGCAATTTCGGAGGGTTTGCCACTCCAGAGCGGTCGCTGGCATTCGATATTAACGACTTTGACGAGACGTTCCCCGCCCCCTTCGAATGGGACCTTAAGCGCCTAGTTGCAAGTTTGGTGCTGGCGTCGAGATACAATGGCTTTGGCGACGCAAACGCGCGCGATGCCGTGCGTGCCTGCACGTCTACCTATCGGAAACGTATCGAAGAGTATTCCCAGCTTACCTTACTACAAACGTGGTACAATAGGATTACGGTGGATGATCTTATCGAGTACTTCGGGAACAATAAGGACGCACAGAAGCGCCTAGCGCGCCGAAAAGAAGAGGCGAGTTCTCGTACGTCTGAGGCGGTGTTCCCTAAGCTCACGAAGTTGGTAAACGGCAGGCCACAAATCGTTGATGACCCCCCTCTGATATACCATTTTCAGAGTCAGGTGAAGGATCTCAAGGAATCTCGCGAGAAACTAATCTCCGAGTATCGGCAGTCGCTCGTATCGGACCGTCGAGCCCTATTCGATAGGTATGTTCCGATAGACTCCGCGATTAAAGTTGTTGGCGTGGGTAGCGTTGGCACACGTTGCATGATATCTCTGCTGATGGCCGATGATGATGATCCATTGTTCTTACAGGTGAAGGAAGCACGCAGGTCTGTATTGGAAAAGCCAACCGGAAAAAGCCGTTATGCCCACCAAGGAGAGCGTGTTGTTGCGGGCCAGCGGCTGATGCAGGCGGCAACCGACATGTTTATCGGATGGGCCTCTGGTCCGGAAAAACGACACTATTTCGTTCGTCAGCTGCGCGACCAAAAGGTGTCGGCCGAGCTAGAGAGCATGAAAAAAGGCACCCTGGTTGCATATGCCGATATTTGCGGGTGGGCGTTAGCCAGAGCACACGCGAAGGCGGGAGACGCGGCCCTGCTACTGGGGTACATCGGTACAAGTGCCCGGTTAGACGAGGCCATGGAGCGCTACTCCATTGCCTACGCCGACCAAGTTGAAGCCGATTTCGACGTTTTTACGAGGGCAATTCGAAGGGGGCATCTCAGAACGGACACAAGTTCCGAGATCGGGCAGGAGTTTAACCTGTAACCAATCGTGCCGCACGGGGTTTTTCCGGCGGGTTCCAATCAAACCTTTTTGTAGGTTTGGGCGTTTGGGACTCCACAACTAAACAGGGCAACAGACTTTTTCACAGTTTCGATGGAGTTAATGATGAAAACTACCTTGGTGAGAGGACTCTTCCTCGGCTCTTTGGCAGTTTCGGTTTTCGGACTTGTTGGCTGCTCAGATGGAGCAGTAACGCCACAAGATCCTGCTGGCATTACAGCGCAGTATGTTACTACGTTCGATTTGAACGCGCCGGTTGCAGATTTTAACGATGCTACTCTTGAGCAACCTGTACAAGAACGTCCGAATCCAAATGCAGGTGGTCAGGTACGTAATCCGTTTGGTCCACTCTTCACGCGCCTAAACCTAACCGAAGAGCAACGAGCCGCAACTAATGATCTGCTGGCAAAACATGCAGAATGCGTCAAGGCCGTGCTAACGCGCCTTCGCGCTGCTGAACGCGAAATCCTCGATGCAGCCCGTAAGGAGTCTGAAGACATCATTGCAAAGGCAAGGGCAGGCGAAATCAGTCGCGAAGAAGCACGCACAGCCCTTCGTGAGCTGAACAAGAGTACACGCGAAGCGCTCCGCAATCTGCAAGCTCGCGCAGCAGCCAGCACGTCTATGAAGGCCTGCGACGAAGCATTTGTAACATCGCTTGCCGAAATTCTTACGGAAGATCAAGTGTACAAACTTCGTGTATGGTGGGCTGTTCGTAACGGCCAAACACCACCTCCACCACCTCCTCCACCAAGTGGCGATCGCGGCGGTAGCGGCGGCGGCACTGGCGATAACGGTGGACGTGGCAAGGGCTGATTCTTGTAACCCCTCCAACAACTCAGTAAACACGGGATGCCCGTTCTTACGCACGTAAGGACGGGCATCGTTGTAGATTGCAGCATGATTGGTTCGTTTCTTGCCCGCATCGGTCGGGTTGCTATCGCCGTTACCCGCGAGGTGGGTCAGATTGTACTCCTGTTCTTGGGGATTATTCGATACGTTCCGCGAGTGTTCCGAGACCGTGCATTGGTGTTGGAGCAGATGAAAATTGTTGGTTCCGATTCCTTGCCGTTGGTAATTCTTGTCGGGTCGTTTACGGGCGCTATTGCCGCCCTACAAGCAACAAATCTTTTTGCCAAGTTTAATCTCATCGGAATTGCCCGTCCATTCATCGGGGGGTCTATTGCCACGGTTGTTTTTACAGAGCTAACGCCAGTGCTAACAGCGTTGGTTATTGCCGGACGTGTTGGCGGAGCTATAGCGGCACAGATAGGCACCATGAAGGTGTCGGAGCAGATTGATGCCCTCGACATGATGGCGATTGATCGGGATAGATACCTGGGGATGCCGCGCGTAATGGCCGCAATTACGATGATGCCCGTACTAGCGGTGTTCTCTAGTGTTGTGGCCTTGGTTGGGGCCTACGTGTTAACGAGTTTCCTCTTCGACTTTTCGATGGCAACGTTTTTTACATCGGTACAGAACTACTTTAATCTGTCGGAGATTATTCGCGGACTTGTGAAGTCACTTGTATTCGGTGGTTTTACAGCTCTCATTGGTTGCCACGTAGGCTTCCAAACCGAAGGTGGTGCCGAAGGCGTAGGCAACTCAACAGTGCGCGCCTTTACGATAAGCGCCGCCAGCATCCTCGTAATCGATGCGCTGTTTGGTGTTTTATTCTGAGTGCCCGCTACGGTGTAATCAATACAAGGATACGGGCAACAACGTTCTCATTTTCTATCAGCTCTACCGAAAACGTTCCTATGCTGGGTTCGGATATCTCGCCGGTTAATGAGCGTATGCGTACATCGGTAGCAGTGTATGCACCTGCAATGGTACCACGAAGCACCTCAAGAAGATTCCTCGCCGTTGATAATGACACAGCCCGTGGGGCAGGAAACGCCGTTGCGTTAGCAGTTGATTCTTCATTATGGGGAACAGGCCGCTTAAGTCCTTCCGAAACAGTAACCTCGTCGCGGCCGTCGCGCCAGGTTTGTTGTGAGCACCAATCATCAGTTGGAAGCGGACCACATGCTTTATCTGCTACACCATCTACATTAAGTGGGGCTCCATTTGCTCCTACATTCAGCACACGAACTGCCGCGTTGGGCCTGCAGTTGTTTATTCCAAAGTCGATTACCTGAGCCGACGGCATGAGGTAGGCAACATGCGAGGTTGCAAACGCACTAAACCGGTTTTCACCGCACTTTACAAGAAACACGCCGCCCCCTTCATCGGCTCCCAGGTCTGCGTGGCGCGCAACATCAAGAGCATAGAGCGCAGCGTCGAAACGACGCATGAATGGATTGGGATGGTTTGCTGGGGCAAATGCAAAAAGCGCTGGATTGGAAACATCGAACCGATTTCGCCCATACATCTGTATCTCAAACGGTGGCTCGGCTTCCTTGAGTGTTGTTAGTGCGGCTGCTGCGTAGTTGGCAACGATGCCACGCCAATACTCGGCAATTTCGTTACCGCGGAATGCCTGCATTGCGCTGTTCACTACCCGTACGGCAACGCGCGACTGAAGTATTCGATTGTCGTTATGATACGACTTCTCGCAGGTGAACAGAGACACAGGGTATTCGGTAGTGGTTATGTTATTGTCGCATACGCGCGGGGTGGTTTGCTCGCAGCGAACGCCCAGGTCGTTGTTTGTAAGGGTGCATTGATTAACGGTGGTGTAGGCGTTCTTGAAGCCCGTTACACACTCGCGCAAGAAGGAGAATTTGCAACCTGTTACATCCGATCGTTCGTAGCCGTGAGCAAGTATGCCCGAGAACACATAGCGGTTCATGGACTGGTTGAAGGGGGCGTTGTAGAAGGGGATTGCAACGGGTCCGGCGCTGTCTGTAAATGTGCTGTTGAGAACTGAGGTATAGAGGTAGTACGGTGAGGCGTCTGTAGGACGCTCGGTAAGGTATGCAGCAAACATCCAGGGTTCGTTTATCCAGCCAAGGTCCGCCGAGGTAGAAGGCAAACTTCGATGCATGGAGAAGGAGCAGTTTTCAACGGGAAGAGTTTCTACGTTTGTTAACGAGAATCCCACGTTCTTGCAGTCTGTGTTGCGAAGCGATACACGAGAAGACCTCCAGTCTGCAGCGCTACCAAGTCCACGGAGTTTAACACGGGCAGACATACGCGCATGCTCTTTCGAACCGAACCTGCAGTTGTCTCCAATACGAGCCGATAACGTGATACGTGTGCGTTCTGTAGAGCCCCCTTCACAAACGAACCTGCCATTGATGGTGATGATTGGCTGCCCAAATGATAGGTGTGCGCCCGGACGAATGGTAATTGTGCCACCGGGCTCCACGAAGAGGTCGCGGATAAAGGTAATGGAGCTGTCTTCGATAACAACGCTTCCGCCACGCCGAACGCGTATACGCGTATCGAGGTTTACGCTAGCACCGGCAATCACACGAAGCGTTCCATCTGCGTGAATATCAATCTCTTGCTGACCAGTACGGATAGCAGAACTGGCGTGGTCCATAACAAGGGTGCCACCCTCTTTTACCGTTACGTTACGTGCGCCCGCCGTTCGTATGCAGGCGCCGGGTCGCACGCGTAATGTGCCCGTTGCGCCGGTTATTTCTGCGGTGCTTCGTTGCTCTAGAGAGAGCCGACCATAGAGATCGCCTTCTTCTGTAACAACGATAACGGAACCAGCACCACTTCCGTCTGCGATAAGGTCGCCCATGCGTAGCGCGCCAACAAACTTGACGTTGCGCACCAGACCGTCGATGAGAATCCGAGAGTGTGAGCCGCTGGTTTGCAGGGTGTGCTGATGATCTGATCCTTCGTTGAGCACCATGCCATCTATACACAACGCAGACGAGTCGGGAACGGAAAGAACAACCTGTGAAACTGCGTTGGTAATCCGGGTAACACCACAGTTGTTGTGATTTTCATTTGGCAGACTTCTCCCACCGAACGAGAGCACATCTACAATGCCGTCATCGGCAACAGTGCCGCCACGTGCCGCAGTGAGTGGCCAATCTAATCCGTCCTTTATGCGAGACCCCCAGTGCATTAATCGAATGCCAGATGGACTACATACAGCGTTATTGAATTCTAATGTGGTGCTCTCCGTGTATTCGTACGCACCCTTGTGAGGTATGCTGTGGGCCACGGCTCGATACGCATCTATCTTGCCAAAACCCATTCGCTGAGACCACGAACGCAACAGCGCGTCGTTACCCTGAACTGCGTAACCGTAGTTTACATTGAGGTCGGCAACCTTCTTCGCAGTGAACGTTACAATGTTGTACATCCGACGCTGTACGTTCAGTCCGTCGTCTATCGTTGCAGGCAGGTCCGTGATGGAGTCCACTGCTACGCCCATGTCGGGATTAACAGAGAACATCAGTCCAACAATGCCGCTCACGAGAGCGGTTGAGAGCGAGGTGCCACTTTGGAATGTGTACCCGCGTGAATCAGCACCTACTCCGGTTTTCTCGTAGAGTGTCCAAACATTTCCTCCGGGGGCAACCACGTCCATGTAGGCGTTGCGTTTGTCCATTTCTCTATCCATGGTTGCTGCACGAGAGAACTTGGCTGCACCGGGCGAGAACACAAAACCCTTTGTGAACTGCTCTGCCCCCTTCCATACGGGCGACATTACGTAGGGTACCTTCCATGGATTGCAGTTGGCGTCGAGCTCTTCACCGTCGGAGATCGAACCAACGGCGAGGATCTTGGTATCGAGTGCGGGATTCTGGTGCAACACAACTGTGGCAGCAGGATCGAAGGGTGCTGTGCCAAAGTCGTTACCTGCAGCAGCTACAATGGCTACACCATTGCGAAGGAGTCGTTTGTGCAGCTCGCCATTGCCGCCTACGTAGCTACAGTTTAGAATGTCGAGGCGCTTAATTGTGCCGTTGGTGTCGTTCGTAAAGTCGAGATCGAAATCGTCGAACTGATCTATATCATACGTGAGGGAGTTATCGCGAACACCGTCGATAGCATTGGGTGCCGGTGTGTTGCATGGATCATCTGTGTAGAAGGTAGGGGGCGGGTTAAGCGGGAACACAACCCCATTACAGTCTGGACAGGTGCCAACGGCCGACCCCGATGGCGTTGGAGTTGTAACGCCATTATTTGCACGTGCAAGCATTGCGCCAAGCACAGAGTAGCCGTGACCGGTCTTTACTGGATATGTGCTCTTGTCGATGCCGTTTCCTGTGTTCTGTGGGAGCCCGGAGTACGTGGCAGTGGTGGATGATACCACTCTCCGGACATTGCCTGTGCTATTGGCCACGGTGCGCTCTGCCACATCGGTTGTAGTAGGCGACGGTTTGCAGGTGTTCATCTGGTCTACAATTCCAACAACTACATCACTTGTGCCCGTGGTAACATCCCATGCCATGGGAACCTTAGCGCTGTAGAGAGACCAGGCGCGGGTGCGCTCGTTGTACGCATGATGGTAGAACTGGTCGTCTGCGCGGGTGGCATAGAGATTAGCGGTTGAGGCACGATGTTCGAACACACCGTCCGTTGGCACTCCGGTAACCATGGTCCAATCGTCTAAAAACACCACATCGCCAATGTTGGCTTCGCGCAAGGCACGTTCTACTTCTGCCACCGGTTCGGGTTCTGCGAACGTGACGATGTATTGTTGACGTTTCTCTTTTGCGTGTATACGATGGGTGGCCTTCGCAATTCGCGCCTTTGAGAACCTTTTTACCGCGTCCATCAATCGCTTATGGGCATTTCTATCCGCCCCCTTCAGCGTGGCAACGTCTTCCACATCAGCCAGAGCATTGTAATCCGCAGTCTCGAGAAGCGGCGCACCGCAGTCTACCAGGTACCTACCCCGCGCGTACCAGTTGTTCCTATTCTGCCGTTCGGCAGGGGTGCGTTTATTTTGCTCAATGAACACCTCTCCACGGAATACGATAGGGTGATCAAACGTGGGCTCTAAGCGTATAAGTTGTTGTTTTTGTTGACCTTGCATTAAGGTAACTGCAAAAAGCCAAACCACTATTGGGGTGCTTACGCGAGTGATGTGCGTCATTGATAGGAGGTGTTTGGTGACGAAGACGAGCATCGACTCCGATAATATACGTACGTAGTAATACTTAGCAAGGTAAATTTTTCACATTTCGATTCTGTTTCGCCTAACACTCGTTATATTCGCGCCCCAGATTGTTAGCACTCATACACGAAGAGTGCTAGGATATTCGTCAATGTGCCCATCTCAACAAAAAACACTCACTCTTTCACTATTCATCGTTTGGAGGAATCCATGAATCTCACACCATTGCACGATCGCGTGCTTGTGAAGGCAGCCGAAGCCGAAGAAACCACCAAGGGTGGAATCATCATCCCAGACACGGCCAAAGAAAAGCCAATGCAAGGAACCATCATTGCTATTGGTAACGGCAAGCTTCTGGACGACGGTAAGATTGCTCCACTTCAAGTAAAGGTTGGAGACAAGGTGCTCTATGGCAAGTATGCCGGTACCGAAATCAACGTAGAAGGCGATGACTTCCTCATCATGCGCGAAGCAGACATCTTCGCTGTTATCAAGTAATTCTTTTCCGCAAGAGAATTCATCCTAACCAGACACTCACCCGAAAGGAATCACAATGGCAAGTAAAATCATAACCTTCGATGTGGATGCACGTGCAGCTCTAAAGCGCGGTGTAGACCAACTCGCCGATGCAGTAAAGGTAACACTTGGTCCGAAGGGCCGCAACGTTGTTATCGACAAGAAGTTCGGCGCTCCAACAATCACCAAGGACGGTGTTTCTGTTGCGAAGGAAATCGAACTCGAAGATCCAATCGAGAACCTCGGTGCATCGATGGTACGCGAAGTTGCTTCGAAAACCAGCGACATTGCCGGCGACGGCACAACAACAGCTACCGTATTGGCACAAGCAATTGTTGCTGAAGGTTTGAAGAACGTTACAGCCGGTGCAAACCCAATGGATCTCAAGCGCGGTATCGATATGGCCGTGTCTGCAATCCACGAAGGACTGCGCGAGCTATCACGTCCGGTACCTGGCAAGAAAGAAATCGCACAGGTTGGCACAATCTCTGCGAACAACGACCCAACAATTGGTAACCTCATTGCAGATGCGATGGAGAAGGTTGGCAAGGACGGCGTAATCACCGTAGAAGAAGCCAAGGGTACAGACACATCAGTTGATGTGGTAGAAGGTATGCAGTTCGACCGTGGGTATCTCTCTCCGTACTTCGTTACGGATGCAGACACCATGGAGTGTGTGCTCGAGAACCCATACATTCTTATCCACGACAAGAAGATTGGCGCAATCAAGGACCTGCTACCGGTTCTCGAAAAAACAGCTCAGTCTGGCCGTGCATTGCTCGTTATTGCAGAAGACATCGAAGGCGAAGCACTTGCAACGCTTGTTGTAAACCGTCTGCGTGGAACACTGAAGATTGCTGCCGTTAAGGCCCCGGGCTTTGGCGATCGTCGCAAGGCCATGCTCGAAGACATCGCAGTTCTTACCGGTGGAACCGTTGTTTCCGAAGAAAAGGGCTTCAAGCTCGAAAGCACAACCCTGCAGCACCTTGGTACGGCAAAGCGCGTGGCAATCGATAAGGACAACACAACAATCGTAGAAGGCGCTGGAAGCTCTGAAGACATCAAGAAGCGCATCAACGAAATCAAATCGCAAATCGAAAAAACAACCAGCGACTACGATCGCGAGAAGCTTCAAGAGCGTTTGGCGAAGCTCTCTGGTGGCGTAGCTGTTCTGAAGATTGGCGCCGCTACAGAAGTTGAGATGAAGGAAAAGAAGGCACGCGTAGAAGACGCGCTTCATGCAACTCGTGCCGCCGTAGAAGAAGGTATTGTTCCCGGTGGTGGTGTGGCATATCTCCGCACGCTGCATAAGCTAGACGGACTGAAGACCGAGAACAACGACCAAATCACGGGTATCAACATCATCCGTAGAGCCGTTGAAGCACCAATCCGTCAGATCCTCGAAAACGCCGGACTCGAAGGTTCGGTAATCGTTGCGAAGATTAAGGAAGGGACAGGCACATTTGGCTATAACGCTTATGCCGAAAAGTTCGAAGATCTTCTCGAAGCAGGCGTAATAGACCCAACGAAGGTATCTCGCGTGGCCCTCGAGAACGCTGCATCGGTTGCATCGCTCCTCATCACCACAGAGGCAACTATCGTAGAGCGTCCGGAAAAGAAAGAAGCCGCTCCGCACCAACACGGTGGCGGAATGGACATGTATTAATAGCTCTCCCGAACGCAATATTCCGGCCCGATACTTCAAAAAAAGTGTCGGGCCGGTTACGTTTTCACAAATAGGGTTGCCCAGAAGAAGTTCGATTTAACATCTTTGTATTCATGCTTTACGTGGACGCACACACGCACCGCCGCTCCGCATCGCCGGACGTACTCTCGTTGGTGAACATCAGGATATCATCTGCAACCGAAGTTTTCGAAACAGATGGCATTTGTACCGTTGGTGTGCATCCCTGGGATATAACCGAAGATTGGCGAGACGATGTTGATATAGTGGAAGAGCTTTCGTCGGAAGAGTTGGTGCTTGGCATTGGCGAATCTGGTTTAGACCGCTCGTGCAATGCCCCCTGGATACATCAAGTAGATGCATTCGAATACATCGCAGATCTAGCCGAGCGGGTATATAAGCCCCTTGTGGTTCACTGTGTGAAAGCCCATGATGAGTTGTTGCGTGTTGCCAAGTTCATAGAGCCAATTCAGCCGTGGGTGCTTCACGGTTTCGTGAAGGGGGCCGACCTTGCGCGTCAGTGTCTCGACGCCGGCATGTATTTATCGTTTGGTGCAGCAGTACTCAAAGAATCGGCCACTCTATCCGAGGCGGTTAGGATATGCCCGGCGGACAGATTGTTGCTCGAGACAGATGGCGATAACGCAGACATCCGAGAAATTTATGCTGCGGTTGCTTCGTTGCGCGCAGTGTCACACGAAGACTTATGCGCAACCCTGCAACAGAATTTCAACAACGTATTCAGGCGATGACCGACGCGGGATGGACTTCCCGCACTCGGCTGCTCCTTGGAGATGATGTTTGCGATCGGCTGGCACATCAGCACGTACTTATTGTTGGCATGGGTGGCGTGGGCTCCTTTGCCGCGGAATTTCTTGCGCGTGCCGGTGTTGGACGTCTAACGCTTGTTGATGGCGATGTTGTAGACCCTTCGAATCGTAATCGTCAACTGCCCGCACTCGTTGCCACCGAAGGTCAGTATAAAGTAGAGGTGATGCGCGAACGACTGCGGCTGATCAATCCAGAGCTGCGCATCGTTACACTACGCGAGTTCGTTGTGCCGGAGAAAATAGACCGTCTTCTTGCCGGTAGCTTCGACTACGTAGTTGACGCCATAGACTCCTTGTCTCCCAAGGTAATGTTGCTGAAACGTGCCCACGAAAAAGGACTCCGCATTGTTAGCTCGATGGGGGCAGGGGGCAAGATGGATCCCACGAAGATTCGCGTGGCGGACATTGAAGAGACGCAGAAGTGCAAGCTTGCCAGATTCGTGCGCAAACGGCTGCATCGTTTTGGCATACGCGGAGGTATTACTGCAGTGTACTCATTAGAAGAAACAGATGTTGATTCGCTGATGTACACGGACGGTAAGAACTTTAAGAAGTCGGCCTTCGGCACAATATCCTATCTGCCCGCTGCGTTCGGCGGAGCATGTGCAAGTGTAGTGCTGCGCAACCTTGCCGGGAAAACAGTTTGAACTTCCATATCGTTGGTTTTGGTCTGGCAGGAGCGCTCCTTGCGTGGGAACTCCGCAAACTTGGTGCACACGTTACCTTCGAAGACGATGCTGATAAGGAGAGTTCCTCTCGTGTAGCTGCCGGCATGATAACGCCCATAACGGGTAAACGACTAAAGCCAACGTGGCAACGAGAGACGCTTACCACGCTGGCGTTAGACACGTACCGCGATATCGAAGTTGCGTACTCGGTCCAGCTTGTTCGGTGTTGGTGGTTGCGCCGAGTGTTCCGAGAAGAAATTCAGAACGAATGGTTTCTACAGCGATGCCAAAATGGCGAGTACAATGGCATTCATGTGAAGTCTATACCACCCGGTGCATATAACGATGTTCAATTTCCCTACGGCGGTTTCGAACACGACGGGGTGTATACCGTAGACATCACAACACTTATTGATACACTGCGCAATTCGATTAGCGGAGAAACCGAACCACGAGCCCCCTTCATAACGGTACACTGCACGGGACACAAAGCGCTGCTGAATGAACACTGGCGTTGGCTGCCACTGGAACCGTCGAAAGGAGAAATTCTCGACGTGCGCATTCCCGGGCTGGCTCTCGACCACATTCTGACGAATGGCACATGGATATTGCCGATGGGCAATAATCTGTATCGAATTGGCGCCACGCACGACTGGGACGACCAAAGTCCGGAACCAACCAAACACGGCAGAGAGCAGCTTCTTGCGGCAGCACGCGAGTTAACATCGGCACCTATCGAGGTTACGCGCCAGCGTGCCGCCATACGTCCATCAACAAAGTTCAAACGTCCAATCGTGGGCATTCATCCTGTCCATGGCCAGCATGCTATTTTTACCGGACTTGGCACGAAGGGGGCTTTGCAGGGTCCGTGGGCAGCACGTGTGCTGGCACGGCATCTCGTGCTAAACGAACCGCTGAATGCAGAAATCAATGTTCTACGATGGTATACCCAATGAAGTACACAAACGCAGTAAGTTATGTGCACGAAGTTTTGCGCCAGGTAGTAACACCGGGTGCGGTGGTTGTTGATGCAACAATTGGCAATGGCTGGGATACTGCACTTATGGCAGAGCTCGCCGGACCGCAAGGTGTAGTGTATGGCTTTGATGTGCAACCGCTTGCTATAGAGGTTACGCAAACCAGAGTAGCATCTACACCCTGTGATGTGCGCCTGATGTTATCCGGTCACGAAGAAATGATGGGGCACGTAGAGACCGAACATCACGGAGTGGTGCGTGCCGTAACGTTTAATTTGGGCTATCTGCCCGGTGGCGACAAGGACATAACAACAATGGCGGAAACAACACGGGTGGCCCTAGAGCAGGCACGCACGCTACTTGCCCCTGATGGCGTTATCACTATTGTCTGCTACCGTCACACAGAAGGCGAGCGGGAACTCCGAGCGGTGCGGGAATTGTTGTCCGGGTGGCCGCAGCAGCAGTATGTGTGCGCCGAAACACATTTTATTAATCAGGTTGGAAATCCACCGGTAGTGTTTGTTGTTCACCGGCTGGAACAATCAGTGCAACTACCATGAACATTCTTGCCACACTCGTTTTCATTTTTCTTATGACAACATCCTTGTCTACCTTCACTGTTACAACAATCGACGGTGCTGAGAAGAAACTCTCCGACTATAACAACCAGGTTGTTGTGGTGGTAAACGTTGCCTCGTTCTGCGGATACACAAAGCAGTACGCGCCTCTCGAGGAACTGTATCGCAAATACAAGGCAAAGGGGCTAGTGGTTCTTGGCTTCCCCTCGAATGACTTTGGCGCGCAGGAACCAGGAACAGACTCGGAAATAAAGGAGTTCTGCTCTACGAAATTTGATGTTACATTCCCAATGTTCTCGAAGATCATAGTAAAGGGCTCAGACAAGCATCCGCTGTATGCATGGCTTACCAAGGGTGGCAACGGTGTAGCCGCCGGAGAGGTGGCGTGGAACTTCGAGAAGTTTATAATCGGAAGGAACGGTGCTATTGCTGCCAGATTTGGCAGCAAAACCGACCCATTGTCTGCGGAGTTTGTGGCGGCGATAGAGGCAGCATTAGCGAAGTAAGCGCACGCCATCGAACGAACAGGTTTCTGCCATAAGTTCGCGGTACTTCATCATCCGTGGGTATCGCCATGCGCCTCCTTGCTCTTTTTGTTTTTCTCTTCACCGCTGCTCTTGCCTATTCCCAGCCCAAGGTCCTGGCGTTGCGGGATTTCTCCGTAAGTGCCGAGCCGTGGTTTACTGGTGAAACCACCGATGGAAACTGTACCGTCGAGCTGGAGAATGGTGTGCTGCACATCGAAGAGCGCGATGAAAAGGGCTTTCGGTATTTCGGCGAAGCAATTCCGTTAGACATGGCGAAGAACTGGTCCATTAAACTGGTGATTCGGCAGGTGGAATCGGAGCCAAAGATGCCCGTGGGTATTGTGTTCAACGCCAGCAACGTGCAAAATCTCTATGTGTTCATGACGCGAGACGATGGCGCTGCACGAATTGGTCGCATGAAGGAAGACAATTACGAAGACATAGACGAGTGGACGAGTGCACCAGAAGTAAAGGGCATTGGAGAGTGGAATACCCTTGAGGTGCGCAAGGAGAACGATGCCATAGCAGGGTATGTGAATGGCAAGGCGTACGTTACGATGACGGCATCGTATTTCAGAGTGTTCGGTAATCGCGTTGGTCTGATGTACTATGGTGCGCAAACAGTAGACGTTAAATCGTTTGAAGTTCGGCAGTGGGAACCGAAACCGGTGCGCCCGGTTTTGGGAGTTGATCCAAACATTCGTCCCGTAAGCATTGGCACAAAGATCAACTCGAAGGCCGATGAGTCTGTGGACTGTATATCGCCGGATGGAACGGTATTGTACTTCTCGCGGAAAGATCATCCAGACAACGTAAATAGCAACACACGTGACGTATGGGTGTCGAACAAGACAAACAACGGCGCGTGGTCCGATCCGCAAATCCTACCCTCTCCAGTGAACACGGATGGAAACAACTTTGCCATTGCGATAACGCAGGACTTAAATACACTGTTCATGCAGGGCACATACGAGTCTGACGGTTCGGTTGGAAGAAAGGGAATCTCCTATGTTACGCGCACAAAAACCGGCTGGTCGAAACCGGTGAACATGTCCATTGATAACTATCGCAATCTGAATAACATTGCCAACTCGCATCTGTCTCCTGATGGAACGGTGCTTATCACGTCTATCCAAACACCGGATTCGTATGGCTCGAACGATCTATACGTGTGTTTTCGCAAGCCGGATGACACGTGGACAGAGCCAAAAAATCTTGGTCCGGTGATCAATACTCAAGGCACAGATATGGGACCGTTTCTCGCTGGAGACGGTGTAACCTTGTTCTTTAGCACTACGGGACATCCAGGTTATGGTGGGCGCGATCTTTTTGTTACCCGACGCCTTGATGACACGTGGCTAAACTGGTCAGAGCCGGAGAACCTTGGCAACGGTGTTAACACGGACGAGCATGAGACATTTATCCAGGTGCCTGCACGCGGAGACTCTGCGTATTTCAGTACGCAGAAGGACGCCATAGGTCAGGATGACATTGTTTCAATTGCGCTGCCAAGCGGCGCACGCCCCAAGGCGCTGCTTATGGCGCGGGGTCGGGTGTTGAATGCCGATACGAAGGAGCCCGTTGTAGCGAAAGTGTACTACGAAGCTCTGCCGGGAGGTAAGCTTGTTGGCTCGGCAACATCGAGTCAGGTTGATGGTGGATATCGTGTGGGTCTCGTGAATGGCACGCTCTACGGTGTACGTGCCGAAGCCGACGGTTTCTATCCGCTGAGCGAGCAGTTTGATGCACGATCGCTTGGGGCATATGTAGAGGCAGACAGAGATCTGTATTTGTCGCCAATTAAGGTGAACGTGGCAATTCGGTTGAACAACGTGTTCTTCGAATCGGGCAAATCAGACCTCCGCTCGGAGTCGTTCCCCGAGCTCGACCGTCTTGTAGAGTTTCTCGGGAAAAACCCTACGGTTCGGATTGCTCTCTCCGGTCATACAGACAACGTGGGGTCCGACGCAGCAAACCTTACACTGTCGCAAGACAGAATTAACAGCGTGCAGCAATATCTTGTTGGCAAAGGCGTAAATGCCTCGCGCCTTACGGCCAAAGGATATGGGAAAACAAAACCTGTTGCCACAAACGATACCGATGAAGGACGCCAACAGAACCGTCGCGTGGAGTTCACGATTGTGAGCAGATGAGAATCAATCTTAACGCGCTGCTCAAACTGCCTCTTCCTCTCGTACTCGCGTCGCAGTCGCCACGGCGCAGCGCCCTGCTGAATCACGTAGGGTTTACGTTTACAACCGTGGTGCCGAATATCGACGAAGATGCTGTAGACACTGCGCTGCCGCCTCACGAATACGTATCGGAACTGGCGCACCGCAAAGCCATTCAAGGGGCGAGTTTGTGCACGGAACCCTCCATCGTTGTCGGATCAGACACTACAGTGGTTTTAGACGGTACGGTGCTGAATAAACCCACAGGCCCCCTCGATGCACATCGTATGTTGCGTTTGCTCAGCGGCCGCACTCACACTGTCTATACTGGTGTGTCGTTGGCAACGAGTGGCACGGAGCGTTACGTGCTATCACAATGGCGCGCAACACAGGTGAGCTTTCGTGAGCTGACAGACGAGGAGATTACCGCCTACATCTCAGCGGGCTCGCCGCTGGATAAGGCAGGTGCATACGGAATTCAGGATGACTTTGGGGCTACATTCGTGCGCCACATAGAAGGGTGCTACTACACAATTGTTGGTTTACCTTTAGAACTCCTTCACACCATGCTTCAAGAATTTGTGCGCACGTTTCCCGGTGAATAAGCGAAGTATCTATACCTGGACGTTGCTTGCACCGTGGCTGATTGTGTTCGCGGTGTTTTGGGCCTATCCATTAGTGTATGCCCTGGTTCTGAGTTTTACGAAGTACCGCACGCTTACAAACGAGATGTCCTTCATCGGCGTAGAGAACTACTCTCGTGTGCTTGGCGACGAAACGTTCTGGCTGGCCTTGCGGAATACAGCCGTATTTACGCTGGGTACCGTGCCGGTAACTACAGCACTTGCGCTGGCATTAGCGGTTGCCGTGCGGTCCCAAGTGCCACGTGTTGCGTCGTTCTTTCGAGCGTCATTCTTTTTGCCATCCGTTACCTCGCTTGTAGTAATCGCATTGGTGTTCACCAACCTGTACTCGCGCGATGGATATGTGAACGCTCTCTGTGCAATGATGGGTGTTCCGTATCCGGAAAGTGGATGGTTGCTGAATCAAACAACCGCGCTGCCTGCCATTATGGCAATGGATGTATGGATATCGGCGGGATATTACATGGTGTTGTTCTTGGCCGGTATGGAGTCTGTTTCGAAAGATCTTTACGAGAGTGCCGAACTGTCCGGCGCATCTCGGTGGCAACAGTTCACCCGTATCACGCTTCCGTTATTGCGCCCAACCATGATGTTCGTTGTGGTGATTAACAGCATTAAGTCGTTCCAAATCTTTGTGGAAGTGTACGTGATGACCAAGGGAGGTCCACTCGGAGCTACCACCACTCTGGTATACGAAGTGTATCATCAGGCGTTCGAGCAATCGAACTCCATGGGTTATGCAAGTGCTGTGGCCTATATCATCTTCATCATCCTTATTGTTGTGTCGCTTATGCAAATGCGACTCCTTCGAGAACGAACATGAACGTTACTCTCCTCATTACGGCCCTCATTGGCTACGTTTTGGGTTCGATACCCATGGCGTGGATAGCGCTCCGACTGCACTCGGGAAGAGACATTCGCAACGAGGGTACCGGCAACATTGGTGCGCATAACACATTCGATGTAACGGGCGCAAAGTGGCTGGCCGTTGCTGTTGGTATTGCCGATGCCGCAAAGGGCTGCGCTGCCATTCTCATCGTGCGCTTTCTGCATGGAGACTGGTTCGCAGCGCTCGCCGTGGCCGGTACGGCAGCCATCGTTGGACATTGCTATAGTGTTCTTATGCGTTTCAAGGGTGGTAGGGGGCTTGCCACCGCCGTTGGAGTGTTTGCTGTTGTTGCGCCGTTTTTTCTTCTGCTCTGGGGCGTTACCTATTTAACGGGCTACTACGTCATTCGACGTCATATCTACGTTGGAGCAGTTACGGCCACCATTGCAACTGCTGCTCTTGCGTGGAGCACTCCTGATGGTGTTTTAACTACGGCTAGCATTTTTCCGATCTACGATGCCGATCAGATGCGGTACTTCGTTGCTGCCTGCAGCTTTGTAATATTCCTCAAACACATCGAACCGCTGCGTGAACTGCTGCGGTCTGATCCACCTGCTACGGACGACGAATAAGAGTGTGCACTGAACGCACGGCCTGCTCAGCTGCCTCTTCGGGAACAACGGTAAACATGGTGTGACGCGCTGCCCCAGCCACGGTGCTAACGGTTGGAATGCCTCGCAGGGAATCAACAACAGATGATAACACCGACGGCGATGTAACGCTGGGTCCACTTGTTGCAATGAGCGCAACCTTATCTACGCTGCAGTCTAGCGTTGCACACGCTACGTGCAGGGCAACGCTGCTCTCGTCTGTAGGTAGGGAAAAAACCAGCATCGCTGTTTCCAACGTATGAGACTCGAGAATGCGCTTGTCTGCTAACACAGCGTTATTGCAAAGTTGGGTGGCCGCAGCACTAGAGCACACAACCATCATGCACGGACGCACAAGAGACACAGCGTGAATGTGTGCATCGGAGGGGGCGTGAGCAACGATGCGTGTGCCGGGATCTTCCGGACGGAATGTGTTTAACACGATAACCGGAACCGAAGCATCTACGGCCGGCGCAATGGTATCGGGGTGTAAAACCTTTGCTCCATACAATGCCAACTCGCGCACTTCGGAGAACGACAGTTCACGGATTGGGAAGGCATCGGGCACAAGACGTGGATCGGCCGTATACACGCCACTTACATCGGTGTAGATGCGAATCTCGCGCGCTTGCAATGCAGCGCCAAAAAGTGCCGCCGAGAAATCAGATCCGCCACGACCGAGCGTTGTTGTTCTGCCATCAGATGTTGCACCTATAAAGCCCTGCGTGATTACAACGGAGTTTTTGTCGAACATGGGCGGAATGGTGCTCAGGCATTGCTTTGTAGTTGTCTCCATTTCAACACGTGCAGAAACAAACTCGTTGGAGGTAGCAATTACGGTCCGTGCATCCAAGTAACGTGCACCAACATCTGATGCGGCAAGGTACTGGTGCAGTATCGTTGTGCTGAGGCGTTCACCGAAGGACGCCATGTGGTCGAGACTCTCGTCTGTACACTCTCCAAGCACACGCAGCGCATGAACGTAGGTGCGTAGCTCGCCGATGATTACATCTACCGAGTTATGAGCCGAGGTAGGAGAAAGTTCCGAGAGGATTTGTCTATGCCGCGCCTCTATCTGGTCTATGTCTGCCGTTACATCTACCGCTCGGCCGGCATCGCGCGCGATGCGTAGTAGCGCATTTGTAGTGCCGGATGTAGCCGAGAGAACGGCCAGCACAAACTCGCCTGTGCGCGCGTGACTGGTGATGATGTTGGCAACACGCTGGAGAGCAGACGCGTCTTGCACAGACGTACCGCCAAACTTCATCACTACCATGTTACTCTTCGCCGAAGAATGTGGAGAGATGTTCGGCACTAGGTACATGCACGATGATACGATCTTCTACAAGCCGAGCCACTGCGGTTTTTGCGCGATCCAGGTCTACACCCCTGCGGAAGGCAAAGTGCCAGATGTCTGTGGGCCCAGCCGATATCTCCACCGTTAGCGCCTGCTCCGGCGAAAGCGATCCACCGCCTAGGAAACGTGTCCGAACGGCGTCTACAAAGTCTGTAGACTCTTTCTCTAGGAGCATAGAGGGGAGAAAGAAGTAGTTGTCTGTTGTTCGCAGATCGCAAATAAGATATGCTCCGGTATCAGCCGTTCCCGCGAAATCGTTGAGGAATGCGAGCGACACGGTGTATGGTTCGGCAGAGTCTACAGCGTCGGACCAGAGGTCTGCCCACACAGGAGGGTCGGCCTGGCGAAGCCACTCAAAGAAGGTAATCTCGTGCTCGGGAAGCCGAAGCATGAGACGCGAACCATACGCCCCTTGCACTTCGTCTATCTGTGCAGGGGTGATGCTTGCAAACTCTTCCGGAGTAAGCACAAGCACTGCGCCGGATCGCAGAGCCGATTCGGCGCGGTTGAGTAGTTCCGATGTTATCATGCAGTTGTTGTTCCTCTTCTACGCCACCACAGCCCTAGTGCAGCAAAACCGATAAGAAGCACTGCGCCGTTCGACGCCATACTGATGGTGCGACCTTGCTCGAACGCCGGACTGATGTATCGAAACTCTACCGTGTGTTTGCCAGGTGGTACAACCACGCCACGCAGAAGGAAGTTTGTTTTGTGGATGGGCACCTCTGCTCCGTCGATAAAGGCATGCCACTCGTCATAATACACTTCGCTAACAACAAGGAGTTGTTGGGTTTGCGAGGTAGTTGCGAGTGTTAAGGACTGATTGTTTTTAGCTGCAACTGTTGCACTGGAAGCAGAATCTACGCCGAGTGCAGAACGCTGAGGGAAGTCTGCCTCTACAAGAGCAGTTGTGCGGGGATTAAATGATCCTTCGCGAAGTGCATCCAGAACTGTGCGTGGGTTTGATTCCACTCGCACGGTGTCTACAAACCATGCCCGGGGAAGTACGGTTGCGTTGCGGTACACAAGCTGATCTGATTGCTGCGAGCGGAATGCAGGTGCTACTCCTGCATAGATGGGCTGGGAGGCAACCACATACTTAACATTCAGTAGATCCCACAGGAAGGGATTCACAATCATCGAGTTGCCGGGAACGGGCTCTCTGCCGGGTCCGGGAGCGGCTACATCTAACATGTCTTGGTACACACGGAGCTTGGCCGATGAGTAGCCGTGTACATTTTCGATAAAGTGATATGCCCACCAGTTTGGTGTTGCTCCGCGAGACAAATCGGCAATGCGGAACACTCCGTTGTCTTGCTTTAAGTAGTCTACAACGTCTGTCCGTACAAACACATTCTTCTCTGGCGAGCCCTTCTTGGGTTCGTACGGACGCCGATCTACGCGCCACAGGTCTACAACCATCAACGCAATAAATGCTACAATAGCGATGTGTGGCTTAATAGTGCCGCGGGCAACCAGGTACACAAGTGCACCGAATGCAAGGAGAAGAAAGCCCGACGCTGTGGCGTCGCTCTTCATCTCGGTATACACGATGTCTAAGAATTGCGGGCTAACACCTTGCTCTGCATTGCCCCCTTGCTTTGCAATAACGGCATCGTTCACGGCTTGCTTGTAGCTACCTTCGCCGGCAGACATCATGGTGATAAATCCAAATGTTGCCGCCGAGGCAATAAGCACAATAAGGCCCTTCTTCTTCGTATCGGTTGAGACGGAGGAGCCCCATTGGTACACTGCAGCCAGTCCATAGCCGGCCAACACGGGAGCGGCAAACTCTAACAAACACAGAGCAATGTTAGGCGCTCTGAACTTGTTAAACGCCGGAGCGTTGTTGTAGAACACGTCGTAGAGCAACGGCATGTTCTTCCCAAATGAAAGAAGCAGAGAGAACACCGCAAGCACGATGAGGAAGATCACGAAAGGATCCTTGCGATACATCCACGCTCCGAGGAGCGACAACAGCAGTACACCAATCCCCATATAATGCGCAGCGTCTGTAAAGGGCATCTGACCCCAGTACAAGTTCGTTCGTTGTTCCTTTGAACTTCCCGGCGCCTTGATAGACGTATTGCCAAAGCCGTAGTAATTGGGAATGAGAAACGTAATTGTTTCTTCCGGCGAGAAGGACCAATTGGTGGCGTACTCGTAGTCGTTACCGCCAGTAGCATCTACCTGGGCATTTTCTGCCTGAACCAGTGGTGCAGAGCCACGCGTAGATTCGGCCGTGTACTCTCGCGTTGCCAGAAACATGTCTGCGTGTGTGCCTAAGGCGATAACAGCGGCAAGTGCCAAGCCCCCTCCCGCGGTAAGAACCTGTTGCCAACCGGTGCGTGTAACGGCTCGGGCCGCAAGCTCAACAACCATATACAATGCCGTGGCGCAGCCAAGGTAGAACATCATCTGGGGGTGCGTAGCTGTTACCAGCGCAATAAGCGGCAGAGTTAGGAGGAAGAGGTTGGCAAACGAGAACTTCTCACGGAGTCGCTCCAGGGCCAGAAGAATCCACGGCAGCGTTGCCATCGAAACAGGTTTCGTGCTATGGCCAATCATTACCCAAAGAATAATCCACGTAGAGAACACGGCAGCGATTCCGGAGAACACCCCAATGGAGCGCACGTGACCCTTTACGCGCATAAGTGTGTACACACCCCAACCGTAGATAACATACCACATGGCAAGGCGCGCCGTATCGTTGCCCCACACGTCACCCACGATGCGTGGAATCATAAACAACACCCTACCCACCACGTCCCACGTCCGCTCTCCTGCAGCGAGGAACGACGCCAAAGAAGGCATACCAGAGAAGATATACGGCATCCACAGCGGAAACTCACCACTCTGCTTTGCAGCGTCGAGGTACGGGATAAAAGAATAAAACGCCACATTATCGCCGTCGCTCATAAAGTTCTTGCCGCCAAACAATGCGTCGGCAAAAAACACCACAACGGCCAGCAGTATTGCGCCATAGGCCGCTAGGTCTGCCGTGGTTTCTTTCGATAATCCGCTACCGGACTTCTTTGTGGGAGAGGCCATGTAAGGGGGCTCCTTTGGGGTGAGATAGAAGCGCAAAAGTACGTATGTTCAACAATCGACAGGAGAAAGGCATTTCTGATGATTGATTTAACCGAGAGAACATCCCCGCTTACGTTCGCCGATGCAGTCCACCTGCTACGGCGCACAACAATGCACCCAACGTGGGCTGCAGCTACGGCGTTAGTGGGTAAAACGCCCGCCGGGGCAGTAGACCAACTGCTTGCCGTACAGGAGCCAGACCCCCAGCCCCCTTCGTGGGCAGATACACCTCCAGAGTTCACAGACTTTGCGGCTGCCGCCCGGCTATGGCCGGAATTGCAGCGATGGTGGGCCGACACATTGCTCACAAAAACATCGCTCCGCGAGCGTATGGTGATGTTGTGGCATAACACATTCACAAGCGACTACATTACTGTGTATGCCGGGCAGTGGATGGTAAAGCAACAGCAGCTTATTCGCACCCAAGCGTTCTCGTACCGCGCTTTAGCAGAAGGTATGGTTGCAGATCCGGGTATGCTACGATATCTCAATGGCGACCAAAGTATCAAGGGTAACCCCAACGAGAACTTCGCGCGCGAGTGGTTTGAGTTGTTCACCCTTGGGGTGGGTAACTACACAGAAAAGGACATTGTTGAAGCGGCACGCGCGTTTACGGGATGGCGCATAAGTGGTCTTCGCGGGGTGTATAACAGATCTCTGGCCGATCTCGACACGAAAACCATCCTGAATCAAACCGGAAAATGGGAGTGGCAAGATGTTGCCCGTATCACCTTCGAGCAGCCCGCTTGCGCGCGTTGGGTGGCCGGGAAACTCCTACGTCAGTTTGTAGCGTTTTACCCCTCTGACGAAGACATCGAGGCCCTTGCGGTGCATATTCGAACGAGCAACTTTGAACTGAAGCCCGTTCTTCGTGCATTGTTAACCTCGAACGGATTTTATGCTCCGGAGCTGCGCGGTGCGCTTATTAAGTCGCCGGCCGACCTTGTGGTGGGATTAGCGGCGGTGTTGAATGCCACAACAATGAACCGACCCTA
This sequence comes from bacterium, assembly GCA_036834845.1. GTDB lineage: Bacteria > Bacteroidota > Ignavibacteria > Kapaibacteriales > Kapaibacteriaceae > UBA10438. Next base: position 26,074 of record DAITNB010000015.1, on the reverse strand, counting down.
CGCCTTGTCTTCCATGGGCAGATTAACGCAAGAGTTGTTCTATCCTCCAACCGTACAGGGTTGGCAGGGGCATCATGCATGGATTACCAGCTCTACGTTCCCGCAGCGTCAGCGATATGCAGAGAGTTTTATCGACGGCAAACAGGCCGGGGTGGCAACACCAATTACAACGGTGAGCGGAACACCCCTAGAGCCCGATGTTATTGCCTTTGTGCGTCAGATGCCTGGGTCCGACGATGCCCATAAGGTTGTTGATGCCGTTGCATCGCTGCTGCTGCCTATTCCGATAACGAAGGAACAACACGAGGTGCTCCTCGAGATTCTTTTAGCCGGCGCTCGAGACTATGAGTGGGACCTGAATGAGCCAGCGTCGGTGCAGCGTGTGAAATTCCTGCTGCGCGCTATTGTTCGTATGCCCGAATTCCAGTTGATGTAAGGAGCCACCATGAACCGCAGACATTTCCTTCGTTCCGCCGGTATTACCGGTGCCGTTGTGGCGGCCTTGCCGTCTGTTATCGAGAATGTGTCCATCCAAGCATTAGCCGGCGGCGACCCAAGGTTGCAGCAGTTGCTCGAAGAACAGGACCGCGTTCTTGTTTTGATTCAAATGCAAGGGGGCAATGACGGACTCAACACTGTAATCCCGTATACCAACCCTGTATACTACCAACGCAGGCCAACGATTGGCATTCCAAAGAACAGTGCACTTAAGCTTAGCGATACCCTTGGTTGGCATCCGGCGCTGAGTGGCTTTCGGGACTTATTCGAAGCTGGGCAGATGGCCGTTGTCCAGGGGGTTATTTATCCGAACCCAGATAGATCGCACTTCCGCGGCACCGACATTTGGCTTACGGCAACCGATGCCGACATCTTTGGTGCCACGGGCTGGATGGGTAGGTACTTGCAAACCTTGGCTCCGAACTATCCAACCGTGTTGCCAGAGCATCCGCTTGCTGTGCAGATTGGCACAGGTGTGTCGCTCGGGCTACTTGGCACTACGGGTCCGATGGGTATTAGCTTCCGCGACCCCGACGAGTTCTATCGTATGGTGAATGCCGGTGGCGCTCGCGAAGAGGTGCCAAGCAGTGCACAAGAAGAAACGCCTGCCGGACGCGAAGTTGCCTTTATGCGCAACATTGCAAAGAGCGCAGATGTGTACGCCGCTGTTGTTAAACAGGCCAACGACAAAGCGGCAACCTCGTCCATCGCCTACCCAACAACCGACATAGGAACAAAACTGAAAGTTGTATCGCAGCTTATGAGCGGTGGACTGCGTTCGCGAATCTATTTGATATCGTGGGCAAACAACAACTTCGATACTCATGCTAATCAAACATCCGGCAGCGATCCAACCACTGGCGCGCATGCCGCGCTACTCAAGGAGATGGGTGATGCTGTATCTGCCTTCATGGCCGACCTAAGAGAGAGGGGGCTTGCAGAAAAAGTTGCCGGCATGACGTTCAGCGAGTTTGGTAGGCGCGTTGCAGAAAACGGCAGTGTTGGAACAGATCACGGCACCGCAGCACCTCTGTTTGTCTTTGGATCGAAAGTAAACGCTGGCATCTATGGTAAAGACCCCAACCTAACAGAGTTGGACGATCGCGGAGACCTGCTGATGGAGAACGACTACAGAGATGTTTACGCATCTGTATTGCTGCAATGGTTTGGTGTAGGGCGCACATCTGCTCAACAACTCCTGTACAAAGACTTCGCTCCTCGCGCCTTGCAGTTGTTCGGTACCAGCACAACGGTACACGAAACACAAGCACCTGCTTCCATTGTATCTGTAGGCCCCAATCCTGCGCGCGACTATGTTGTGGTGCGAACACGTGTAGACGTAGGTGCTACATCTGCACTCATTCTGCGCGACCTTCTTGGTAGAGAGGTGCGCACTGCACCTGTAGACAACTGGACCGGTGTTGGAACACTCGATCTGCAAGGTGTTGCGCCGGGTACCTATGTGTTATCTCTGCACTCCAACAATGCCGCCATCTCCACAACACTCAACATCGTCCGATAAACGTATGACCCGTTTGCTCCTTGCTCTTGCACTTTGTGGCGCTACACTGTGCGCGAATGCACAGCCCCTTCGCTCGCCCTATAACTTTTCGTTACCCGAGTCTCAAGATATCGACACTACACTTCTTGGTGTTCCATTCGAGAAAGCCGGCTCTCGGGGACGCGTTGTGGTTACGTCGGAGGGTCACCTTGGATTTGCCGATGGCACGCGGCTTCGTTTAGTAGGCACCAATTTGAGTTGGGGAGCGCAATTCCCCGATAGTGCAGCAGCCGTAGCTATGGCAAAACGTATGCGGGCGCTCGGTATTAACTGCGTGCGGTTTAACACCTTCGATATTGCATGGTGGTCTGGCGGTTCAATACTTGCCGATGGTCGAACAACACTTGGCAGCGGACTAAGTGCATCGCAAATGCAGAAGTTGGATTGGTTTACTCACCAGCTTCGCGAGAATGGCATCTATTACGTGTTTACCTTCCACAGCGTTTGGCAACCAAGAGAAGGTGATGGCGTTCGACAGCGCGATTCAGTTGGATGGGGTACACGTGTGCCACTCTTCTTCGATCCGGTTGTGCAGCAGATTCACCGCGGAATCATGCGCATGCTGCTGGAACACCGCAACGCGTATACGCAGCTTGCCTATAAAGACGATCCCGCGCTGGCCTACATTATTGTTGGAGATGATGCTGCACTAATGGTGTACTGGCTATATACCGCAGACGTAGTGCGTCCGAATCCCGGTATGCAATCGAGTATAGGATCGGCTCACATTGCTCATATCGATTCATTGTGGCACGCCTGGCTTCGGATGAAGGGATACAAAACAGATGGCGCACTGAATATCGCGTGGACTACCAGGCCTATCAGTACTACCAACATGGTACGCAATGGCGACTTCGAAGACCCATTTAACGCATCGTGGCAACTTGGAGTAGACACGGAGGGGGGCGCTCAGGCCCTCTTGCAATTCAGCGACGCGGAGAAACACGCCGGTACGTCTTCCGGAAGAGTTCGTATTGGTTCGCTTGGGCAAGGGAGATACTCCTATAGCATTAACCTTTTGCAGCGGTTGCCGCAGCTCAAACGATTGGGCACCTACCGTCTGGAGTTTTGGGCTAAGACAACACCTCAGCGCGGTTCACGGTCCATTATTGCCTATGTATACAATGGAACCGTGCCGTTTGATTGGTACGGCCTTAATGATACTGCCCGTCTCACTGCACAATGGCAGAAGTTCTCGTACACATTTACCTCGCGCGCGTCCGACGAAACCACCGCAAACATCGCCTTCTTCTTGGGCACAGATAGCGGTGATGTATTTCTCGATGATGTTGATCTGCGCGAAGTTCCATTCTCCGGTCTCCGCGCCGGCGAGAGTATTCAGAACAATACTGTGTCCCGATCGCTCGTGCTTGCAAGCGACGTGTCGGTACCGCGGTATCGCGATAATGCGCTGTTCCACTACGAATACATGAAGAACTTCTTTGCCACCGTACGGAAGTTCGTGCGCGACACTCTTGCATCGAACGTGTTGATGTGTCCATCGGCGCGCTTGGCAACCTTCTACGAAATGTCGGCCGTTGCAGACTACGACGTATTCTCCGGAAACGACTGGCGCAACTCCGAACGATCCATGCTTAACGAACCGTTCGGTGGATCTGTTTACGCGGCATCGCAGAACAGAGTAAAAGGCAAGGCCTTTGTTATGTCTCATGTTGGCATATCGTATCCGCGTCCGTATCAAGCAGAGATGGCTTTGATATTCCCGGTCTACGCTGGCCTGCAGGATTGGGATGGTGTGTTCTTTGGTACATGGGCCGAACAGCCACGGTTTGGTGCTTCGTCTGTAGACTCGCTATCTACGTGGAATATCTTCGACAAGAGTCATGTCCTTGCCATGCTGCCTGCTGTTTCAACCATGATGCGCCGGGGAGACATTTCCACAACACCACGCGAGATTGTGATAGATAACACCACCGAAGACATCGAGCAGCCGCGATTCCATGCACAACAGGCATTCTCGTTGTCCATGGGTGCAGACCCCCGAATGCCCCTTTTCCGCAGAGTATCTATGAACCCCTTGCCGTCTGCAACAGAGAGCGTATTGCCGCAGCGCGAGATATCGGCCTTGGCAGATCAAGTAGACGTTTCGGCGTTGGATGCAGAAACGGACGAAATTTATTGGGATGCAACGAAGGGAACGCTGCGCGTGGCCTCGGCGAGAACCCTTGCTGTGCTTGGCTCAAAAGGCGGATCTATCACCAATCTGCCCGGACTGATTGTTGAGCAAACAACAGATGCCGCGTCTACAAGTGTTGTGCTCACGTCGCTCACAGATAAACCTGTTGTAGAGTCCGCAGCATCTTTGCTTACCATTGCCACACGTGGCCTGAACTCGAATACCGTGTACGATGCAGCTTCGAACACCGTTTCGCGGTGGGGAAGCGCTCCCTTCCAACACGAGGGCGTTGGAGTGCGCCTTTCGCTAACTGCGCCGCTATTCGACACACTGTTTTTGCAACCAGTGAACGCAGGGGGGGTGCCCTCCGGAGCACCAATTGTAGTTGAGCCACGTACCGGTGGACGCTTTACGGTGCTTATTAACACTGCCGAACACAAAACTCCGTGGTACACACTGAGATTAGCGTCTCGCACAACATCCGTGGACCGCAATGCTACCGAAAACCCTGTTACGGTAACACCAAACCCCGTTTCGGGAACAACAGCAACGGTAACACTTCCGCTGGGCGCAACTTCTTTAGAAATTGTTAGTGGTACGGGCGAGATAGTTTCCAAATTGGCAGTAATTGTTAACGCTACTTCGGTGGCAGTGCAAACTGGGGAGCTTCCGCCTGGTGCGTACACGGCCCGCATCCGAGCAAATAGCAATGTTGTTGGGCATTGTTCGTTTGTTGTTCTGCGGTAGATGGAATTCTGCTGAGTTCTATACATCGCGCTTGTGGGAACATAAATGCCACCACGAGAGTAGAACGGCTTGTTCGATTCAATTCCACCCACCCCACCCCACGGAAGGGCCGCCATATGAAGGTTATCGCAATACTTGCAACACTCGCAACACTTGTTTCGGCATGTTCAACCAACGACCCCGCCACGACAGTATCTGTGGTTTCCGGACTCGAGAGTACAACCGTTGCAACAGCTAAAGGAATGATGGTGCAAGGGGGCGTTGCAGACGTAGACGAAATCAAAATCGTCCGCATGCGTGTGTTAGTGTCGCGTATGCTGCTTCACCCTTCTGACCGTGCCGACGGCGATTCCGCAAACGACAAGGTTGTGAAAACATCTCCATTCGTGTTCGTGGCCGACAGTTCCGGTACACGTGTTATTGCGCAAACAGATGTGCCGGCTGGCACGTACAACAAGATCAAGTTCGAGATTCATCGTTTCTCGTCGAGCGAAGTTCCGATGTACATCTCCGACACAAACTTTCGAGACTTCGTAAACGATAACAGGTATACAGTTATTATCGAAGGCGCACTTCGCCGAGGAACGGAGTGGGAGGCATTTACCTACAGAAGCAAGATTACCAAGAACATCAAGCTTGATGTTTCTCCATCCCTCAATGTAGCAAGTGGCGCAACCACGGAGCTCGCTTTGAACATCGCTCCATCCACGATGTTTATTGACGGCTCTAAACTTCTCGATCCTTCCAGCGAAGCCGTGTTCTCCAAAATTGAGAACACAATTAAGGATGCATTCCGAGCGAAGAAGCGCTAAGCCAACGAGAGGGCTTCGGACCGAACGATAATAATTGAACATGCTTAGGCCACCGCTTGCTGTGAAAGGTAGGCGGTGGCTACGTGCATTTTATCGTGTAGCTCTCTCATTAGTTCGGTTTGAATATTCCAATCGCACATCAAGGACGCGAGGCGCATGCGGAGTCTGAGTTGCAAGGAGTACCCAGATCAGAAAATAGCCCTTGTGTGATTCTTTTTTTTTTAAGGTTTGCGGTTAGTATTTGTGACTCATACACTTGGGGAGTTGTTATGCGAACGATAACGTGTCTGCTTTGCTTGGCAGTGTTGGTAGTAGGTGCACCAGTCTCAAAGAGCGGTGCTGCGAATCCCAATCCTGTAAACTGCTGAAGACTGTGTTGCTACGTGATGTACTTTCAGGGTCCTACGGGGAATCCCAACCCCCAGTACTTCTACCTCTGTGAGCTAAGGACCATGAGCTGCTATGTTCGTTGTATCGGGAAGTGCTCTTGGATATCGCAAACAACAACAGAATGCCCGAGTGATATTACATCGATGTTCTCGTGTGGTGAATATCAATGCGAATCGATCCCCGTGTGCAGACTCCGTGTTCCACCGAGCAACCCAGTAGTTACCAACGATGCTACTTGTTCGAGTCACTCAGTGGAAACGTGTCAAACCTACGCCTTGCTGTCCAACTGTGATAATCAGGCGCGGTTGGCTTGCGAAGCGGTTGCATTAGGAGTATGTGGTACCTCGTACAGTATAGAATGTTTCACTGTTGGAGGAGCCGGACAATGAGTGCATGCGTGAAGAAATATGTTTTTGCAAGCGTCGTAATTGCTGTAACTGTTGCGGTTACCCCCAACACGCTCGTATCGCAGTCCTTCGACAACAGGGACGTTTTTGCCGTTAAGCCCGAAAACTACCGCTACCTCTTTTACGGCGAGTACGCAAATACATTCGATTCCGCGCGAGTGGTATGTACGTTCGGTGAGGTTCGGTGCCAAACGGGCTCTATAACCCGCCGCTTGCCACTTCGCGTCTCGGAGCGGCAATGGAAGGAGGAACATTCCTTTGAATGCCGTCCGGGTGATACGTCTCAGGGCCGAGCGTGGTCGTTAGAAAACTCCATTCGCACGGCGAACTTCGCTGTTCCTCAACAGGGGGGAGTGATTGCCTTTTTCCGGATGGCTAATGCCGAAAATGGTGTCGGGTGCTCATATCAAGGTGGTACAGACTTGAGTAACACGCCAACCAACTGGCGGGACGCACAGGTATCGGTGGCCCGTGGAGGTTGGATTGAGGATACAACCACTTTCATCGTTGAACTTGTTAACGTTACGGACGCCACGGTGTTTACCTTGGACAGTTTGGCTTTGTGGGGGGAAGCTGGCTCGATGCGCATGCGGTATGGTGGCAGCTCGCTCCGGTCGGTGGAGTTTAGCCGACAATTACCGGTGCCTTGTTATGGAGACAGTGTATATGTGCGGTTCGTTGCGTACCGTAACGGACCCACGCCTGCGGGAGTAACAGCAAGGGTGTTCTCGTCTATAGTGTCCTATTCAACCCTATATCGCGACACGTCTGTTACCCTAGGCCAAGTCCCCAGATGGGCTAGTAGTGCGTTCACCGATTCTTTATACCGCGAATACATTTCGCAGATTATTAGCTAATGGACAGAAGACACGACAAGAGCGTGCCTGCCGTTGATTTTTGGTTTTGATGGATTGCCACCGAGTTTGGACACAGTGTTTACGGAAGCAGTGCAGGCGATTGGTCGCACGCGAGTACCTAACTACTGCAACTGTATTGATAGTTGGAAGGCGGACTCCGCGCTGATCTATGCATCGCTCTACCCACCCATAGAGCTTAGCAAGCGCTCGCTCATCAGTAAAGATTCGCCTCCACTTGATCAGAGTAAACCACGGATGAGTGTCGTTCGAACCGCGAATTCCTTTGCCATAGACATCGTCGGTTCAGGTGCCAACGTAGAGCTAGGGGCCTATAATGTGCGTGGAGATTTGCTACGCCCCTTGTGGCGTGGCTCGGTGCCAGCGCAACTGGCAATTGACGTGGAAGATTTGCCCACGGGTGCAGTGATCATCGTGATGAAGGTGCCGTCTCGGGGATTAATACAGAGCGTAAAAGTGCAATAGTCTCCTACCTAGTCCATAAACAGGTACGGACGCCACGTGGCATCTACCTTGCCGAGGTAATGCTTGAGGAACAAAACGTGATGCGGTTTCTTGGGAACAGACAGAAGCCGCATGCGCGCCTCGTCTGGCGTTCGGTTGCCCTTTTTGTTGTTGCACTTTACGCACGCACACGTAAGGTTCTCCCACGTGTCTGCACCACCCCTCGACCGAGGAATAACGTGGTCTATAGTGAGTGGTGGAGAACTGCTGCCACAGTACTGACAGCGATAACCGTCTCTGCGAAGTATGTTCTTGCGCGACAGTTCGATTTTCTTGAACGGAACCCGTAGGTAGGCAGAAAGGCGTATCACAGACGGAAACGGGAATCGCTCTCGCACAGATCTCACGAGTGAACCAGCTCGCTCTTCTACGATTTCGGCTTTGAAGAGATAGAGAAGTAGAAGTGCCTTTTTTGTCGAACAAACGCTTATCGGTTCGTACGACTGATTAAGAATAAGCACCTTGGAATTTAGAGACAAAGGTGCACCGGACTCTCGATGTCCGGCAGTTTCACCGTGTTTGTGTGCGACGGTTGTGCTGAAGGCATACCTCCTAACACGGAAAATAGTGCACAAAGGGTATTTTCGCACGCACTTTTCGTACAGGTAATCACAAGGCACTCAATGGCACGGTTAAAGGCAGTACTCGCCCTCGAAAACGGTATAACCATAGAAGGCGAAGCCATTGGGGCAATTGGTGCCGAATGCACTGGCGAATTGGTGTTTAACACGGCCATGACGGGGTACCAGGAGGTTCTTACCGACCCCTCGTATAGTGGTCAGATAGTGACGTTTACATACCCACACATTGGGAACTATGGCGTTAACCCCGAGGATGTAGAGTCCGACCGAATCCAAGCGTCGGGCATCGTTGTTCACGAACTGTCGCCCGTTGTTTCTAATTACCGCGCCAACCGCTCGCTGGCCTCCTACATGGAAGAAGCCGGCGTGGCTGGAATAGAGGGTGTAGACACCCGCAAGATTGTTCGCATCCTGCGTTCTGAGGGGGCTATGCGCTGCGTGATTGCCCATGGAGAGAATGTACGCGGCGCAGAATTGGTAGAAAAGGCGCGTAGCATTCCGTCCATGAGTGGACTCAACCTAACACCCTTGGTAACCACACAGGCCCCCTATCGCGTTAACGAAGCCACAGATACCGAATGGGACTACCGTCCGGAAGTGCGCGGAAGTGGCACACGGCCACACATTGTGGCGCTGGACTTTGGAATAAAGCGAAACATCCTGCGAAGACTTGTGCATCATGGTTTTTCGGTTACCGTGTTGCCGGCCGCCGCCTCTGTAGACGAGGTGTTAGCGCACAACCCCGATGGCGTGTTCTTAAGCAACGGACCCGGCGATCCCGCCGCAGTTACCACGGCAATCGAAACCGTTAAGGGGCTTGTGGGCAAGAAGCCCATCTTTGGGATTTGCCTTGGTCATCAGATTCTTGCCCTCGCCGTGGGCGCGTCAACCTACAAGCTGAAGTTTGGGCACCGAGGTGCAAATCACCCCGTAAAAAACCTCAAAACAGGAAGCATCGAGATTACGTCGCAAAATCACGGCTTTGCCGTGGACCCCGCCACGCTGCCGGCAAACGTAGAAATGACGCACGTGAACCTTAACGACAACACCTGCGCCGGCATTGCCGTAGCAGATGCGTCTGCCTTTGCCGTGCAGTACCACCCGGAAGCCAGCCCGGGTCCGCATGATTCCGACTACCTCTTTGATCAGTTCCGGGCGATGGTAGAATAAACCCACCCCAAATCCGCCGGGCGTTGTCCCGGCGCTGTCCCGGCGTTGTCCCGGCGCTGTCCCGGCGCTGTCCCGGCATTCCGGCATTCCCAGACCCTCCGTTTGGAATTACCCCTCCCGCCCCCTAACTTTGTCGGCTCTGACAAAACGGGCAGATACTCAAGTGGCCAACGAGGGCAGACTGTAAATCTGCTGGCAAACGCCTACGGAGGTTCGAATCCTTCTCTGCCCACCGTCTTGCGGGAGTAACTCAGTTGGTAGAGTCACAGCCTTCCAAGCTGTTGGTCGCGAGTTCGAGTCTCGTCTCCCGCTCGAAGAATCAGACCCTGACGTGGTAGGCCCTAAGGGGCAGATCGCCGATGGGCTTTGGTGTCTCCAATCGTTGGTCTGCTGATGTAGCTCAGTTGGTAGAGCACCACCTTGGTAAGGTGGAGGTCACCGGTTCAATCCCGGTCATCAGCTCGGAAGAATACGGGTGTAGCTCAGCTGGTAGAGCAGCGGTCTCCAAAACCGCAGGCCGCGGGTTCGAATCCTGCCGCCCGTGCAAAAAGAAACATTCACTGCATCGGAGATGCGTAGATGATTGAGACAGTTCGGCAGTTTTTCACGGATGTGAACAAGGAGATGAAAAAGGTCTCTTGGCCCACACGTGAGCAGTTGCAAGAGAGCACAATTGTTGTAGTGGTAACCTGCCTTATCATTTCTGCAATCGTGTTCGTTATTGACCAAGGCATGACTCAGCTCATGCAGGTGATATACTGAACCGGGACCATACAATGCTCGACGCAGCACAACAACAGACGATTGAACCGAAGTGGTACGCGCTACGGACGTTCACCGGACACGAGGCCAAGGTTAAGTCCGCCATCGAACTCGAGATGCAACGTCTCGGGCTGGAGAACCGTGTGCGTAGCATCGTGATTCCGATGGAAACCGTCTACGAAGTGCGTAACGGAAAGCGGAGAACAAAGGTGAAGAACTTCCTGCCGGGCTACATCCTTGTGGAGCTTTCGCTCGACAAGCGCCTGAAAGAGGTTATCCTTTCTCTGCCTTCTATCGTGAGTTTTGTTGGAACGAAAACAGAGCCACAAGCACTGCAGAAGGACGAAGTAGATCGCATCCTCGGCAGAGTAGAAGAGCGCAAGGATATCACCACGGTAGAAACCTCGTTCCGCGAGGGAGATCCGGTGAAAGTGATAGACGGACCATTTGCGAACTTCAATGGCACCGTGAAAGAAGTAAACGTAGAAAAGCAAAAGTTGAAGGTTGAAGTTGGAATCCTTGGGAGAAAAACTCCCATCGAACTCGACTTTGGTCAGGTTGAACTCGAAAATCATTAACACACAGAGTGGGAGGCGGATAGCAATCCGCCGCAGACCACGAAAGGAATTTTAACATGGCAAAAAAAGTCATGGGCACATTCAAGCTTCAGCTCAAAGCGGGCGAAGCTACAATGGCGCCGCCGGTAGGCCCGGCCTTCGGTCAGCGTGGTTTGGCCGGTATGGAGTTCGTTAAGCAGTTTAATGCAAAGTCTGCAAAGCAGCCGGGCATGATTCTGCCGGTTCTTGTTACGTTTTTTAGCGACAAGAGCTTCACCTTCGAAATCAAGTCTCCGCCTGCAGCCGTGTTGCTGGTAAAGGCAGCCGGATTGCCGAAGGGTTCTGCAGTTCCGCATCGCGACAAGGTGGGCAAGGTTACACGCGCCCAGCTCGCAGAAATCGCGAAGATTAAGATGCAGGATTTGAACTGCCACAGCGAAGATGCCGCCATCAGCATGATTGCCGGAACGGCACGCTCGATGGGAATCACCGTGGAAGGGTAAGCCCCCTTTCCTACCTAACTACTAACGAAATCTACCACTGTTGGAGGTTTCCCTATCGGGAGCCGCTCGCACAACACAGAAGGAACATCCCATGGCACTCGGGAAACGATACAAAAAAGCTGCTGCCGCCATCGATCGCAATCAGCAGTACGATTTTAAGAAGGCCGTTGAACTCGTAAAGCAATCTGCTACGGCCAAGTTCGACGAGTCTTTCGATGTAGCAATGAACCTAGGCGTAGACCCACGCAAGGCAGACCAATTGGTTCGCGGAACAGTGGCGTTGCCACACGGTACAGGTAAAAGTGTACGTGTGCTGGTAGTTGCTAAGGGTCCGAAGGACAAAGAGGCCCTTGATGCCGGCGCAGACTATGCCGGTTTTACAGAGTACATCGAGAAGTTGCAAGGGGGCTGGGCAGATATCGACATCATCATTGCCACGCCCGACGTGATGGGCGAGGTTGGCAAGTTGGGTCGTGTGCTTGGTCCACGCGGTCTGATGCCGAACCCAAAGAGCGGAACTGTTACGTTCGACGTAGCAAAGGCCGTTGCCGAGGTAAAGGCCGGTAAGATCGAATTCCGGGTAGACAAGGCCGGAAACATTCATGCATCCGTAGGCAAGTGCTCGTTTGGTACAGACAAGCTTGTAGAAAACGTACAAATGTTTGTTGGTACGGTTCTGCGCGCTAAGCCATCGTCTGCAAAGGGCAAATACGTAAAGAGCATTTCGTTCTCTTCTACGATGGGTCCGGCGGTGCATGTAGACGAGCACTCGATGGGTGCCGACTCCTAATTCACACAGACTATTACGCCTCGCCGGCGTTTCAGCTTCTAACACGCTTTGCGGCGTGTTGAAACGTTGGCAAACACACTATCACAACACGTATGATCACGAAAGAACAAAAACGAGCCGTCGTTGCAGAACTAACGGAGAAACTCCGTGGAGCATCGAGTCTCTATTTCGTGGACTTCACCGGCATGAGCGTAGCTACGGACCAAGCGTTTCGTGGCGAGCTTCGCAAGAAGGACGTAACGATGAAGGTGGCAAAGAACACCCTTATCCTACGTGCCCTTGCAGAGGTTGGTGGTTACGAGATCGAAGACACAAAGCTCGCCGGACAGACGGCAGTGATTTTTGGTGGAGCCGATCCGATCGCTCCAGCCAAGATCATCCGTCAGTTCTTCGAGAAGGGCGAAAAGCCCAAGCTCAAGATCGCAGTGGTCGAAGGTCAAATCTTCGATGGCTCACAGCTTAAGCAAGTATCCGAACTTCCAACACGCGAAGACCTCATCTCCGCAATGATCGGCAGCATCCACGCACCAATTTCTGGTATCGTGGGTAGCATCAATGCCGTTATGCGCGATGTGGCCGCTCTCGTAGAAGAAGTAGCTAAGAAGAAGGCGGCGTAAGCCAACACTTCTTCAAAACAACAAATTCGAAAAACTCTCATTCAACGTGGAGACACTAATGTCCGCAATCGTAGAAGAACTCGTAGAAAAGATTGGTAACCTAACACTTGTAGAAGCTGCCGACCTTAAGAAGGCACTCGAAGACAAGTTCGGTGTAACTGCTGCTGCTCCAATGATGATGGCTGCTGCACCGGGTGCCGCCGCTGCCGCAGTAGAAGAAAAGACGGAATTCGACGTAGAACTCACAGACGGTGGAGCTCAGAAGCTCAACGTTATCAAGGTTGTTCGCGAAGTAACCGGCTTGGGTCTGAAGGAAGCAAAGGACCTTGTAGAAGGCGCTCCGAAGATCGTAAAGGAAGCAGCTCCAAAGGCAGACGCAGAAGCTCTCAAGAAGAAGCTCGAAGAAGCCGGCGCAAAGGTTACTCTGAAGTAATTGAATTCTCCTGTCAGCAACCCCGAGACGGTCTTTTGTGCCGTCTCGGGCGTTGTTGTCTTACCAACAACATGGTGATAGGACCTTTCGAACCAAGACAGACCGCGCGGTAGTACACCTGTTGCGGCCGTCTTTTTCCGACAGTTTCTACTTTTCTACAGCATTCGGGAGCTCCCTCCATGAATGGATCAATCCTGGACACGTCGTTGTACCAGATTCCTCTTCCTCGTCTTCGCGAGCGTGTATCGTTCGGGACAATCGAATCGGAATCTACCTACCCCGACCTCCTCGGCATTCAGATCGATTCTTTTCACGACTTCCATCAGGAAGATGTTAACCCCTCGGAACGCCGCTACATTGGCTTGCAGCGTGCATTCGAGAGCAACTTCCCGATCGAGGACAACTCCGGCGTTTACGAGCTGAGTTTCCTCGAGTACTTTGTTGAGAAGCCCAAATACTCCGAAGAGGAGTGCCGTGAGCGCGAGCTCACTTACGCCAAGACGCTGAAGGCGAAACTTCGACTTTCGTCGAAGGCAGACCCCAGCTCGGAAGACTACATCGAGGCGATCGACCAAGAGGTATATCTTGGCCAAATCCCCGCGATGACGCCTCGAGGCACGTTCATCATCAATGGTGCAGAACGTGTTGTAGTGGCTCAGTTGCACCGCTCTCCGGGCTGCTTCTTCGATGAAGCAGTGCACCCCAACGGTACAAAAATTTTCTCGGCGCGTATTATCCCATTCAAGGGTTCGTGGGTAGAGTTTACTACCGACATCCATGATGTGATGTATGCGTATATCGACCGCAAGAAGAAGTTCCCGGTAACAACGCTCCTGCGCGCGCTTGGGTACTCGAGCGATGAAGACTTGCTGAATCTTTTCGACCTTACGATGGATGTTCCGGTGAAAGAACTCACCGATGAATATCTCGGACGAAGAATTGCAGCAGACTCTGTAGACATGTCTACAGGTGAGATCATCGCTCAGCGCGACCTTATCGTAGACGAAGCCCTTATCAAGGCGCTTCAGGGGGCGGATGTTGAGTCGATCCGTGTGTACAAATACGAAAACACGAACGACGAGCCCATCATCGCCAAAACCCTGGCCAAGGACACCTCGCGCACCCGCGAAGATGCTCTCGAAACCATCTACCGTCAGCTCCGCTCAAGCGATCCACCGGACCTAGACACGGCATGGGGCTTACTCGAGAAGCTGTTCTTCAATCCCAAACGCTATGACTTGGGCGTGGTAGGACGTTATCGCATTAACGAGAAGTTGGGTATGACGGTACCACTTGATGTAACCACGCTAACCGTGGATGACATTGTGTGTATCGTAAAGTACCTCATCGACGTACGCGACGCGAAGGTTCCGGTAGATGATATCGACCACCTTGCCAACCGTAGGGTTCGCACGGTGGGCGAGCAGCTCGAAGCAACGTTCAACCTTGGTCTAACACGGATGGCTCGCACAATCAAGGAACGCCTAAGCGTTCGCGATAGCGAGAACATCACACCAAGCGAACTTGTAAATGCACGTACCATAACGAGTGTTATCAACCAGTTCTTCGGCACAAACCAGTTGTCGCAGTTCATGGATCAAACCAATCCGCTTTCGGAGATCACCCACAAGCGCAGAACATCTGCACTTGGTCCTGGTGGTCTTACACGCGAGCGCGCAGGCTTCGAGGTACGCGACGTTCACTACACGCACTACGGTCGACTTTGTCCGATCGAAACTCCCGAAGGTCCAAACATTGGTCTTATCTCCTCGCTTGCTATCCATGCTCGCGTAAACAAGTTCGGCTTCATCGAAACGCCATACCGCAAGGTGGTAAACGGTATTGCAACAGAAGAAATCGAATTCTTGCCGGCAGACAAAGAAGAGGGAATGATTATCATTCCAGCTTCTACTGCTACCGATGCAAAGGGTAAGATTCTAGGCGAAACCGTAAAGGCGCGTCTCAGTGGAGACTACAAGGTGGTTCACCCAACAGAGGTGAACTTCATGGAAGTTTCAACAGACCAGATTACATCACCTGCCGCCTCGCTTATTCCGTTTCTCGAACACGATGATGCTAACCGTGCACTCATGGGTTCGAACATGCAACGCCAAGGTGTGCCGCTGCTGCGCCCTGAAGCTCCTGTTGTTGGTACCGGCATGGAAGCACGCGTTGCGCGCGACTCTCGTGCAATGGTGTTGGCAGAAGACGATGGCGTGGTAGAATACGTATGCGCAGATTTTGTGCGTGTAAAGTACGATGACAAGCGTACCGGCGACGAGAAGTTGATCTCGTTCGAGAACGACCGCACCATTACATACAACCTTCACAAGTTCTACCGCACTAACCAAGACACGTGCATCAACCAGCACCCGATTGTTCAAACCGGACAGCGTGTGAAAAAGGGTCAGCCCCTTATCGATGGTGCATCTACAGACATGGGCGAACTTGCCCTTGGCCGCAATGTGATGGTGGCGTTTATGCCATGGCGCGGTTACAACTTCGAAGACGCTATTGTTATCAGCGAACGAATGGTAGCAGAAGATGTGTTTACTTCGATACACATCGAAGAGTACACTCTGCAGGTTCGCGATACCAAGCGCGGCGAAGAAGAGTTCACTCGTGAAATTCCAAACGTAAGCGAAGAAGCTACCAAGGACCTGGACGAGCGCGGTATTGTGCGCATCGGAGCCAAGGTTCGCGAAGGCGACATCCTTATTGGTAAGATTACGCCGAAGGGCGAAACAGATCCAACACCGGAAGAGAAACTTCTCCGTGCGATCTTCGGCGACAAGGCCGGAGACGTAAAGGACGTTTCGCTGAAGGCACCTCCCGGACTTAAGGGTACGGTAATTAACACCAAACTCTTCGCTCGTAGGGTGCTTACATCCGATAGCGAGTTCCGTCTGGAAGAAAAGAAGCGTCAGGACCTTATCACTAAGCGCGAACAACAGGCGCTGCGCACTCTGGATATCGACTGTGTAGAGCGCATTGGTCAGCTTCTCGAAGGCGAAACAAGTTTGGGCATCCGCTCGTCGAACGACACAACAATCTTCCGCAGCGGCGCTAAGCTTTCGGCGAAAGAGTTTGCAGCGAAGTTCGAGGCCGGAACATTCCTTCCGCACTCTGTGAATGTAGAACAAGACTGGGTTGCAGAGAAGAAGACAATGAAACTTCTCCGCAAGCTGCTGGAGAACTACGAACACCGCCGTGCAGACATTATGGCCGATGGCCGTATCGAGCGCAACAAGATTGCTGCCGGAGACGAACTGCAGCCGGGCATTCTTCAAATGTCTAAGGTATATGTTGCCAAGAAGCGCAAGCTTCAGGTTGGCGACAAGATGGCCGGACGCCACGGCAATAAGGGCATCGTATCGAAGATCGTTCCAATCGAAGACATGCCGTTCCTGCCGGATGGAAGTCCGGTAGACCTTGTGCTAAACCCACTCGGTGTGCCATCGCGTATGAACCTGGGTCAGCTTTACGAAACCGCACTTGGTTGGGCCGCTCGCAAGCTTGGCGTTCACTTTGCAACGCCAATTTTCGACGGTGCAACGTGGGGTCAGGTGGGCGATTATCTTGCCCAGGCCGGATTACCCCGCACTGGCAAAACTGTGCTGTATGACGGGCGCACCGGCGAGGCCTTCCAAAACGAGGTTACCGTTGGCGTGATCTACATGATGAAACTCTCTCACCTTGTCGAAGACAAGATCCACGCACGGTCCATCGGGCCATACTCGCTTATCACACAGCAGCCGCTGGGTGGAAAGGCGCAGTTTGGTGGTCAGCGTCTTGGCGAGATGGAAGTGTGGGCGCTGGAGGCATACGGCGCAGCGCATACACTTCAAGAGATGATCACACTCAAGTCCGACGATGTGCAGGGTCGTGCAAAAATGTACGAGTCTCTCGTCAAGGGCGAGAATCTCCCGGTTCCGAGCATACCGGAATCCTTCAACGTGCTCGTTCGCGAGCTGCAGGGTCTTTGCTTAGACGTTAAGCTCGACTGAGCATAACGTTTAATTCCCCTAACTGAACAGGAATTTTTCGTCGGAGTTACGATGCAGTTCCATAACATCCCCAAGCGTGGTTATTCGCAGATTACGATCCGCATTTCCTCGCCGGATGACATTCTCAATCGCTCTCACGGTGAGGTTACCAAGCCGGAGACGATCAACTACCGCTCCTTCCGTCCGGAAAAGGATGGTCTTTTCTGCGAAAAGATCTTTGGTCCAATCCGAGACTGGGAATGCGCGTGCGGTAAATACAAGCGCATCCGCTACAAGGGTATCGTGTGCGACCGGTGCGGCGTAGAGGTAACGCAGAAAAGCGTTCGCCGCGAGCGCATGGGCCATATCATGTTGGCTGTGCCCGTTGTGCACATCTGGTTCCTTCGTTCGCTTCCGAGCAAAATCTCGGGCGTAATTGGCATGCCCACGAAGGACGTAGAGCGTATTGTGTATTACGAGTCCTACGTTGTTATTCAGCCGGGATCTACAGGATTGCAGCCGAAGGACTTGCTCACAGAGGAGCAGTATCTGGAGGTCCTTGCAAACCTGCGTCCGGAAGAACGCAACATGGACGACGATGATCCTCGCAAATTTATCGCGTTGATAGGGGGCGAGGCAGTGAAAGAACTCCTCAGCCGCGTAGACGCCGATGAAGACTACTTCCGTTTGCGCGAAGTAGCCAAGGAAGACATGTCGCAAGCCAAGAAGGCCGATGTTCTTAAGCGTCTGCGCATTCTTGATGCATTCAGAACAAGCGAGTTCAAGGAGCCAAATCGTCCGGAATGGATGGTTCTCGACATTATTCCTGTGATTCCGCCGGACCTTCGTCCGCTGGTACCATTGGAAGGTGGACGTTTTGCAACGTCGGACTTGAACGACTTGTATCGCCGCGTTATCATCCGCAACAACCGTCTCAAGCGTCTTATCGACATCAAGGCGCCCGAAGTTATTCTTCGTAACGAAAAGCGGATGCTCCAAGAGGCAGTTGATGCGTTGTTCGATAACTCACGGAGAGCAATTCGCAGCGAATCGCAGCGCGCTCTGAAGTCGCTTGCCGATACACTCAAAGGCAAAACAGGCAGGTTCCGTCAGAACCTTCTCGGTAAGCGCGTAGACTACTCCGGTAGGTCTGTTATCGTTGTGGGACCCGAGCTCAAGCTTTACGAGTGCGGCTTGCCAAAGGAAATGGCTGTTGAGCTGTTTAAGCCCCTTATCATCCGTAAGCTTATCGAGCGTGGCCACTGCAAAACAGTAAAAAGCGCCAAGAAGCAAGTAGAAAAGAAAACCACAGAAGTGTGGGACATTCTTGATACGGTGATCGACGGACATCCGGTGCTCCTTAACCGCGCTCCAACTCTTCACCGACTTGGTATTCAGGCGTTTCAGCCAAAGCTTATCGAAGGCAAGGCAATCCAGTTGCACCCATTGGTAACAACGGCGTTCAATGCCGACTTCGACGGCGACCAAATGGCTGTACACGTTCCGCTAAGCCATGAAGCACAACTCGAAGCGCTTCTGCTGATTCTTTCTGCGCACAACATCATGCACACCCAGAACGGCGAACCAATTGCCGTTCCATCTCAAGACATGGTTTTGGGTGTTTACTACCTAACAAAGGCACGCAACGGACTTAAGGGCGAAGGCAAAATCTTCTCCGGGTTCGACGAAGTGGTTATTGCCTACAACACCGGTAGGGTAGACATGCACGCCAAGATTAAGGTGCGCATTGATGGTGCCTATGTTGATACAACGGCAGGCCGCGTTATCTTTAACCGCATTGTGCCATTCGAACTTGGCTATATGAACGAGATGCTTGGTAAGAAGCGTCTGCGTCAGGTAATTGCCGACTGTTTCCGCAAGGCAGGGTTGGCTAAGACCGTTGAGTTCTTGGACAAGCTGAAGGAAACCGGCTTTATCACGGCCACACGTGGTGGTTTGTCTGTGTCGATTGCAGACGTTGTAGTTCCTGCGGAAAAAACAACCATCATAGACCGCGCACAGAAAGAAGTAGATAAGATCGAGGACTACTATCACTCCGGTGTTATCACCGAAGGTGAGCGGTACAACAAGATCATCGACACATGGTCTACGGCAACCAACCGCGTTGCAGATAAACTCTACAACGAGCTTGCATCGAACTTAGACGGGTTCAACACCTTCTTCATGATGCTCGACTCGCAAGCTCGGGGTTCGAAAGAGCAGATCCGTCAGCTTGCCGGTATGCGCGGATTGATGGCTAAGCCACAAAAGACCGCTGCCGCGTCTTCGGCCGAATTGATCGAAAACCCGATCATTTCGAACTTCAAAGAAGGCCTTACAATCCTCGAGTATTTCATCTCCACACACGGTGCTCGTAAGGGTCTGGCAGATACCGCTCTCAAAACAGCCGACGCCGGCTACCTAACACGTCGTTTGCACGACGTAGCTCAGGACGTGGTGATTTCCGACGATGACTGCGGCACCATCCGTGGCGTAGAGATGAAGGCCCTGAAGGATGGCGAAGAAGTGAAGGAGCCATTGAAGGAGCGTATCCTTGGCCGAACATCTCTTATGGATGTGGTAGACCCACTTACCAACGAAGTGTACTGCACAAAGGGTTCGATTATCGACGAAGAAGTAGCAGACAAGATCGAGCGCAGTCCAATCGAAGCCGTTACGATCCGCTCTGTACTTACGTGCGAATCGCGCAGAGGCGTGTGCGCACGCTGCTACGGCAGAAACATGGCTACGAATCAGCTTGTAGATACCGGCGAAGCAGTGGGCACCATTGCATCGCAGTCTATCGGCGAGCCGGGTACACAGCTTACACTTCGTACGTTCCACACCGGTGGTACTGCTTCGCTCTCCATGTCGCAAAGCGCCGTAGTGGCCAAGTTCGACGGTGCAGTGCAGTTCGACGGAATTCGTTTGGTAACATATCCGGGCGATTCCGAAGACATCAACGTTGTTGTGTCTCGCGCAGGCGTGATCAACATTGTAGAGCCGGGCTCGAACCGTGTTGTAACGAAGTACGACGTAGTGTACGGCGCTGAACTCCGCGTAACGGAAGGTCAGATTGTGAAGAAGGGCGACATGCTCTATGATTGGGATCCGTACAACTCTGTGATTATCACAGAAAAGGCCGGACGTGTACGCTACCGCGACCTTGTTCCGAACCTTACGTTTAAAGAAGCCATCGACGAACAAACGGGTCACACAACGAAGATTGTTATCGACTCGCGCGACCGTACGAAGAGTCCGGCAATCGAAATCGTTGACGATGACGGAATCTCGATGCAATCCTACATCATTCCATCTCGCGCTCAAATCGTTGTAGATGATGGTGAAGTAGTAACTGTTGGCTCCAAGCTTGTAAAGATGCCACGCGATTTGGGCCGTTTGCGCGACATTACGGGTGGTCTGCCACGTGTTACCGAACTTTTCGAAGCACGTGCACCACAGGCGCCTGCCGCCGTAACCGAGATCGATGGTATCGTTGCCATCGACAAGCCAAAGCGCGGTTCCCGTGTAATCTCCGTTACGTCTCTCGATGGTGAACTCCGCAGAGAATACTCGGTGCCAATTGGACGTCACGTTCTTGTTCAAGAAGGCGATCTGGTTCGCGCCGGAGACCGCCTAACAGAAGGTGCTATTAACCCGCACGACATTCTCCACATCAAGGGTATCAACGAAGTACAAGCGTACCTCGTAAACGAAATCCAAGAAGTGTACCGCATGCAGGGTGTGAAGATCAATGACAAACACATCGAAGTAATTGTGCGTCAGATGCTTCAAAAGGTCCGCGTAACCGATTCCGGAGACGCTTCCTTCTTGGAAGGCGACCAGATTGACCGTATCCGCTTCAACGACGAAAACGAGCGTCTGCGCGGATGTGTAATCGTAACAGACAAGGGCGATTCGAAGCTTAAGCTTGGAGCGATTGTCGACAAAAAGGTTCTTCGCGAGATCAATGTTGAACTCAAGAAGAAGGAGAAAGAAACCGTTAAGAGCAGGGCTGCAGAGCCGGCAATTGGCGAGCCCCTTCTCCTCGGTATCACGCAAGCATCGCTTACAACGGAATCGTGGTTGTCTGCCGCATCGTTCCAAGAAACAACTCGCGTACTTTCAGACGCTTCCGCGGCCGCCAAGGTAGACCGCTTGTTGGGCCTGAAGGAAAACATCATCTTGGGTCAGCTAATCCCTGCTGGTACCGGTTTGCGTACCTATCAGGAGATGCTTGTGGCTTCCGATGTTGGAAACATCTTCGGACCCGACGCCATCATTCCAACCGTAGCAGAAGAACCGGAGCCCGTTGCAAAACGTGCCCCACGCAAGGCAACACGCGTTTCCGCGTAACCTTACCTTCGAAAACATGTTATTAGGGGGCATTCCGAAATTCGGTGTGCCCCCTTTCATTTGTCACCGAAAAACATACCCGCTTGTTGAAGGCCTCTTCGTTTCTTCACTGCATCCTGCTCCTGGTGGTTGGGAGCATATTTTCTGCCCGAGCGCAGGAGGTGCAGCGTTTGCCTATTCTCACGGGCTTCACCAGCGGTTTGCGCGTTGTTTCTGAAAAGGAAACATGGCTTATCGATGGGGTGGTGCTCTACAGACTAACGGGGAATAATGCGTGGGAACACTACCCCGAACTGTATCAGTGCTCGCCGGCAAACATTGCCAAGGTGGAGAACACTCAATGTTGGGCTGTTGCGCAACGAAGGATGCCCACCGATACCGCGTGGTGGTTGTTTCGCACGCATCCTACACGATTTGAGTGGCAAGACAGCGTGCAACTGAATGTCCGTGGCAGGTTCCTTGGTGCGAGCAAAACAGGAATGTTGTTCTCGGCATCTGCAGAGGACGAGGTGATGTTTCTGTATGTGATAAACTATAGTGGCGCTATTGCCACCATACTGCAAGCGCCAACCGCGCGGAATAACCGAATCACAACGGCCAAGGTGTGTGCCGACTCCATCATTATCTCCGATCCATTTAGTTCGCCCCCTGCTTACGATGTTGTGCGAAAGGTAAGCCAAGCACCCGACTTCTGGGAGATGGCTACACTGCGCAATCTGCGTTATGGTGCAGTAGGGGAAGACAGTGCGTTTGTGTTTCTTACAGACAATGGAGCGTTCTTAGACTACGGGGGCGAGGTACGGCCTTTGGCATCGATGGCCGATCGCATTCAAGACCTAGCGGTGTGTGGTAAACGTGCCGCCCGGATTTCGCAGGGCGGAGTTGAGACCACAATGGACATTACCGAACCCGGAACAAAGCTGTACAGAGGTCCAGAATTAATGGTGGCCGGTGTAGATAATATCGTGTCGCTTAAAAACCGTCTGCTCATCTACCGTTCTGCAAAGAATCTCGAATGGTTCCGCGTGTTCCTCGATGCTGTTGGCGTTGAACAAGTGTCTGTTGAACCCATGATTGATGGAAGCTGCTCTCGAGGTCCGCGCTACCTAACATCCGGAGAGACTGTTGCCATTGCGGATCATTGGCGAAAGGATACAGAGTATACCTACACCGCGGCCCTTACCACCGTAAGGGGTAGTACCGTGGCTTCGGCACCCGTGAAGGACAACGAGTGGAGCGTAGAGCGGAGTCCAACAATGCTTGCAACCGTAAACAACTACCTGTGGTTGGGTACGTGGACCGGAGTGTATGCGTACCCTGGTGCCGACACGATGAATAGGCGCACCGGTTATGCTGTGGCGTATAACCCCGCGTTAGGCGAAGCCGCTCCTATGTACATGCATACCGACCGCGGAATAGAAGTTCGGCAGCAGCCCCAAACACCGTGGCGTCTGCTCATACCAGGTGTTGCGCCAGTTGGCATGGTTGTTATGTCAGACACCGTTCTCCTTATTCGAGCGGCAGACATCACAGACGAAGACCCCGAAGTGCAGTTTGTTGTTGATGCGTACGACAGTGATGGATTGCCATTCTTCGGCGGAGTAATCGTTGCCGATTCTGCCATCGCTCGTGGTTATACGTTTCGTTCCGTAACAACAACACCCTTTGGCATTATCGTTAACATGGGCACAGCGTTGTTTGTGTCTACCAATGCGGGTGCAACCTGGAGAACCGTTGATCCAGGAGTAGAAGTGCTTACGCCACTTGCCACGCACGAAAGCACCGTTGCAGCTTGGTGTAGAAGATCCAATGGCGAAGAAGGTCCGGCACTTATGATAAACCCATCGCGGTTTGTTCTGCAGACCACGCCTATGCGGAGTGCGGCACCCGTACATAACATAGCCATCATGCCCGGCTGGTTTGTGTTCTCTACTTCCGATGGAATATGGAGCACACCACAACTCGTGTCGAGTATAAACCACACGCCCCCTCCATCTAAACATGGCGAGTTAGGGGGCGTTCCCGACGAAACACTCACCTTCGACATATTGGGCAGACCCGTTGACCTACGCAATGCACCAACAGGTGCCTATTTTGTTGTACAACGGCACAGGTCCACTTGGGTGCCTAGCACCATTCTGCACACACGCTGAGGACATCATGCGCACACTTCTACTACTCGCACTAATCGCATTCTCTGGCATGGTCACGCATGCAGATACACTCTACGTTGCTGCCATTGCCGAGCCCGGCGGAGACGGCCAAACTTGGGGCACTGCCTATCGCAGCTTACAGAGCGGACTGGATGCATGGAAGCCCGGCGATGAGATTTGGATTGCACGCGGCACATACATAGCCCCTACCGAGGGGTATTCAGTGCCGAACGGACTCCATTTCTATGGTGGTTTCGAGGGTAGCGAAACCCTGCGCGAGGAGCGAGATTGGTTCCGCAACCGCTCTATACTGGCCTCGGAAGGCGGAGAGTTTATCCTGCGTGCTGTGCAATGCGATTCTACAACACGGTTAGACGGACTTGTGCTGCAGGGCGCACAAAACTGTGCCTTACGCATTGAAGGGGGCCAACCACGGTTGTTCAACTGCCACTTCCGCGAGAATACAACCACCTCGTCCGGTGCGGCGATCCGCGCCGAGGGTGTGGGCCGAATTCGCATTGAGTATTGCGTGTTCGAGCGTAACCGAGCCACAGTTGGTGGTGGTGCGATTCACATTCAGAGCGACAGTGTGGATCCCAAAGGGTTTGGTCCATTTATTGGCCAGTGCCACTTTGTGAACAACACTGCAGACATGGGCGGTGCCTTATGGCTTGATTCGTGCAAGGGCGTTACTCAGGTAGTTTCTACAGTGTTTGCCGGCAACACGGCAGGCAAGCACGGCGGCGCAATTGAATCGTTGCGGAGCTTCCTTTACCTGAATAACGCCACGTTTTCGCGGAACACATTGGGCGACAATAATCACGCCATGGGCTTAAGCGTGGTTGTTAACGGTGGCTTTATTCAGAATAGCATATTCTGGAACGGGAACGAAGACGACACTGTGGCGCACATCACGCTGAAGAAAGACGAGGCAGATACCTCATCCTTTGCAACATCCGCTTGTCTTGTAGAGCGCGACTACGATCTTGGTTTTTGGCAGACAGATCCCCGATTCGAGAACGCAGATAACGTGAATGGGGCCGATGGCTTCTTTGGTACGGACGATGATGGCCTTGTACTCTCTGGCTTTTCTGCTGCGCGCAATGCCGGTGTTATAGACAAGTTCGTTAACCATCGTCAGCAAGACATTCTTGGCAACCCACGTTTGGTTGGACGTAGAGTAGACCTCGGTGCTTACGAGTCGCAGCGTACCGGACGTCCGCATTACACAGACCTCTTAAGCGAGATGCGCAAAGGCAAACTCGTGTTCATGTTCCGTCATGGTAAAACCGACTGGGACCAGAAAGATCCCGGCCCATCTCCGGAGTGTTTCCCCGGACGTAACCTTATAGCAGAGGGAAGAGAGCAATGCACAAGCATCGGAGCGTATCAACGCATGCTTGGAGTACCGCAGGGAGACGCCCTAAGCAGCACGGCCTGCAGATGTTGGGAAACCTTGCAAAAAATGGTAGGACGCTACGAGACAAAGAGTCATTGGGCGTCTGGGGGCAATGCAAGTGCCACAGCAGCACGGTTGGTAGATCTCGAGACGGTGCCAACAAACGGCAACCGTATCATCTCTACGCACGATGCCGTGGCAACACTGGTGTTTAATCCCAATGGCGACGGCGAGATATTTACCACCGCCGAACTCATGGAAGGCGACGCACTTATTGTGCGTCCGCTGGGCGACACAATGGAAGTAATCGGGCATTGGTGCTCAGATACATGGGAGCGTTATAAGGTCCGATTCCCCGCCATATCAACAAGCGTATCAGAATTTTCCCAACAGCAACAGGTGCTGAGCATTTCCCCGGTTCCCGCGTCAGACTACATTGCCATTTCTGCCGGTACAGCCACCGCTGTCCGCGTGGTAGACATTCTGGGCAGGGTTGTTGGTGAAGCCAACCTTGTTGGTAGCGGCGTACCTGCAACGCTGAACACCGCATCGTGGAACCCCGGTATCTACAGCGTAGTAGCCCCCGGCTACTGGGGAAGAGTTGTTATTGCGAGGTAAGGGGCGGGGAGGAATTGCGGAATTGCGGAATTACGGAATTACGGAAGTACGGAAGTACGGAAGTACGGAATTACGGAAGTACGGAATTACGGAAGTACGGAGGTACGGAAGTACGGAAGTACGGAAGTACGGAATTACGGAATTACGGAAGGACTATGTCCGCTTCTTAGTTGAAAAGCGCCGAGGTTTAGAATCAGTATTGGCGTTGATCTTCTTGC